>PLXP01000010.1 GCA_003151435.1 Acidobacteriaceae bacterium
GCGCCATAGGTGTAGATGGCGCTGTGCGGCGGGAAAATGATCGTTTCTTTTCGTCCCCAGTGAATGCTTGCCATTAGTCTTTCTCCAAGTCTGTCCGCGTCTTGATCGCCAAGCTGCGTTTGTGCTTTTTGACCTCGGCTATGATCCCGTCGAAGACTTCGGGTGTTACCTTCTGCCCTGTCGTGAGTGGTTTCAGAAGGTTCGTGAGCATGAGCCGAACGCCGATAATTTCGACCAACTCCGGGCTCACGAGTGGATCGCCGGAGTCGCACGCCAACCTGTCAAGAATCAGCTGCCGGATGAATTCGCCACGCTGCAGGCGGTGCTTTTTTGCCAGCTCGTCGAGGTGGTCCGTCTCGCGGCGCGTGAGTCTTGAAGAGACGTTGGTCATCCGCAACGACTCAAGCTTTCTCGCCCTGTCTGCAATCGAATCGTCATTCACTAGCGCCATGCGTGTTCCCTCCCATTACGAATGAAGTCGCACGGATTCGCGCGAAGTCGCACGAATCCGTATTGCTCGTAAGATGTTGATCTTGCAGGTTGCTGTTCACGAATCCGTGCGGATTCACCGCACGACCCTTGGAGGGGTGGAGTGTCAAAATTCTTCCGGTGCGAAGCACCGTTCGTGCACCACCACGAAATTGAATGGACGATCATGCCTTCACTGCGCGCACAGAAGCCGTGGACTCGACCCCCGCTGCAAGCTTTTTTGTCGGCTGCTCCGTCGCACCATTGCTCGGGCCTTTTCGCACACGCAAAGCGGGGGCAACCTGCTTGGCGTGTGCCGTCTTCAGGAAGTCCTGGAAGTCGCGGTCTTTCGAGAAGACATAGGCGAGCGCCTGGTCGATCACTTCATCCGCCGTTGCATGGATGAATGCGGCGTACTGATCGAGTTGCAAAGCAGTCGAATCCGTCAACCGAACGGATGCGCTGACGTAGCGGGTTTGGATGACTTCAAGCAGTGGCATAGGGTTCTCCTTCAACTGTGGAATCAGGCCGTCTTGCGACGGGTAATCATGTGCTGAGCAGTAGCCGCAATCTCCCGCGCACGAGCGGAGNNCGGCGGGAATCTCGAAGCGGCGGCGAACTTCGAGCATGGTGATAACGTCGTCGATGGGGATGCCATCGGCCAGCCAGAGGCGAGCCGAGGCGACATCGACGGTATGCTGCGAGTAGTACAACGGGGCGCCTTTGTCAGCACGACGCGAAGCAAGCTCGTGCGTCAGCTTTACAGCGTCCCGACCGTGTGCAAGCTGGTCGCAAACCCAGGCCCAATCGTCCTCGGAATGTGAGTGCTTCTGTGCCGGCGATTTCCGTGCGTTGCCGCGCAGCGGGAGCACGGAAGAGCTGACGACGTTATCGAGCCGGAAGTCCTCGGGGCCATAGATCGTATCCGCCGGGTATTCGACCGTGACAAGGTGCGCGGGAGAATATTTCCGGTTGAAGAATCCCGGCAGGCGAAGTACCCGGTTGCGGTCGGTACAAGCGGGATCGCCGCCGAAGGCTTGGGCGAGCAGCTTGAGCGTCTGTTCCTGGCGCTCAAAGTCGAAGCTGGCGACACGCCAGAGCGCCTGATATTTGCCCGGCGAAGTTGAGACGATTGCGGTCGGGGCAGGAACAGCATTCGACGCCCGCAGCGCAGCAAGCCGGGTGTCGCCGTCGTCGTCAATATCTATATAGATATGCCGGACGGAAGCGATGTACTCTTTGGTCCGCTTCCGGCTGCCGGGGCGCAGAGGATTGGCGGAGACGTAGATGTTCGCGCCGTTGTCGTTTTCAAAGGTGAGCCAAGCCATATAGCGCGGCGCGAGAACTTGTTCGAGCGTGACCACGCGCTGTTGTGGCCGGGACGCATCTTCCCGACGGATCAAGAGCGCAATCGTTTCGCTGGAAGTGAAACTACGGGTAAGAAAATTGACGGCAACTTGGTTCATGTTTGACCTCGTTCGGGAACGCGATTGCACGGGCATTGTCAGACGGAAAGCCCGGCGTGTGCCGGGCTTTCACCGTGAAGGGGAAGCGGCCTACTCGGCCACTTCCTCGGAGGGAATATCCTGTTCGGCTTCCTGCTCTTCCGCGGCGGCCTTTTCCGCGCGGTCGAGCTTGAGGATGGAGTTGACGCGAATGCTGTCGGTGCGCACCGGTTTCTTTGCCTTCTTGGGCGTGTACTCGGTGTGGCGAATCTCACCCTCAACCTGGACATGCGCGCCCTTCTTGAGCGTGGCCGCAAACTCGCCGAATTTGCCGAAGACGATGCAGCGATGCCATTCGGTGTGCGAGACGTACTCGCCGGACTCTTTGTCCTTGTAAGAGGTCTTGGTAGCGATGGAAAAGGTGGTGAACTTCTGGTTGTTCTTGCCGGTGCGAACTTCGGAGTCGCCGCCCAGGTAGCCAATGAGAGTTGCGCGATTCAAGTGCATTTTCGAGTCTCCTGATTTGAATTCCCGATCTGCTCGGGTCACACCTGGCGAAGCTATGCGAGTGGGCGCGACTCCCAAGGCCGAAGCTCTGCATTTACGGAGGGTCAATCGCAGATGGAAACCGTAACCCGCAGGACGATGAAATCGAAGCAGAAGAGCGAGCTTGCCGCCGGGCGTCGCATAGGCCCCGAAGCAGTGACCGAGCAAGTGAGAAATTGATCTGGGGAGACTCGCATCTGAACCGAGCAAACTCCTGGCTTCCTGGCGACCGCTTCGACCGGCAAAACCAGGTCCACATTCCTTGTCGCCTGGCCTCCTGACAAAGAGCCGCATCTCGCACCTGGATTCGCTCGTCTTGAAGTTCGGTGCGGTCACGCTCAAGAGCGCACAACAAGGGCGAGATTCCGTCACCTTCACCGTGCCCAATAAGGTGTTGCATAGATGTGCCTCCGATTCGCGTTTCCATCTGCTCGATCACGCTGCCGCCGTGGAGGAAGCCCGGTAGATTTCCTCCGTATCGAAGGACTGCTCCGCATGGCTGTAGCCCTTCACGGTGATAAGCTCGCGCACTCTGCGCCGGCCCGTGGAATCGCGTTCGCAATAGAGGACATAATCCACTGCCTTTCCGGTCTGTGACCGGATGAATTGCTGATTCAGATTCGTCCTGGCACTCAGCGCCATATCCGCCAGCCGGTCCAGCGCATCCACGGCGGAGTCCGCGTGCAATGTTGAGAGTGTTCCGCCGTGGCCGGTGTTCATCGCTTGCAGCAGGTCATAGCCGCATTCGTCTCGAATTTCGCCCATGATGATGCGGTCGGGACGATGGCGCAGAGCGGCAGCCACCAACTGACTCGGAGTGACGGCAACCTGGCCGGGAATCGCGGCGACTGCCTCCCAGCGAACAGCATTGGGATGTGCGATCTTCAACTCGGCGGGCTGCTCGATCACAATGAGCCGCTCTTGCATGGGAACGTGGTCAAGCAGAGCTTTCATCAAGGTCGTCTTGCCCGAGCCGGTTCCGCCAGCGATAATGCCGTTCTTTCGTGCTCCAGTCAGCCTTACGACCGTGTCGCGGACATGGCTGGGCAGGCTGCCCGACGCGACCAGTTCATCCGAGGTAAACCAGCGGTTGAATTTGCGGACGGTCAGCGTCGGGCCATAGACCGATGAAGGCGGGCCGACCACGGCCACGCGCGAGCCATCGGGCAAGCGCGTATTGAGAATCGGATTCTGCCCAGTGAGGTCCTGGCCGAGAATGCGCGCGACACGCTCAATGGCCGCTTGTAGCCGCTCGTTCGTGTACGGCGTTCGCAGTTCAATGTGCTCGATCATTCCGTTCCGATCCGCGAACACACCCGTAGTCCCGTTAATCATCAGATCGGAGATCGATGGGTCAAGCAGCAACTCGCGCAGTTCCTCGGGGAAGAACGGCAGAATTAACTCGTAGCTCACCTCGTTCCTCCTGAGACGGCAGGAGCGTTCCGCGCTGGATTCGCCGCGTTTGCTTCAGGGGAAATCGGATCGACGGAAACGCGGTTTTCGTGGAACTCGGTGATGGTCAATCCCAGCGGATTGATGAACTCGTATTGCGGATAAATTCGGGACTGGTCGCTGACCTGTTTGGGATTGAGATAGTAGATAATGCTGAGCATCCAATGCTCTGTGCGGGGCTCACGCGAGTTCTGCGCGGAGTAGAACCGATCCACGGTCATCAAGGCCGTGCCGCGAGCAATGCGCGCGCCCTGGACCATTTCCTCAGACATGGACGTGATAGTCACGTTCTGGACCGCGACATCGCTCGATTCGATCTGTCCTGCCGTGACCTGGGAAACCAGATGGTTCTGGTTGTCGTCGCCCATCAAGCGCGAAGCGAGAGTTTGCGACAGAAAGTAGTAATTGAGCGGATATTTCTTGGCGATTACATCACGGTTGATCGTGTAGCGATAGTTGGCCCAATCGGTCAGATAAGTGCGGACTTCACCCTCGCGCGGACTGTAGTTCAAGTCCGAATACTGAATGGCCTGAGCGCGCCCCATCTCATCGATGCGGATGTAGCGATTGGCAATGGGACGGCGGGCCAGGGACAAGTTCATGCCCAGCGATCCAAGCAGCGCCACCGTGCCACAGGCAATGATGAAGCGGTATGCCTTCCGCTCGGCATAGTGGGACGAATACACCTCGTTGCCGATGTGATCGACGAGCAGCGATTGCTCCGGCGTGAGCGGTGCTTCAACGGGAGCTGTGCGTGTGGACATGGGGAGCACTTGTCCTTTCTTCAAGGGTGAGAAACAGGTTTACGGTGTAGATCAGAACCACGATGATGAGTCCGACGATGAACACCGTGAGCACGGCACGGATGGGCTTTGAAAGTCCGAGGCGACGAAGGAGCAGAAAGCTGAACAGGAAGGTCCACATACTCATCCCGCCATCATTGCGATGGAAGCTACGGCTCCGCCAACCTTGGATACGCTATCGGCCATTCCCGCCGTGCCGCCGAAGATCGCCTGCGTCATACTCGGAATAAAGAGCAGGTTGATGATGAAGGCGATGAAAACCATCGTGCAGGGGATCAGGTTCGCAAGCCACATATCCATCGAGTAATTGCCATTGAAAGTTTGTTGGATAAAGGCATTCAAAAAGCCTGCCCATACGAAGATGAACGCGGCGGCCACGGCGCGGATCATGGCGAAGCCAAGCAGCACATCGAGGAAGTGGAAGAACTTTCCTCGGAAAGTCCTGGTCATCAGCAGCGGAATGAACACAGGACCAAAGAGCGCCGTTACGCCGTAGAGGATGAACGAGCTGCAATTGATGAGGAAGAGGATGCCCGAGGCAATCCCCAGCAGTCCTTGCACCACGAAGTAGCAAAGGATCTGGACAGGAGCCATGAGCGACGGCATGGCGGTGTTGTCGCCGGCCGTTTTGAACAATTGCAGCAGGTTGTTCAGCGAGTCCTGGTCGAAGGCCGCCACCATCGCCTGGGCGATGTACGAAAAAAAATGGTTGAGACCGAAGCTCGCTCCGGGAAGTGGATTCACCCAGTAATTGATGAGCAGGCAGCAGACGATGAGCCGTAACAGAAAGTTGGTCAGATCGCCCGCGCGGACTGGGTGCGTATGGAAGCGCAACGTCATCCCGGACGTGTTCCAGTTGATGACCATGCTGATGAGCGTGAACAGGGCGATGGCGCTCAGCTCGGTCAGGCCGAGTTGGGTGAGCGCGCCGCCATTCTGTGTGGTCAGATTCGTCAAGTTGTTCGTGAACTGATAGAGCCAATCCACGCCGGAGCTTGCGCTCGGTAATGCTTGCGCCAACAGGGTTGGTGAAATCATGGTTGTCACCTCTCTACTGGAATCAAGGGCGGCGCTGGCTTGGCGGCCAGCGCCGCACGGAATCGGATCGGCCTTCAACTTACGGAAGGTAGCTATCCCAGGTGCTTCCTTCATTGGCGGCGCTGGTGTCGTTGCTGGCGCGCTGCTGCTGGACGAAGACCGCGGTATTGAGGTCTTCGACAGCGGCATTGCGCCGTTCCATATTGGCAACGGTCATCTGCCCGGCAAGGCAGGTATGAAGCGTTCCCTGAGCCTGCATCTCGCTCAACTTCTGCGCTTCGGATGCGTTCAAAAGATTGAGCTGCTGGACTTCACTGTTGGTATCGTCTGAGCTGTCGAATTGGTCCGAAAGCAGCGAGGAATTGGCCGTGGCATTCTCGGTCCGATTGCTCCGGTACTGACCTACAGCAGTGAGGCAGTCGGGAGAGATTGCGTCCGCAGTTTCGATCATGGCAAGTTGAGACATACGAGAACTACCGAGAGACTGTCCTTGCAGGTAGCTGCTCGTGCCGCTGTTCATCGAAATCGTGGCCGTCTTCCATGCCGTTGTCGATGTAGAAGGTGAGTTGGTATTGAGCGCAATCCTGATGCCCGCTGTTTCTCCGAACATATTCGCGACGTTCACATTTTCGAGAGCATGGAGCGTCGTCTGCCACTGCTGCTTAATGCTGAAATGGGTGATGTTGTTCTTGAGCATGGTGTACTGCGTGCGGACGGTCGTGAGCTGCTGCACAAGGCTGCCGTAGCTGGTGGGGTCGAAAACAATATCGCCCATGCCGAACAGCGCGAAGCTGGGCGTCGCGGTGAGAAGTACCGCCGCCACTGCGATGGTCCACTTGCGGCGATTGGTCATGTTGAATCTCATAGAAACCTCCTCGGGTTGAACGAACGGTTATAGGCAATGCGGGCAGGTGGGGTCCAACCTATCCAGGGTGAAACAACTTTGGTGATCCGGGAACCAACACGGAAACCGCACGGTTCTTTCGGTGATCTCGATAAATTCGATCAACGCGCCCGCGACGACGTTCTGTACCACTGGTACTCTGAGTACAACGAGCGCCAGCACGATCATTGCGGCGTAGCCGGCGAGCCTGCGGCGATTGGTTTTGGGAGCCGTCATATCCCCTCCTCGGCGAGCTGGCGAGCGATCTGAGGGATGATGACAACCCAATCCTGGCCGGCGCGCTCGATGGCTTCGGCGATGGTGTAGCCAATCTCTTCCAGCCAGTCGGCGCGATTGAGCACGAGCGCAACGGCAACCTTCTCGCCGGTGGACTGCACTGCCCAGGCACAGCGGCCACAGCGCATCGCGTCGCGCGCCTTATTGAGCAAGTGGTTGTATCGATCGTTCACTGCGCTCATGGGCTGTTCCTCTCTTCACAGTGTTGGGTCCATACGATGTTCCGTATAGGACGGAATGAGGATGTCGCGGCCCACGTACACGCGGGCGCGCGAGCCCTCTTTGAGCGTGATGATGGGCAAACGATTGAGAAAGTGGTTCAAAACCTGCTCACCCTCCGCCGCAGTCTGCTCGGAGATGCCGTTACGAATCTGCGTCGATGAATCAAGAACGCTGCTGTTGTTGCCGATTTGCGCGAGACCGCCGAGACCGCCAATGGCCGCCGCCGCACCGAAGGCCATTAGGTAGCCGTGATCGACTTTGGTAGCCAACCCCGTTGTCCCAATCGGATCGAGCCCGACGTACTTGTCGAAGTCGAGCGAAAAACCGTCCGGGCAGACGGCCCGGTGGAAGGTGACGAACATCTTGCGCTGTTGGGCGTTGCCCACGCTCTGTACCGTGCCGATCAGGCGAGTACCCTGGGGCATCAAGAGCTGCTGGTGATCGTGCGAATAGTAGTCGGTGGTCAGCATGACCAGAATCGGCCCGCTGAAGCCGCCGTCGATGTGGTTGGTGACGACGCCTTCGAGAACCGTGCCCTCGAAGATCCGGTAGAGCCGGCCTTGATACTGGTCGAACTCATACGGGGCCATCGGATCGGTCTTGGTAGCGGGTTTGGGCTGCTGGGCGGATGCGGCCTCTGCATTCGCTGCGTGCGGCGGATTGGGAACGCCTACCGATTCGGTAGCTACAGACAGTGGCGCTTCCTCGCGCTCGCCCAGGACCGCCGCCTGCGTGGGAGCCGTAGTAGCAGCAGGCACAGGCGTACCGCTTGCGTGCTCGAAATCGATGGCGACCGTACCACTGTTGATGGCGTCCTGCTTCTCTTTCTCCCGTGCCAACACTTTCTGTTTGGCCTCGGCCTGCGCCTCGTAGATGCTGGAGGTGCGCTGCGGCGCATTGGAGTTTACGCCGTAGATCGTGTCGCGCTGTGCGGCGGTCATCGGCGCTGCATTGGCGTACTCGGGACCGGGAGCGTCTTCCGTAGCCTGAAGCTGTTGCATGGCCGCCACCAATTGTTGTTGGCGCTCGCGTTCCTCGGCGTCGTGTTTGGCTTGCAATTGCTGTTGTGTCTCGAAGCTCGATACCTGCTGCGCATTGGGCGAAACAGGGCGCATCTGTAATGCGCTCGCCGGGGCTGCTTTTTTGTTGCCGCGCAGCAGGCTCGACACATTGGCGATCCCGAGTATGGCGAGAATTGCCACCAGGGCAATCACCACGGGCATACCCTTCTTGAGCGGCGGCTTTGCCTCCGGCTGCTCGGGGATCATTGCGGGCGTATTGGGAGTCTGCTCGGTCATGGCTACTTCGTACCTCCCACGCGATGGAATTCAACTTTCTGCTTGCCGATGGCGAGATACCCGTTCTCCAAGAGCTTCGGCACGGTATAGAGCCCGCCGCTGAAATCGAAGTTGATGAGCGACGGCTTCTTGTCCTTGACTTCGTAGAGCGCCGGCGTTTCCTGGAAGACGCCGCGCAGATAGGTGAACTTGTCGTCCCGCCAGATTTGCTGGAGCCCGAGTTCTTTGCCTTTCTTTTCGTCCCAGGCGTAGTCGAAATGCAGCGTGCCGGGATACTCGCTGTGGTACTGTTCCGCCTTGGTCTGTTCGGCTTTGAGTTCGGCTGTCTGAGCGGCCTTCGCGGCAGCAGCTTCCTGTTTCGCCTTATCCAGTTCGGCGGCTGGAACAAAGACTGGAAGCTGCGCCAGACGGTCCTTTGCAGCCTGGTCGCCGGGACTGATAAAGACCTTGGAATCGAAATGTGAATCGGGGTCATTCGATACCTCGCGCAACTGAAGCGTGTACTCGTTGCCGTGATCGGAGACGATGTGAATGTCAGTCGAAGCGTTCGCAGTTTTCGGCTTGACGCTGATGAAGCGCGAGGCGATATGCCCGCCGTCGAAGATCCAATTCACCGTGTCGCCGGCAAAGACATTGGCGACCTTTTCTTCGGTAGGCAACACAATGAGCGTTGATTGCAGCACGCCGGCGCGCACCTGCGGCGGCGTCTCCGCTTCCGTGACCGTCACGGTGCGGGGTGCGCTGGGCTGGAGTGGATGCGGATCGGTCGCGGCGTGCAACTGGCCGGTGGCCAGCAGCAGGCCAAGGCCGATGGAGACAGGAATAGGAGGTCTCATGGCGTTCGTGTCCTTTCTGCGGTGAGTTATTGGTTACGCGGTTTCCCCTTGGGCAAAGTGTGCGATGCCCTCGGCGAGTCCGTATTTGGCAATGAGCTTGGCGCGGCGCACGCGGTCTTTCGGCTTGGTCGAAAAGGCCGCATAGCTGCGGCTGTCGAGATTGAGCCGGATAACTTTGGTCAAACCGTCGCGGCGCATGTACAAACCTTCGCGGTCCTGCAAGCTCTCGAAGAGAGCAAGCTGCTGCTCGTTCATCTTGAACAGCTCGGCGTACCGCTTGCGGTTGAAGGTCGCGTCTTTCAGAAACAGAAATGAGGTGCAGGAGTTCACGATGGAATCGGCGTTCGCGCCCAGGTCCTCGGCGGATTGGCCGATCATGGTCACGCCGCCAAGGTTCTTGCGCACGGTTTTGATCGAAGCGAGAGCGCCTTCGAGCAACTGCCGGTTTTTCATCGAAGAGAAAATCTCTTCGATCAGGATGTGCTTGGGTACGCCGAGATTGGCGGGGTTGTAGAGAACGTCATTGATGCGGCGCAGAAGCCAGACCATCGCCGGCTCGATCAGGTCGGCGTATTGCTCGTTGTTCACGCCCTGGAAGTCGAAGCATTGCAGGCGCGACAGCGAGAGACTGTCTTCCACGTTGTCGAAAACCGCGTGATAGACACCGTTGCCAACCCACTTGGACAAGTAACGGTCGAGTTTCTTGGGCAGGAAGAGATTGGACAAACGGCGGTTTTCCGCATCGAGCAGGTACATATCCTGCACAGCCTTGTGGATTACGTCATCGTCTTCCGGTTCCAATTCCGCGCCGCCGTTCACGAGTAGCAGCTTGACGAAGCTATACAAAAACGTGATATTGCTCTCGGTCGGCTCCAGCGCGAAGGGATTCACGCGCGGACCATCCTTCCCGATGCGGTCAACCCTGCCGCCGTATAGCTCGACGACGCTTTCATAGCTGCCGCCGATGTCGAAGATGTACGTGAATCCGCCGTACTTCTGCTCGTGGGCGATGGCCAGATTCCCATGAACTGACTTGCCACTGCCAGTTGGCCCAAGGATCAACATGACACGCACACCGTCCACATACACGTCCTGAAAGAACGGAGTTCGTGTGCGCGTCTCGAAGATGTTGAGGTACTCGTTATCGAGGTCTTCGGAATACGGATGGCCGAGATTCGGCGCGAAGATCGAAGAGAGCCGGGCATGATGGTCTTCCGCGAGCCACATGGGAAATACGTTGAACTTGTGGTTGCCGGGAAACATGGCATAGAACGCGGAAAGATTGCCAAGCGTTTCTTCCATGACCTCCGCCCGCGCATCGACGAAGACGCGATGCACAACGGGCGCAATGCCGCGCAGCTCGTCCACGCTGCGCGCGGCCACAAGGAAGCGGAGCGAGTATTCGCCCTGCGCTTTCTTGTCGAGCGAGCGGATGACTTCGCCCAAGTCATCGACCTGGGTGTTCGCGGCTCTGGCTCCCGCGCCGGTTTCAAGCGATGCCGTATCGCGCCCGCTCATGACGCGCGTCAAAACGCCGACTTTGAAAAACGAGATGAATTTTTCCTGGGCGTCGATCTCGTTGCGCGCCGCGGTAGTGGACTTCGGCCGCCATGTCGAACACAACACGCTGTCGCAATCGAGCGTCATCAGGCCCGAGAAGAGGCACGGCCTGGACGCTTCCGGCGTCGTCTTCAGCGAGAACATCTGGACGTATCTGCGGCCGATAGTGAGGTGGTCGCTGTGCCACTCGACGGGACTCTTTACAATCTGCCGGTCGACGCCGTCCTCGGCGGACAGATTGTCTTTGGCTGCCCACTCTTCGAGATTGAACAGGTAGCTGAAAAACTGATAAACCGCATTCTTTTCGAGTAGCCGCAGATCCAAAGCCCCAGCGAGATGACCTTCGAGCAGCGTGGCCATCTTTTCAAGATCGGCCAGCATCCGGGTGGTGTCGGCGACGTGCTCCTTGGGCTTGCGCGCGAAGGCCGCCGCCTTGGGTGGCTCCAGAGTCAGGCACCAGTGCAGATTGATACGGCGGAAGCCGGCCGACTTTTCGAGGAACGCCAAACGATCATTCACGAATACCTGCGTGACCGGATTTGCGTAGTGTTCTTTCTGTGGCAGATTGACGCCCGATAGGACGCGCGTGTACTGGTACAGGCACGATCCTTCCGGCAGGCCGCGCAGCGCGCCTTCAATCGAGCGCACCTGTGCTTCGAGTTCCTGGTCGGTCAATCCTTCTTCGTCCAGTCCGGCAAGTGAGAACAAGCAGCCGTAGCCGCCGCCTTTGAGAGCAAAGATGCGGTCATTCACGAATCGGCTGATCGGAACGATGCTGCACGCGGCTCCGGCCTTGGCGAACCATGGCGTGTATTTCAATTGCTCAGTGTTTGCGCGGGTCATAGTAGGACCTCTGGCTTAAACTCAAGCCCCAAAGCTCGAACATCTTCGGGTGTTTGCGAACGATCAGCCACGCGCTCGCGGCCAGCGACGGAAAGGCGATCAACGCGACCACGCGGAACCCAACGAGGAAAACCGTTACACAGACGAATACGATCGCCATCCATGCTGTGAGGTCGAGGCCGAGCTTGGCCCTCGGTCGATTCAGCGCCTGGTTGATTGGTAACGGTTCTCCCCGCTTGGTCATGGCCGCCACCTACTGCATCGTCTGTCCGGTGAGCGAGCCAATCCATCCGGCGCCCCATCCAAGCACGCCTGCACCGAACAGCGCGCCGAAGAGACCCGGAATCGCGTCCGCAAAGCGGCCGCTCATCATCCGGATTCCAGCGAAAATCAATCCGCCAAAACAGATGACGGCTCCGGCGTATATGGCAAAAGTTTTGAAGGTTGTCATCAGCGTGGTCGCCCCGGAGAAGTCCATCGTTCCCTGGGCGTGGGCCGCGCTCGTAAGCGAGAGCGCAAGAAGGGTGGGAGCCATCACACGGATGGCGCAAAGAAGAGTGGTTTTGAGAGTGTGTTCCGCCTGCCGATTGGCAAACGGAACAAGCAGCCGATTACGACGGGGATCGAATCGGAGGAGACGGCGGAAACGATTCACTTTGCGCTTGCGTTGAACTGTTCTGTCAGCTAGCGCGATAGCACCGTGAATATGTGGGAGATGAATCATAGGCACCTCGGCGAACGGCCGTGCGTGTTTCCGTTCTGCTGCGAACCTAGCGCCGATGATTTTCAAAGTCCAATACAAATCGCGCGTCAGACTATGCAGTTTGCGCATAGTGTGGGCGCGCAATGGGAATGCCACATGCCCGAAGTAGCTCGCTGTTGCGCGCGGTAACTATCTATCACGGAACACTATGCAGAATCGGAATACTGCAGGACGAATTTTGTATTCGACGCGGTGAGTTATTCGGTTCATGGTGAATCCTGGACGCAAGTCTGCTTTTCCGAAATGCCCACACTCTTTTCGAGGTGCATTGATGAACGAGGTATACCTGACCGAACTCGAAGTTTCGCAAAATGCGAAAATCAGCCTGGCGACATTGCGCCGGTGGCGCTTGGAAAATCGCGGCCCACGCTATCGGAAGTTCGGCTCGTTGGTTCGATACAACGAAGACGACCTTAACGACTGGATGAACGCACAGCCCAGCGGAGGGGACAGGCCACCCCGAATCCAGCCGGCTTCGGAAACGGTCCGGCCTTTGCTGCGCAAGTCCGGATAGAGGATTTTCGCATGAAATCCCTGTCGACTTATTTAAGTCGATCGTTTATACTGGATGGCATGGAATCGAAGGCGATCCGCACATCGATTGACCTGCCCCGCGAGCTGCATCGCCGCGTTCATGAGGCTGCTGCCCGCAAGGGATGTTCTGCGCGCAAGCTCATTCTGGAAGGAATCGAACGCGCGGTAGAAGAGACCAAAGCGACCCGGCCCAAACGGCGGCTCAAACTCGATCCGCCGCTGATCCGTCCTGCCGGGCGGCGTATCCGCATCACGAACGAAGAGGCTTATGAGCTTATTGAGCTTCCCTGACATCAATGTGTGGCTTGCGCTTGCCGCACCCGAGCATGTCCATTCTGCATTGGCGCGGCACTGGTGGGATGGAGAGGACGGGACAATCGCGTTCTGCCGTCTGACGCAGCTTGGTTTTCTCCGACTCGTAACGACCGCTGCGGTCATGGACGGCAAACCCCTGACGATCTCCGAGGCATGGCGCGTCTATGACCGCTTTTACGACGACGACCGGGTGACCTTCATTTCGGAGCCGCCAGAGGTCGAGAAGCGTTTCCGCGAGAAAGCGGCCGGGAAAACGGCATCCCCGAAGGTTTGGGCCGATGCCTGGCTGCTGGCGGTAGCTCAGGCGGCGGAAGGTGTGCTCGTCACCTTCGATAAGGCGCTTGCTCCCCGAGGCGCCCGCTGCCTGCTGCCGAAAAGATAAACGATTCAAGGAGCATCTCCAAGGAGCTTCCCCATGACAAGAACCGGCTTGCACAAATCCATTTCCCTGGAGAAGCAACTCCCGCTGATTCGCGTCTCATGGACGCGGCAGGAACTTGCAGGTCTTGCCAAGCTGCTTTCCCGCCGTCCTGAGAAACCAACCTCTGCCCTGATCCGGGCCATGAAGGAGGTCGCATGAGTCTTTTTCGGCGTGGTGGTGTCTGGTGGTATGAATTCTGGTATGCGGGGCGTCGCGTGCAGGAATCGACTAAGAGCACGTCCAAGACCATCGCCCGGACAGCAGAGCAAGATCGCAGGCGCGAACTGGAAAAGGGGTTCAACAACTTTTCGGACACGCGCCACGAACGCATCCGTACCTTCAGCGAGGTGGCAACGGAATTCTACGATGGCTATAAGCTGCGGCTTCCCGATTCCGCGGTGTTCGCCGATTACGCTGTCCGGCACCTGAAACGGCTGCTCGGGAGCAAGATGCTTGTAGACTTCAGCGAAGCCGTCGTTATCGAGTACCAGAATGCCCGCCTCAGTGAAGGTACAGCCCCAAAAACCGTCAATGAAGAGGTCGGCTTCCTGCTGCGCATCCTGGGAGACCCCGGCGACATCATCCGCGCGCGCCTGCGCAAAAAGAAGATGCTCAAACTCAAGGTCCGCAAGGGCATTGGCAAAGCCTATAGCGAAGAGGAAAAGCAGCGGATGCTCGAAGAGGCGCGGAATGCAAGGTCGCCGCACATCTATCTTGCCTTGAACATGGCCTTGAATGCCGGGATGCGCGACAAGGAGATTCGGACCCTCACCTGGGCGCAGATCCATTTCGACAAGAACTATCTCGCAGTGGGGCGGAGCAAAACGGAGGCGGGGGACGGCCGCACCATTCCCTTGAACACGATTCTGCTTCCGGTGCTCCTCAAATACAGGGAATGGTACAAGGAGAAATTCGGAGCGATCCAACCCGATTGGTATGTGTTCCCGTGGGGGAAGCCACGGCCCAGCGACCCCACGCGCCCTGTCACCACGCTCAAGACGGCCTGGAACAATGTCCGCGATAACGCCAAAGTCCAAGGTCGGTTCCACGACAACCGGCACACGCTCATAACGGAACTTGCAGAGAGTGGCGCTGGCGACGAGACCATCATGGACATCGCCGGGCACGTCTCCAAGCAGATGCTCCGGCACTATAGCCACATCCGCATGGAAGCGAAGCGGAAGGCTCTCGAATCCATCGTTCCGAAGCCGGAAATGGACGTATCCGCTAACAAACAAAGCGGATACGATGGGGGGTCCCTGCAAAAGTCCCTACAGGGGTTGCAGAATGGGGTCCAAAGCAACGCGAACAGCCTTTCGGCGGAGGACAAAAATCTCGATTCAACGGGAATTGCAGAACAAGGGTGCTCAGAATTACCTGCGAATACGCAGGGTTTTGAAGGGGAGTCCCTACAAAAGTCCCTACAGTCTTGTAATTCTGGGGGTCATCGGGGTACTGGGAAGGGGCGTAAGTCGTTGAAAATAATTGGCTCCTCAGGTAGGACTCGAACCTACAACCCTTCGGTTAACAGCTATGGAATTCGCCGACCCTCCTGCTGCTATCGATTGCTATAAACCACTATACAAGATACGCTTACGCCCTCGGCAAAAATTGCGGACTGCTATCCATACCGACTGGATTGCGACTGATTTTGAATGAGTATAGGCACAAAAATGGGCACAGCCACACACACACACAAAGTAAGCGTCTACGCATGGCCGTCAGGACGCGGCTGGGCGAGGATGGGCATACTTGATAGCGGGGCAGCAGAGGCTGTCCGTGCGAAAGGGAGTGCATGAGTACAAGCGCATCG
>PLXP01000149.1:0-20218 GCA_003151435.1 Acidobacteriaceae bacterium
CTTAGTTATTCAGCGGTCATGTCCAAACGTCACCACTACGACTTATATCCAAGATATAGATGGAAAGAATCGGATGGCCTGCAACTAGCAAGCATTCGGAGCCAGCCACAAATCCAACAAGGGTTAAACTGCTTTGCGCAAGCACACCTCGGCGAGGCTTAAGTCGCAATCGCAGAGAATTCAGGGTTCACCGCGTTAGCGTGGGGTCGCTGCGAAATTCCCAGGGTCAATATGCCTGGAACTGGTCCAGCGGCAGGCGCACGCGGAAGCACGTCGAGCCGGGCTCCGAGCGCACACCCAGGTGTCCGCGATGCTTGCGAACGATGCGCATGGCGTTGTCGAGCCCCAGGCCGAGCCCCTGCCCCGGCGCCTTGGTGGTAAAGAAGGGCTCAAAGATGCGGTCCTGCAGCTCCGGCGGAATGCCCGGTCCCGTGTCCCATATCTCCACCAGCATCATCTCGCCTTCCAGGCGGCAGCAGAGCTTCAGAACGCCTTTGCCGCCCGCCGCCGCCATCACGTCCAGCGCGTTCTCAATCAGGGCGGTCCACACCTGGTTCAGTTCGCTGCCGTAGGCGCTGATGCAGGGCAGGCTGGGCTGATAGTCACGCACCACGGTGATGTTATTCATGCGCGACTGCAGCATCTGCACTGTCGCGTCCAGCCCCGCCGGCACATCCACTTCCAGAATGGCCGCGCGATCCATGTAGGAGTACGTTTGAATGGCGCTGATCAGGTCAAAGATGCGGGCAGTCGAGTTGATCAGCGTGTCCACCGAGCGCGTGGATCGCAGGTAGCGGGCGAAATACTGCAGCGTGACGCAGGTTTCGTCAGCGCCCAGAATCGTGCGAAGGTCGTCCAGATCCGCCACTGTCACGTCCCGCTCAGCAATCTGTGGCGCTACATCCCACGCCGTATCGCAGGGCAGCGCGGTCAGCCAGTTGCGCAGCGCCTCCTCCCGCGTGATCACGTCTCCAGCATCCGGAGCCCCGACCGGCGGCTTGCGATCCATTACCCGCTGCTCCCAGGCCTCAATGCTGTGGATTTGATCCTCACTGAGGCAAAGATTCACCAGCTTGAACCGGTTCTCGCGATTGGCCTTCAGCTCCGTCACCAGGCTCGAGGCGGCTCGCTGCGCGGCAGACGCCGGATTGTTGAGCTCGTGGGCAAGGTTCCCGGCCAGTTTGCCCAGCGCCGTCAGTTTTTCTGACTGCTGCTCGATACGGGTGACCTCGCGCACGCGATCGAGCAGCGTCGAGACCACCCGCTGGGTCATTGACGGGATGGCTTGCAGCATCTCCGGGAAAAGCGACCTGTGAATCAGGAGCACCCACGTGGGCGAAACGGCAACCCCCTGGCCGCCCGAAGCCTTCATGCGCGAGAAGGGCAGCAGCCCCGTCATGTGCCCGGTTCGCCCGATAAACAAAGCCATGGGCCCGGTATGCTGCCGCTGCACGTGGATCTCGCCCTTCAGGATGAGAATCATGTGATCGGCCGGTGCGCCCTCTTCAAACAGCACATCGCCGGGCTCCGCCACAAGCTCCTCAGCGTGGCGTGCCAGCCACAGGCGGTCTTCAAGCGACAGCCCGTGCAGCGGCGTGACGCGCTCAAGGGCAGCCGCGATGGTCTCGACGGGGGTGGGCGTGGCAGGCGAGGCAGCGGTGGGGGAAAGCATCGGGACCTCCGGAGAGCTCCGTTTCAGAATATCCGATTCGACGCGCCGCCGGCTTTCACGGTACCGTAACACACGACAAGTGTATGCCGAAATCGAGTTTGTGCCCGGCGCGAGCGGTGCAATTGCTTCGCTGGCACTGCACCAGGGCGGCCATAATATGCCAGGCAATCGGCGCTAGAGACCGGAGTCGCTGCTATCATTCTGCAGGCAGTGGAATGCTCCAAGCCGGACTTGGATCGATAGTAGCGGGGCGGTAACTCAGCAGGCACAAAAACGCCGGATAGCCAATCGGCCATCCGGCGATTTTTGCTAACTGGTTGAAACCTACCGCGTCTTCGACACTTCTTCCACCGTGACCGGATCGAGGAACGGCATGCTGGCACGAAGCTTCTTGCCGACAATCTCGACAGGGTGTTTGGCCTCGGCATCGCGGAAGGCCTGGAACTCCTTGCGGCCGGAGTTCTGGTCGGCGAGGAAGCGTTTTGCAAACTCGCCATTCTGAATTTCCGTCAGAATAGCCTTCATTGCCTTGCGGCTCTCCGCGTTGATCACGCGCGGGCCGCTCACGTAGTCGCCCCACTCGGCCGTGTCAGAAATGCTGTAGCGCATATAAGCCAACCCGCCGCGATAAATGAGATCGACGATCAACTTAAGCTCGTGCAGCACTTCGAAGTACGCGCTCTCCGGCTGGTAGCCGGCCTCGACCAGCGTCTCATAGCCCGCCTTGATCAGCGCGCTTACGCCGCCGCAGAGCACGGCCTGCTCGCCAAAGAGATCGGTCTCGGTCTCTTCCTTGAACGTGGTTTCCAGCACTCCGGCGCGTGTGCAGCCAATGCCCTTCAGATAGCTGAGGCAGAGGGCGTGGGCATTGCCGGTCGCGTCCTGATGCACAGCGATAAGTCCCGGAACGCCGCCGCCCTCGGTGAAGACTTCGCGCACGCGGTGGCCGGGAGCCTTGGGTGCGGCCATGCCGACGTCGATGCCTTCGGCCGGCAAGATGGTCTTGTAGTGGATATTGAACCCGTGGGCGAACATGAGAAGCTTGCCGGCAGTCAGGTTGGGGCCGATCTCTTCGGCATACAACTTGGCCGCGGTCTGATCGGGGACCAGCACCATCACCACATCGGCCCACTTGGTGACTTCGGCAACGGTGCCGACCTCAAGGCCCGCCTTCTGCGCCTTGGCGATGGACTTGGAGCCCGCGGCAAGGCCCACCTTCACCTGCACGCCTGAGTCCTTCAGGTTGAGGGCATGAGCATGACCCTGGGAGCCGTAGCCGATGATGGCAACCTTCTTTGCCTGAATGAGGGAGAGATCTGCATCGTGATCGTAATAAGTCTTTGCCATTTTCTTTTCGATTCTTCCTTTGTGGGGTGCGGGGTTAAAGTTTCCGTCAAACGAATGTGCGCGATGCGCGATTATTCCGGCTCGATGGCGGCGGCTTCTTCAACCGTCCGTGATTCATCCGTGACGGCGTCGTCGTTCTCGCCTGCGCCCATGGCGCGCAGTACGCCGCTGGTGTGATGGCCGCGGCGCATGGTCATCTTGCCGCTCCGGCAGATTTCAAGGATGCGGCTGTCGCTCTCATTGAGCACCTGGATCAGCCCTTCAATCTTGCTCTCAACGCCCGTCATCTCGATCATCAGCGACTCCGCCGTGAGATCGACAATGCGCGCGCGAAAAACTTCAACCAGCTCGAAGATCGCCGAGCGCGTGTGCCGCGTGGCCGCCACCTTGATCAGCGCCAGCTCGCGAGTCACCGCGGGAGCGCCGGCGATGTCGTCCACATCGAGAACATTCTCCAGTTTAAACAGGCTGGCGCGAATGCGGTCTCCGGCCTCCGCCGATGCCTCACACACCAGGGTTAGCCGCGACAGCCCATTGCGCTCGCTGCGTCCCACTGTGAGCGAAATGATGTTGATGTTCAACCGGCGAAACAGCGAAGCCACGCGCGTCAACACGCCCGGCTTGTCTTCAACGTATGCAACAAATGTATGCAGCATAAAAGCCCCTAGCTTTCAGAGATCAGTTGTCGGATCGCAGTTCGCTAAACTTCGTCGGGAGACTCCACCAGCGGATTCTTCCCCGGCCTGCGGATCATTTCGTGCAACGCGCTGCCCGCGGGAATCATCGGGTACACCGAGTCTTCCTGCGCGACCATGAAGTTCAGCAGATAGGCTCCGGGTGCGGACCGCGCTTCTTGAACGGCGCCTTCCACTTCAGCACGCGTGCGAACGGCGCGTCCCGCAATGCCATGCGCGTCGGCCAGCTTCACAAAGTCGGGACTCACCAGGGGCGTTGATTCATAGTTCTTCTCGTAGAAGAACTCCTGCCACTGCCGCACCATGCCCAGGTACCCGTTGTTGATGATCGCGATGTTGATCTTCAAATTCTCCTGCGCAATGGTCGATAGCTCAGGCGAAGTCATCTGGAATCCGCCATCGCCTGCGATAACCCACACTTCCTTCTCAGGGCACGCCACCTTTGCTCCGATGGCCGCGGGCAGCGCGAATCCCATTGTTCCAAGCCCTCCCGATGTGATCAGCGAACGCGGTTGCTCATGATGGAAGTACTGTGCCTCCCACATCTGGTGCTGGCCCACATCCGTCACGACAATCGCATTGCCGCCCGTGATGCGCCACAGATCGTGCATCACGTGTGCCGCATACAAGTGGCCGGAGTCGGGCAGGTTCTTGATGTCGCGCACCGCGCATGCGCCCTTGCTGGTCTCGATGGTCTTCAGCCATCCGGAGCCTTCGCGCCCCCCTTGGCCGCGACTGCTGATGCGCGGCAGCAACTGCTCCAGCACCTCCGTCAGGTCGCCCACCAGTGCCACATCCACCTTGATGTTCTTGTTGATCTCCGCAGGGTCCACTTCGATGTGAATCTTCTTCGCCTTGGTCGCGTACGTCGAGGTGGTGCCTGTTACGCGATCGTCGAACCGCATCCCGCATGCAATCAGCAGATCGGCTTCCTGGATGGCGTGATTCACCCACGCCTCGCCGTGCATCCCCATCATGCCAAGGTTCAGCGGATGCGAGGCAGGGAAGCAGCCGAGCCCCAGCAACGTCAGCGCCACCGGAATTTCAGCGCGCTCCGCGAGCGAGCGCAGCGGTTCCATCGCACCGGACTGAATCACGCCGTGGCCCGCCAGGATGACCGGCCGCTTCGCATTGCGAATCAGTTCCGCTGCCTCCGCAAGCCCAGGCTCTTCCACTCGCAGCATGGGGTGAGGACGATAAGCCTTCGGCTTTGCAGCGGCAAAGTCGAAGATAGCCGAGCCCTGCTGCGCATCCTTCGTGATGTCAACGAGCACCGGACCCGGCCGACCGGACGTGGCGATCTGAAACGCGTAACGAATCGCGGCCGCGATGTCTTCAGCGCGGTTGATGAGGAAGTTATGCTTGGTCACAGGCAGCGTGATGCCGGTGATGTCCACTTCCTGAAAAGCATCGGTGCCGAGAATCTTGCTCGATACGTTCCCCGTGATGCACACCATGGGAATGGAGTCGAGCATGGCCGTGGCGATGCCGGTCACCAGGTTGGTGGCTCCGGGACCGCTGGTGGCGATAGCCACGCCCACCTTGCCTGAAGCGCGCGCGTAGCCGTCAGCCATGTGTGCGGCGCCTTGCTCATGGCGCACCAGCACGTGGTGAATGGGAAACTTGCGCAGCGCGTCATACGCCGGAAGAATGGCGCCGCCCGGATAACCGAAGACCTCGGTAACGCCCTCGCCCACCAAAGTGGCCCAGATAATCTCCGCGCCCGTGAGGCGCGTCGGCGGGTTGTGGTGGGCATTCGATGATTTCGGATTCGCAGTCGAAATTGTTTTGGATGGGATCGACATTGGCTATTCCTCTCGTGGCGGCAGAGCGTTCAGTTTGTGCCGTAGTTTTCTGATCTGTTCTCCGTGATATTTGGTACCGAGGTTAGGCAATATGCTCGTACTGCGCCTTCGCTCTTCGGAACTTTCTTTCCCTCGCTGAACAAGTTGTTGTTACTTCTTAACTGAGAACTGTTAGCTGACAACTGACAACTGTTTTTACGTCGTTGCACCTTCTGAAGCCGACTTCACACGATCGACATATTTGCGGAAGACCCCCGTGGGCCATCGCAATGCCGGCACCGTAAAACCCTTCAGCCGTGCGGCGATTTCTTCTTCGCTGA
The DNA here is from genome assembly GCA_003151435.1 of Acidobacteriaceae bacterium. GTDB lineage: Bacteria > Acidobacteriota > Terriglobia > Terriglobales > Acidobacteriaceae > Telmatobacter. Next base: position 5,840 of record PLXP01000149.1, read on the forward strand.
CTTCGAGCGTGAGCTTACGGTTGGCAATGTCAAAGTGAATCGTGTCGCCTTCGCGCACAGCGGCAATCGGTCCGCCCACAAACGCTTCCGGCGCCACGTGCCCCGCGGTAAAGCCGCGTGTCGCACCAGAGAAGCGGCCGTCGGTCAACAGCGCCACGTGCGCACTGAGTTCGGCGTTCGATGAAATGGCCGCTGTCACCTGCAACATCTCGCGCATTCCGGGCCCGCCCTTCGGACCTTCATAGCGAATGACCAGCACGTCGCCCGCCTTGATCTGTCCCGTCTGCACAGCGGCGAAGCAATCCTCTTCGCAATTGAAGACACGAGCCGGGCCGCGATGCTCCAGGCGATTGGCCGCGGCAATCTTCATCACGCAACCCTCAGGAGCCAGGTTGCCCTTCAGAATCACCAGCCCGCCCGTCGGCTTGATCGGGTTGTCGAAGGTGTGAATCACCACCTGCCCCGGAGTCTCCTCCGCCAGCGCCGCTTCTTCCGCCAGTGTCTTGCCGCTGATGGTCAGCGTCGAGCCGTCGGCGTGGCCCGCATCGATCAGCCGCTTGGCAAGCAGTCGCGATCCGCCCGCCGCCTGGTAGTCTGACGCGACAAACTTGCCTGCGGGGGTCAGATCGCAGATGAATGGTGTCCGCTTGCTGATCGCGTCAAAATCGTCAATCGAAAGCTCGATGTCCATTTCGCGTGCAATCGCTAACAAGTGAAGCACCGCGTTCGTCGATCCGCCGCTCGCAGCCACGCTCGCAATGGTGTTCTCAATCGACTTACGCGTAATGATCTGCGAGGGCCTGCGATTGGCGCGCACCGCATCCATCAGGATGTGGCCTGCCTCGCGTGTCGCGGCATGCTTGTCTTTTGACGTAGCGGGAACGCCCGAGAGCTGAATCGGAGAGATGCCTAGGATCTCACCCGACATGGCCATGGTGTTGGCGGTGAACTGCCCCCCGCATGCGCCCGCACCCGGACAAGCATTGGCTTCGAGAGCCTCGAGGCCTGCGTCGTCAATGCGGCCCGCGGCGTGCGAGCCGATGCCTTCAAACACGTTCTGGATCGTGATATCGACGCCGTTCAATTTGCCGGGCGCGATCGATCCGCCGTAAAGCATGATGCCCGGAATGTCCAGGCGGCACAGCGCCATGATGATGCCCGGCATGTTCTTGTCGCAGCCGCCGATGCCGACGAGGCCATCGAAGAGATTGCCGCGTGCGACCAACTCGATGGAGTCGGCGATCACTTCGCGCGAAACCAGTGAAGCCTTCATGCCTTGCGTGCCCATGGTGATGCCGTCGGAGATGGTGATGGTGTTGAACTCCATAGGTGTGCCGCCGGCTTCGCGAATGCCTTCTTTCAATGCCTCTGCCACTTCGCGCAGATGCACGTTGCAGGTGCCGATCTCCGTCCACGTATTGGCGATGCCGATGATGGGCTTGTGCAGGTCGTCTTTTGCAAATCCGGCGCCGCGCAGATAAGAGCGCGCGGCCGCGCGGTTTGGTCCTTCAGTCAACGGAATACTCTGGCGTTTGCCTTCAACTGTCATTAGCTTGCGAAACCTTTTGAGCTTCTAGCTCCTAGCCTCTAGCTGCTAGCTTGTTGTTACTTCGATTCACATCCAATTTAGTGTTGTCATCCTGAGCGTAGCGAAGTCGAAGGATCTGCGGTTGCTCTTCGATCGGCGTCACACTCTTTCCGCCACTTTTCAGCTCTTGGCCTTCAGCCACCCGGCCGCATCGTGCTTCGACTCAAACTTGTCCAATTCCGCTTCATGCCGCAGCGTCAGCCCTATATCGTCCAGTCCTTCAATCAGGCAGAACTTGCGGAACGGATCAATCTCGAAACTTGCCTTGAATCCGCGATCATCCGTCACGGTCTGGTCTTCCAGCGAAACGGTGAGCTGATAATTCGGAATTGTCTTTGCGTTGTTCAGCAGTTCTGCCACCTGATCTTCGCTTAGCCGCACCAGTACGATGCCGTTCTTGCCCGCGTTCGAGAAAAAGATATCGGCGAACGTCGGTGCAACCACCGCGCGAAATCCAAAATCAGAAAGTGCCCATGCGGCATGCTCACGGCTCGATCCGCAGCCAAAGTTCTTGCCCGCAATCAGAATCTTCGCGCCCCGGTAGCGCGGATCGTTCAACTCAAATTCAGGATTGGGATCACCCGATGCCGTGCGGCGCCAATCGAAAAACAAAAACTCGCCATAACCCGTGCGCTCAATGCGTTTCAAAAACTGCTTGGGAATAATCTGGTCCGTGTCGACATTTGTGCGATCGAGCGGAGCGGCCAATGATGTCAATGTGCGAAAGGGTTCCATTAAGCCTTTACCTCCTCACGAACAGTCCAGTTGCGAATGTCGACAAAGTGCCCTACGATTGCTGCTGCCGCAGCCATCTCCGGGCTCACCAGATGTGTGCGTCCGCCGCGTCCCTGGCGTCCTTCGAAGTTGCGGTTGCTGGTGGAGGCGCAGCGTTCGCCCGGCGAGAGAATGTCGGGATTCATGCCCAGGCACATGGAGCAGCCGGGCTCGCGCCAGTCGAATCCGGCCTCGCGAAACACGCGGTCCAGGCCTTCCTCTTCCGCTTGCGCCTTCACAGCCTGCGACCCCGGAACCACCATCGCGCTCACGTGCGTTGACACCTTGTAGCCATTGGCGATGCGAGCCGCTGCGCGCAAATCTTCAAGGCGGCCGTTGGTACAGGAGCCAATGAAGACACGGTCAATCGTGACATCCTGAAGCGGCGTCCCGGCCTTCAGACCCATGTATTCGAGTGCGCGTTCAAGCCCCTTGCGCTCCTGCTCATTGCCTACAGCCGCGGGATCGGGAACGGATGAAGTAATGGGCGCAACCATGCCGGGGCTCGTGCCCCAGCTGACATACGGAACCAGGGTGGCAGCATCGATCACCAGCTCGCGATCGAACTTCGCGCCCGCATCGGTGGGCAGTTTGCTCCACTCTGCCACTGCGCGATCCCAGTCCCCGCCCTTCGGCGAAAAGCGCCGGCCCTTCAGATAAGCAAACGTCGTTTCGTCAGGAGCGATCATGCCTGCGCGCGCGCCGGCTTCGATGCTCATGTTGCAGATGGTCATGCGGCCTTCCATTGAAAGCGCGCGAATGGCCGAGCCTGCGTATTCCACTACGCACCCTGTGGCGCCGTCTGTTCCGATCTGCCCGATGATGGCGAGAATAATATCCTTCGCCGTCACGCCCTTTGGCAGTTCGCCTTCGACCGAAATGCGGAACGTCTTTGGGGTCGATTGCGGCAGCGTCTGCGTGGCCAGCACGTGCTCCACTTCGCTGGTGCCAATGCCGAAAGCTAGCGCTCCAAACGCGCCGTGCGTCGATGTGTGCGAATCGCCGCAGACAATCGTCATGCCGGGTTTTGTGATGCCCAACTCCGGTCCAATCACATGCACGATGCCTTGTTCGCGGCTGTCCACGTCATAGAGCTCAATGCCGAACTCCGCGCAATTCTTGCGCAGCGTCGCAATCTGCGTGGCCGCGATCTGGTCCACGATATGCAGCCGTCCCTCGATCGTGGTCGGCACGTTGTGGTCGACGGTTGCAATGCAGCGGTCCGTACGGCGCACCTTGCGGCCGGCCAGGCGAAGGCCTTCAAACGCTTGCGGAGAAGTGACCTCGTGCAGCAACTGCAGGTCGATATAGAGCACGGTGGGCTCGCCCTTGGGTTCCACCACCACGTGCTGCTCCCAGACCTTTTCAAACAATGTCTTTGGTTCAGTGCTCATCCAATCATCCTTGTTTTGTTAATCCGTGCTTTGTGTTGACGTGCAAAGAAGTTGTCATCCTGAGCGAAGGTTGCTGCGGCGACCGAATTCGAAGGACCCGCATTTCTGTGCTCGTCCATCCAAAAATCCTTAAAACTACACATTCACCAGAAGCGTCTTGAGCGTCTCCCTCACTTTTGCGCCCATCTCTTTCGTCGAGAGTACGCAGAATCCCTGCGGATTAGACCGCGCCAGGTCTGGCGTGCGGCACCCTGATTCCAGCACCTTGCGCACCGCGGTTTCGATTGCGTGAGCCTCTGTCTCGAGTCCGGCCGAGTGGCGCAGAATCAGCGCACCGGTAAGGATCGCACCTAGCGGATTGGCCAACCCCTTGCCCGCGATATCGGGAGCAGAGCCATGCACCGGCTCATACAAATTCACTTTGCCGCCGATGGTCGCCGAAGGTAGCATACCCAACGAGCCTGTAATCACAGCGGACTCATCAGAGAGAATGTCGCCGAACAAATTCTCCGTCAGCACCACGTCGTAGTTGCGCGGCTGATTCATCAGGTGCATTGACATCGCGTCCACATATTGATGTTCGAGTGTGACATCGGGAAATTCCGTTGCGACTTCAATCACCGTCGCGCGCCATAACTGCGAAACTTCCAGCACATTGGCCTTGTCCACGCTGGTGAGTTTCTTGCGCCGCCCTTGCGCCAGCTTGAATGCAACGCGTGCGACGCGCGCCACTTCATCGCGCGTGTAGCGCATCGTGTTCCATGCTTCGCCAGTTGCGCGATTCCACTCTCGCGGAGTGCCAAAGTAGAGCCCCCCAAGCAATTCACGCACGAAGAGAATGTCCGCGCCGTCAATGATCTCGGGCCGCAGCGGACTGTTCACCGCCAGTTCTTTGAACGCGAACGCAGGGCGCAGATTGGCGAAGCCGCCGAGAGCCGAGCGCAGTCCAAGCAGACCCGCTTCGGGGCGCTTATCCGGGGGCAGGGAATTGAACTCGTTGCCGCCCACCGCGCCTAGCAGCACCGCGTCGCTGGCCAGCGCTTCGTTCAACGTGTCGGCAGGCAGCGGAGTGCCGTCCTGCACAATGGCCACGCCGCCAATGCGGCGTTCGGAAAACGTCAATTCGTGACTGCCCAATGCGGCCGCTTCCTTCATCACCGCAACCGCTTCGTTGGTCACTTCCGGGCCGATGCCGTCGCCGGCGACTACCAGAATCTTCAGCTTCATGCTTTCCCTTTTCTTCGGATGATGAATCTCTCAAATAGCATCACAATTAGTTCCAAGGTAACCCAGACGATCGCAACATTCAGGGCCATAGCGAACTCGATATAGGTCTGCTTGCTGTCCGAATGAATTCCGGCGGGGAATACAAACGTGGCCAACTTTAGGCCTGGCAAGAAAAAGGGAAGTGCCATCCACGCAATTCTTGTGCCCGTTGAATACGACGAAAGAAAAATAAGCAGCGGGGCCGCAATTCCAGTCCCTATCATTCGTCGATTCAGAGGGTTCTTCATCCTTCTCTTTCGTGGCATCCATTTGAGGGCGTGCTCTGGTCATTGTTCGTCGGCTTAGTCCAGTTCCGAAACCGGTACCGGCCGTCGGTCGCGAATCGGATCGGGGAGCAGGCCGACAAGGTCCTGGTCATAAATATTCTTCTTGCGATCGGCCAGCGCCACAAAGCGGTAATACGTCTGCTGCAACTCTTCGCGGTCGAGCGTAAAGCCGAGTTGCTCCAGCCGATGCCGAAGCGCCGCGCGCCCCGAATGCTTGCCGAGCACCAGGTGAGTCTTTGCCACGCCTACCAGAGCGGGCGTCATAATTTCGTAACAGAGAGGATTAGCCAGCATCCCGTGCTGGTGAATGCCCGATTCATGTGCAAAGGCATTAGCGCCAACGATGGCCTTGTTCGGCGAAGGCTTGAAAGTAATAATCTGTCCCAGCACCTGGCTGGTCGGATATAACTGCTCGAGCTTGATGCTGGTGTTCACGCCATAGCGGTCGCCGCGCACGTAAAGCGCTGCGGCAATCTCTTCGAGCGCGGCGTTGCCGGCGCGTTCTCCAATGCCGTTGATGGTGCACTCCACTTGCCGCGCGCCGTTCTGGATCGCCGCCAGCGAGTTGGCAACCGCGAGGCCAAGGTCGTCATGACAGTGCGAGGAGAGGATGATGCCTTCGGCGTCAACCGCCGGAATGCGCTCGCGCACTTCGCGGAACATCTGGCCGTATTCNNCGGCTGATCTTCAGCTTGTATTCCAGGTGCAAATCGCTGGAGGCCAGGAACACATGGATGCGGGCGCGGTCGGCAAACTGGATGGCGCGCGCGGCCATCTCAATGTCTTCCGTCTTGGCGCGGGCCAATGACGCGATGCGCGGCTTGCGGATGGCCTGCGTTATCGTGGCGATGGCTGCGAAGTCGCCCTCGGACGCCATGGCGAACCCAGCCTCGATGATGTCCACGCCAAGATCCTCCAGAGCGTGGGCCATGGTGAGCTTTTCCTGCGTGGTCATGCTGCAGCCGGGAGACTGCTCGCCGTCGCGTAAGGTCGTGTCAAAAAAGGCTACGTGATTTTGGGTCATAAACTCGCCTGCCAGGGGAAGCTTTGTCGCGAACATTCATAGTGTCGCGCATTACGGCATCATAAGGCAAAGTTATTCTTGTTGTGGAACCAATTACAATTGCTTATAGTCCAGTTGTCAGGCATCAGTTGTCAGTTCTTAGTCCGCAAAGCCCGGTATGACTGACAACTGATCACTGATCACTGAGAACTGACAACTGCATTCCGGAGGAATGCTTGGAACTTACGCAACTCGAAACCTTTCTTGCCGTTGCCGAGGAGCGCAGTTTCTCGCGAGCGGCCGTGCGTCTGCATCGCACCCAGCCGGCGGTGAGCCAGGTCATCCGCAAGCTGGAGGCGGCGGTGGGCGAGACGCTCTTTGACCGCGCCGCCCGCGACGGATCCCTCACCGCGGCCGGTGTGCTGCTGCGCGACTACGCCCTGCGCCTCATGGCCCTGCGCCGCGAGGCCACCAGCGCGCTGGGTGAGCTCAAGACCCTGGAGCGCGGAACCCTGCAACTGGCTGCCAACGAGTACACCTGCACCTACCTGCTGCCGGCCATCGATGCCTTCCGGCGCGAATTTCCCCACATCAGCGTCGCAGTCCACCGCATGCTCGCATCTCACATCCCCGACGAGCTGAACCTGCGTACCTTTGAACTGGGCATGATCTCCTTCCGCCCAGATCCAGCCAGTTTCCGCACCATTGCCGTGTACGGCGACAGCCTCACGCTGATCGTGAGCCCCGCCCACCCCCTCGCCGGCGCAGGGCGCGTGTCCATCAACCAACTGGGCAAGGAAAGCTTCATCGCCCACAACGTGGCTTCCCCGCTGCGGCGCAAGGTCATCGAAACCTTCCAGCGCTACCGCACTGCCTTGAACATGGACATCGAGCTGCCCACCATCGAGGCCATCAAGCGCTTCGTCGCCATGGGAAATGGCGTGGCGCTGGTCCCTCACCTCACCGCTGCGCGCGAACTGGAGACGGGAGAACTGGTGGCCATCCACGTAACCGAGCTGGAGATGAAGCGCGTTCTGCGGCTCGTCCATCGACGCCAGGGGACGCTGTCGTATGCCGCAACCGCCTTCCTGCGCACGGTGCGAACGCTGGCGCAGCGTCAGGGCCCGCCATTCTATTACCACATCGAAAAGGCCGGATGAGCCAGTCCGGCGAGCCCGCGGAACCCTCAAGAATGCCCACGAAAACACCCTTTCCGTCGGCGCGCGTCTAAGTCTCAGATCATTCTGGAGCCCATGCACTTCACCGCGGTCCGTCCCGGCCATTTACAATGCTGAGAGCGGGGCCCGGCACGAACCGGAGCACCGGAATTGACAAGCTCGTTGCCAGCCGGGACGGTTGTGCAGTCGTGAGGTTCAGGACCGAATGAAGAAGAACGTACTCGTTATTTTCCTGTTGGCCCTCTCTGTGGCCGCGGGCCGCGCTCAAGAAAGCCGCCAGGACATCAGCCTCAGTGGTGTAGGGCTTATCGAGCCGTTTGTTGCCTCATCAACCGATGTTCAGGTCCACTCCAACTACGCTCTGGGTGCCTTGGTCAGCTACCGATTCATGCTGACGCCCTCCAGCGCTCTCGAAGCCAACTATGGAATGACGTATCAGAACTCGCTGCACTACCTGGTCAGCAATACCAACAACTACAAGATTCTGACCCGCACCCAGGAAATTTCGGCTGCCTATGTGCGCAGCTTCACCTACCGCAAATTGAATCCGTTCGTCGAGGCTGGCCCGGGCGTGCTCATCTTCCTGCCCATCCGGAACTCCGGCACGACCTTGCTGGACGCGAAGCAGCAGACGAGCATCATGGGCATGTTCGGTGGCGGCATCGCCTACGAGATCAGTCCCAGCTTTGATATCCGCGCGGAATATCGCGGCCTGGTGACCAAGGTGCCGAACTTCGGCCTCGGTGCCAGCGCGTCCACAGGCAACCTATCCACAAACAAGTGGTATGTGCCCAACATCTACGAGCCGACCATCGGCGTCGCGTACCACTTCTAGAAGCCGCGCTTCGCTCAACTCAAAAGAGGGGACGGGTCCAAGACCCGTCCCCTCAGTGATTTTCCAGCTATTCCCTAGTCCCTGTTCCTTCCCGGTAGCAGCCGAGAGATTTGACCATGGCACAGTGCGGCTTGAGCACCTCCAGGGCCTGCACGCCTTCGTTCAGGGACCGGATCTGGCAATCCACATAAAAGATGTACTCCCACGGCTTGCCGTGAACGGGGCGCGATTCGATCTTGGTCAGGTTGGTGCCAATGGCCGAGAGCTCAGAGAGCGCCGCCACCAGGGACCCGGGGCGATTCTCTACCGAGAAGGCCAAGCTGATCTTGTTCGCCGCAGGGTCGATTCCGGTCTCACCGGCGCGCCGTACCAGGAAGAATCGGGTGAAGTTCTCGGGATTGTCTTCGATATCCGCCTCAAGAATCTCCGCCCCGTAATAGCGTGCGGCCGCGGCGCTGGCGATCGCGGCCGCGCCCCGGTCGCGCAGTTCCGCCAGTTGCTTCACGCTGCCCGCGGTGTCGTAGAACGAGTAAGCCCGCATTTTGGGGTGTTCGGCCAGGAATCGCCGGCACTGCGCCAGCGCCACCGGATGCGAGAACACGCGGTCGATATCGGCAATCGCGGTTCCTGAGAGGCCGATCAGGTTGTGCCGGATGCGCAGCAGCGTTTCTTGCCGCACCTCCACATCGTGAGCCAGCAGCAGGTCGAAGTGCTCTGAAACCGATCCCGCCAGGCTGTTCTCAATGGGAATCACCGCGGCGTCCACCGTCCCCGCGGCAAGTGCCGCAAAGACGTCCGCCGACAGCGAGCACGGAACAATCACGGCATCGTTCACCAGCCTTGTCGCCGCCTCATGGCTGAACGAGCCGGGCTCTCCCTGAATCGCAATCCGTTCGGCAATCTTCATTCGTGCGCCTGATTCTCCTGCATGCAAATCTGCGCCTGGGACACTTGAAGTGTCCTGCAACCCCTGTTTTCTGGCACCATACCACAGGTGCAAAGCAGAGTCGTCTGGGCCGGTCCGCATCGATGTCAGCCCCGCAACCAAAGGTCGGCCGCGACAAATGCCAGAAAGACCATCGCGATTACGCCGTTCATGGTGAAGAAGGCCGCGTTCAATTTGCGCAAATCGCGCGGCGAGACTAGGGAATGCTCATAAGCCAGCAGCAGCCCCACCGCGGCAACGCCCAGCCAGCCCGCGATCTGAAAATGAAACAGTCGGCCGAACCATACCAGCACTCCCAGCATCAGCAGATGCATGATCCGCGCCGCCCAAAAAGCTGCGGGAATCCCGACCGCCTGCGGCAAGCTGTGAAGCCCGGCCGCGCGGTCGTGTTCAAAGTCCTGGCAGGCGTACAGTACGTCAAACCCGCCCGCCCACAACGTAACGGCACAAGTCAGCACCAGGATGCGAGGGTCCAGAGAGCCGCGCACCGCAATCCATGCCGCGGTGGGCGCCAGGCCCAGCGCCAGGCCCAGCACCAGGTGCGACCAGCGGGTGATGCGTTTCATATAGCTATAGCCCAGCAGCACCAGCAGCACCAGCGGCGACATGTAAAGCGTCAGCCGGTTCAACGCCGCCGCGGCCAGCACAAACACCACAGCCGTCAGGAGCGTGAAGCCCAGAACAAATTCACGCGACAGCAGGCCGGCCGGAATCGCCCGGCNNGCAGCCGTCAGGGCAAACGGCAGCGCGAAGATCGAGTGTTCCCACTTGATCATCTCCAGAGTCGTTCGCGTCTTGGCCCACAAGTTTGGCATCGCTGATCCCAAAGACCAGTGTACTTGAGGCATCAGGAATGAAGCATGATGGGCGCAACCGGGCCGCTGGGGACACACAACCTGCCGCGAGATCTTCGGAATCTTTAGGAACGCGTGGAATTCTACGCGCGAGCTTCTGCCTCCGCGACAGTAGCTGCCATAGGAATGATCTTGTTCACCTTGGTCAATGTGAAGAGCTCCATCACGCGATTGCTCACGGCGGCAACGATCAGGTGGGAGCCTTTGCGCTCGCAATGCGTGTAATAGTTCACGATCGCGCCCATGCCTGCGGAATCCATGTAGGGGACTCCGGCAAGGTCGAGGATTGAAACCTGCGGCGGTTCTCCGTTGCGCAGTTCAGACTGTAACGCGAAAACATTCGGCAGGGTGATCGGGCCGGTGAGATGAAACACCCGGGTGCCCGAGGCCTTGCCTTCTCTGGACTCGATCGAAAGGGGAGCGTCGCTTAGCATCGCCAGATAAGTGTAAGGAATGAAAAGGATCTTTTGATTACAGACTCGTGAATGTCACACAAGAGCGTCCGGATGCCAAGAAACGCGGAGGGACCGACGCAGGCGTTGTGGGTTGGTGGCATCCCATCCATTCGCCAGGGGAAAGGCGAATGAATGGGACACACCGGAATGCATCTTGCAGAACAGCCGTCGGCTATTTCTTTGTTTCGGCCGCCTGTCCGGCCACCTGCAGGTCGTTCTTCACGCTGAAAACGCCGGGAACGCCGTTGGCACGAATGTTGGCGGCGTCCTTGTCCGCCTGCGAATCCACCACGCCAGACAGCTCCACGTGGCCGTTCTGCACCGAGATGCGGATCGGCCGCGCCGGGTCAATGGCGTACCTGTTCAGCGAGGGGAAGCCGTAGACCGCGCGAGCCACTGCCATGCGAGTCTCATCGTCCATCATTGAGACCGGATCGACTTCGATGTTGTCGCTCACGTCCTTCACTCCGGGATAAGTGCTGACTAGCGCCAGCGCCGAATCCTTGTCCACGTCGGTGCGGGCATGACCGCCCAGCGTAACCACACCATTCTCCACGCTCACTGAGATGGCATTGAATGCATTGCCGTAACCCACCCGGTCGTAGGCAAGCTTTTCAGTCAGTTTGGCCTGCAACTGCTGGTCAGGGATCTTGGGACCGGCCACTTGGATGTCGTCTCGCACAGCCGTGACGCCTTTTACTTTGTGCACACGTTTATCGGCGTCCATCTTGTACTCGTAGAGGTCCACCGTCCCGGTCAGGGTGGCGATGCCGTTCTCCACGGTCACCTTCACATCTTTGAACTGCTTCTTGTTCAGTTTGGCCATCGCCGCACTATCGGTGGAACCTTTGTCTGACTGCGCCGCGGCCATTGAGAGTTGGGGCACGCTCAAGAGCATTCCAGCCAGCATCGCCGTCAACAGCGCCGTTCTGGATCGACCCATCGTCCTTGACATGTTCACGTTCCTCCTTGGGATACGCTGCATGGTTGCAGCAAGGTCCGCGGTGCCCGTTCAGCTTCCAATCCGCAGGGCATGCCGCACGCCTCTGTATAGACACAGATTGCGCGGATAGTTTCGGAGTTGTGTAATCCAGAAAAAACCCAGCCAAATCAATCGATCGGGCTCCCATTCCGCATAAGCATTCTTTCTTTTCGGAGGGAGCATGGGCCTTCAGGCCCCTGAAAACAGTGGATTCATTCGGAGGCCTTTAGGCCCGGGTCCTCTTCCCGTTTAGGCATTCAACCAGAACCCGGCGACACGGGATTCTCCGCCCGAGCCCTCCACGAGTGACTCGGCGATCATGCCCTTAGTGAGAATTCGTCCACGGATTCTCAGACAATTGTTGAAGCGAACGGCGTCTCTCTGGACCTATCTTCAGACGAGAGTTCGTTTTGCTCTATCCTGCCACTGTGGGGATTGTGATGAAGCCTTTGCTACTTGCTCTCTATTTGCTGTTTTCGTTCGGCAGTCTTAGCGCGCAGACGCCCATCTGGCAGCCATCGCCGGGACATACGCAAGTCGCGATATGGCCAGGGCCAGCCCCCGATCCCCAGCCTGTCGCAGGGCCGGAGTTCGCTAAGTCGTCGGGGAAGGACGATCTGGTTGCCGGTAGGCCGGTGGTGGAGGTGGACAACGTCTCGCGGCCTACGATGACCGTCTATTCGCCCACAGGGAAGAATACGGGCGCTGCGGTCGTCGTTTTCCCGGGCGGGGGCTATCAGATTCTGGCCATCGATCTTGAAGGCTCGGAGGTCTGCGACTGGCTGACGCCCAAAGGGATCACGTGCGTGCTGCTGAAATATCGCGTGACGAATGTGGGGCCGTATCCGAAATCGGGGCCATATCCGGAATCACCGATGGCGTTGGAAGATGCGCAGAGGGCGGTGGGCCTGGTGCGCTTTCACGCCGCGGAGTGGCACATCGATCCGCACAAGGTTGGAGTGCTCGGGTTTTCGGCAGGCGGACATTTGTCGGCAGCGATCAGCACGCATTTTCAGAAGCGTTTGTACTCGCCTGATGATGCGGCCGACAAAGAAAGCTGCCGCCCGGACTTTGCGGTGGCCATTTATCCGGGACATCTGTCGATTGCCGCGGCGGAATGGGATGCGAAGCAAGGCGTCAAAAAGTCCGTCGTCCGTCGTCCGGCGATTGCGGATGGACATCTTGGGTTGAATCCCGAAGTTCCTATCACCAGCCGGACTCCGCCTACGTTTTTGGTGCAGGCGGAGGATGACCACGTGGACAACGTAGACGACTCGCTGGCTTACTACATTGCGCTGAGGAAGGCTGGTGTTCCCGTGGAGATGCATTTGTATGCGCAGGGCGGGCATGCGTTTGGCCTGCGGCGCACGAAGTTTCCAATAACGGGATGGCCTCAGTTAGTGGAGACGTGGCTGGGGACTATCGGGATGATTTCGAAGTAGGTGCTCTGCGATCGCAAACGACAAACGGGACTTGCCGCTTTTCCCGCAAACTGTTTAGTCCCTGAGGCCGCCGCACACGACTACTCGGCCGCTCGATCAGTTCGAAGCCAGCAACTGCAGCAGCGTCTCGGGATGGACCGGCTTGGCCAGCACATCGAACTCGTGCCCGGCCGACTTCGCCAAGCCCAGCAGTTCGCCGGAGGACGGTTGACCCGAAAAAAGCAGGATCCTGCAGTCCGGGATGTACTTGGAGATCAGAATCGCCGCTTCGATTCCGTTCATCTGGCCCATGACGATGTCGCTGATGAGCACATTGGGTTTCAACGCCAGCGCTGTGTCCACAGCCTGCTCACCACTGTAAACCGCGATTGCGTGAAAACCCTTCTGGTTGAGAATGAGAACCAGGGTATCGGCGATGAGTTGTTCATCATCGACAACGAGGACGCGGGTTTTGGCACTATTTGTCGTCATCTGGAGGAAAATCCCGCCCTCTCTGCCGAGGCCGGATCTTATCAATGACAACTGCGGCGACTGCTTTGGGGAGGGCTTGTACGTACCCACCTTAACCCAGGATGCCCCTCAGGATGTGATTAAAGTCACTTCGAAGGGAGAATGGACCTTATCGGTACCGCCGCGTCGCCTTCAGCACCATTGAAAACACCCCCGACTCGTCTCGCGCCACCAGCAGAGAAACATGGCGGTTGACCGCGATTTCGGCCTGCAGCAACTGCTGCGCAGAGGTGTTGACGTTGGTTGCGTAGGTCAAGGTGACGTTCTTGCCCAGTTGCTCCTCGACGGTGATACGGGTGGTGGAGTTGCCCAGGGCTCCCAGGTAGCTGGGGTCCACCTTCACCGACCCCGCGCCAAACAGCCTTTGCACCCGGCTGCTCACGGTGGCGTTCAGTGCCCCACCCAGCAGCACATCGGTGGAGGGAGACAGGCCCGCCGATTGCTGTTGCTGTTGTGTATAGATCCCCTGCTCGCTCTGCGTCCTTCCCAGCGCCAGCAGGGCCACCACGTCCGCCTCGGGCAGCGGAGGGTCGCTGCGGTAGGCGATGGAGAGCTTGTCAGGCGTTCCGTGCAGGCCCAGCGTGATGTCGTAGTCTTCCACCCGGGCGGTGGCGTTCAGGTCGATGTTGGGTTGAATGCGCACCGGATTGGTGAAGGTCACGTCTCCGCGCTGCAACTCGTAACGCGTTCCGGCGATGATGGCGTCGCCCTGGGTGATGGAAATGCGCCCCAGCAGCGACGGCGTGGCCATCGTCCCTCGCAGGCGAAGATCTACGTCCCCCGCCAGCTTCGCGTAAGCATTCTGAAAGTTCAACTGCGGCGACGATTGAATGCGTACGTCCAGGCGGATGTGGTTTGACGGCGC
>PLXP01000149.1:20237-34890 GCA_003151435.1 Acidobacteriaceae bacterium
ATGCGGATGCCTTTCCCGGTCACCGACAGGTCGGCATAGATCCCGTGCTGATAGGTGAGATAGCCGCCTACGCTTAACTGGCCTCCGCCGGTCATGGCGGTCAGGGATTTTACCTCCAGCCGGTTCTGGTTGAACTCCAGCGTTCCGTGCAACTGGCTGAGCCCGTTCGGCAAATCCTCCAGGGCAAGCGATCCGGCCTGAAAATCGATCCGGCCCCTCAGGTCGGGATTCGACAGCGGGCCGTGGGCCTCCACCTGGAACGTCGTGGTGCCGCTCGCCGTCAGGTCGCGATCAATCGTCTCGGCCAGCTTCAGGTTGATGGCCCCGCTGGCCGCAAAATCGAGCCGCTGGTTGTCTTTCAGCCCCACGCTCCCCTGCGCATGCAGGTCGGTATCGTCCCCGGTGATGTGCACCGGGTCCAGATTCAGGTGGCCGTTTGCCAGCGTCGCATGCACGCCCCCATCACTTTGCAGGTGAACACCGGCCACGGTCATCGACATTGCCTGCAGCCGGACTTCACCCCGCAACTCATCGGTGTGCGCCAGCGGCCCGGCCAGGTTGGCGGTTCCCGACAGCGCGGACTCTGCGCTGATTCCTTGCAGATGGGCGAGCTTGAAAATCGCCGCGATGTCGAAGTGGGAGAAGTCCAGTTTGGCCTGCGTCGCATAGTCGCCGCGGAGTTCCGTCTCGCCCTGCATTGCAAGTTGCGCTGATTCCAGATGGGTGGTTACGTTGTACTGCAGGGAGTGGTTCACCGTATGCCCGGTGAACTCGAGCGCTCCCATCGGCTCGCCGCCCACGGTCAATCCAGCCAGGGTGGCGTGGCCCTCAAGCGCCGGATCGTCCAGCGTTCCCGAGGCTGCCGCCGTAAATCCAAGCTTTCCGTTGACCGTCTCTCCCATGGAACGCAAGCGCTCGATCTTTGCCACGTCGATGCCCTCGCCGTGGGCGTCGGCCTTGAAGCGTTTGGAGCGCAGATCGTACGTTCCACTCCCCTGAACCGTGCCGGCCTTTTCGTTCACGGTGATTGAAGTCAGCTTCACCGCCTGGTTCGCGACGCTGCCCTGTGCCCGGATGCGCGATACCGGTTCACCGTACACGACGCCCTCGTCAAGTTCCACCCACCCTGAGCCGCCCAGCGAGTGAACCGGCCCATCCGTGGTGAACTGTGCGTCGAGCGAGCCTGTCACGGGCAAATCGAGTCCGGCCAACGGCAGCAGATCGTCGACCACGACCTTGCTGGCCCGCACCCGCGCACGGAGCAGGGAATTGGAGTCGAACGCGGGCATCTCCGCCCCCTTCGCGCCCCGCGGGGTTCCCGGCAGCATTGCCGGGCCGTTCGGCGCCGAAAGGGTTCCGTCCACGGCGATGCTGGCTGGCCCGCGGCGCAATTGGCCGTGAACCACCGCAATCTGCTCCGCGGCATAGCTGCCGTCGGCATCCACTGAATCCCAGCGGACAATCTGCGGCGCGCCGGTCTTGTCGTTGGGGTTGGGCGGCATTTCGACGGCCACTTGAGTGGCGTGCAGGCTGCCCGCCAGCCGCGGCGACACCAGCGATCCGGCCCAGGTGCCGTAAAACTCCGCCTTCCCCGCCAGGGACACGGGCAATGCCGCCGTTCCTCTCTTGCCGTTGTGCTCCAGACCCAGGCTGCGCAAAACCGTGTCGAACTCCCCCAAATCGTACGATTGGAAATTGACGTTGATCTCGGTGGGGCTGGTCAGAGGAAAGGCGCCCAGGTGACCGCTCGCCGCAATCCGGCTTCCGGGCAGATTCACCTCAAACTTCCGCAGGTCCACCGCGCCATCGCGCTGCGTATACGTGCCGTCGATCAGCCCGTTTGCCGGCACTTCGCCCGCAACAGCGTGATCCGACGGGCTGACCCCCAGCAGGGATTCAACCGACAGCGTGTTGACATCGCCCCGGTTCCAAATCGCGGTTGCGGCCCCGTTCAGCCTCCCATCGAGCCCAAGCCGCTGGAACGGCGGCTGGCCCACGATGTCCAGCACCGCGTCGAGGGAGACCCCTTCGAATTTGGCGATCACCTTGCCGTCCACCGGAATCTGAATCACATCGGCGGCGGGAATCGGTTTCGGCGCCAAATGGACCACCGCGCCTCGGGTCCGCTTTCCCTGAGGTTGCGCGGCCTGCATCACTGCCTCTCCCGGAACCGGAGCAATCCAATGGGTCAGGTCCACCGAGCCTTCGAGCTGACCTCCCTGTTTCAGCTTCGCAACCACTGAGCCGATGAACAGGCGTTCGGGATCGGCATGCACCCTTGCATCCAGCGTCACTCCTCTGGCTATCACCCCCGGGGCAACATACGCGCCCTCGTCCAGATGAACCGTACCATCCGCCCGGAACTCCCCCGCATGCCCCGCACCGTCCAGATCGAGACGCGCCAACCCCTCGGGCGCAAATGGATAGCCAAGCACCGGGTCCAGCAGCCGCAGGTCCAGATCTCCGATGGCTTTGGCCTGCCAGCGCGGATGCGCAAAGTCAAACAGAGCGCCCGTCACTTCGAGCGTCCGGTCCTTCGCGCCCCTGGCGTGTGCCGTGATCCGCATTGACCGCAGATAGGCCGCGTCGTGGTTCAGGTCCAGCGTGGCTTGCACAAAACCGTGCACTGCGGGAGGAGCCGTTCGCGAAGTCCCCCCGCGCGCCAGGTTCAGGTCCCGCGCGCCTGCTTCAATGTGGTAGCTCTCCGGATTTCGGTTTACTGCCGCAACATACTTCATCACCACCCAAACGTCATTGGCCTGGAAATCGAGCGGCTGCCGGCGGTTCAGAAAATCCAGGGTTGCCGCCCGATTATCCAGGTCAATTACCCCTTGTTCCACGGCGATGTGGCCGGCCTCCAAGTCGAACAGGGTATCCAGCGCCGGCTTGCCAGGCTTGCGCGCTGTTCGCGGGTGTGGCTGGTTGGTGCTCCCGTCCGCATAAAAGATCAGGTGGAACTGCGGCCGGACTGCTTCCAGGTCGCGCAGCAGAACCCGTGGACTCCAGAAGCCCAGCACGCTCAATCGCGCATACAGGCTGTCAATGCGCGCATAAGGAGCCTCGCCCGCGCCTTCCAGCCCATGAATTACAACCCCGCTCGCTGCGGCCTCGAGGTTGAAAAGATGCCAGTGCAGCGAAGCGATCTCGACCCTGCCGCCGGTCGCCTTCTCAAGTTGAGCTACAAGCCGCCCGCGGACCAGGTTCTCGAACCCCTTTGAACTGCCCCAGAAACACAGCGCAGCCACGATCGCAATCAGCGCAACCGCCAGCCCGGCCATGTTCCACAGGCGGCGTCGCGGCGCGGGCCGCTCGGACATCCCGGTGGGGGGAAGCTCGACTTCGTTCATCTCGCCCCGCTTCCGTCAGCCTGCGCCCCGGCCGTCTCCAGCGTGGGATCGAGCACTTCCACATTGCCCTGCTTTCTGAGGTTGTCGAGCCAGCTGCCAAACAGCAGGTTGACCTGCCGCTGCAACAGAATTTCCTCGATGCGTGGGGACACCGCGGTCAAGGCCGGTACTGCTTCCCCCTTGGCGTACTGCGGCACCAGCGTCTTCTGGTAGTACGTTTCGATCTCCTCCTGTGAGATCCGTATCCCCTGGCGAAAACGATTCTCGATGAACCCCAGAATCTGAAGCCGCAGCTTGAGGTAGTTTTCTACCTGCATTTGCGTCAAGCTATTCTTCGCCAGAAACGCGGTCCATCCCGCGTCCGAGGCGCAGTTCTGGCGGATACATGCAGGCAGCTCCTTGCGAATCTCCGTGAGCCGGTCCTGGACGTCTTTCGGGGAGGGTTCTGAGGCCTGCACGTCCTCTTCGCGAATCTGCTGCTGGATCATCGTGCGGCTGATCAGTTGTTGCAGGGCTTGCTGCGGAGTCAGAACACCGCGGCCGGCATTGTTGGGGTCCAGCACTGAGAGCTTCAATTCGTCGGCGATGTCGCTGGAGAGAATGGCATGGTTGTTGACCACCGCTACCACGCGGTCCAGCACTGCTGGCGAACCACCCGGCGGCTCTTGCCCTTGCACCGCACCTGAGGCTGCAACCAGCAACAAGCCCGCGGCCCCGCGAACCAGAGTCTTACGGAAGGTGATAGGTGCGCGCATCAGAAGGTCTGCCCCAGGCTGAAGAAAAAGTTGAAGTGGCTCGCTTCTCCCACGTGCTGATTGTCGGTGGGAGTCGACTGCGAGTAGTTCACGTTCACCGGATAGATCGGAGGATTCAGGTTATAGCTGAAGTCCAGCCGAATGGGCCCGACCGGTGTATGGTAGCGCACCCCCAAACCCGGCGCGTGACTGAAGTAGTTGAAGCTGCACTTGCCCTGCGGCCCCGTCGAGGTTGGGGGGCCATCCGGGGGCGGCTCGTATTTGGTGTTCTGATCGGGAGACGTGAGCAATTTACACACATCGCGGTCCGGCTGGCGAACCCGCAACGCGCTGACCCATGCGTCCCCCGCGTTGGTAAACACGTTTCCCATGTCGTGGAAGAGCACCAAGCTGACCGTATTTCCAAAGTAGGGAAGCGTCGGCGGAGGCAGCCGCAGTTCGGTGCTGTTCACCACGGCTCCCGCGCCGCCAATCGGATACCCCGTGTCCGGATCGCGTGGGCCGGCGGCGTTGATTGAGAACCCGCGCAGCGAGTTCGCTCCGCCGGCGTAAAGCCGCTCAGGCAAGGGAAGCAACTCGCTGCTGCCGCTGCCGAAAGCCCGTTCCTGGCCGTAGCGTGTGTTGCGCGCCAGCACGAAACGGTTCTTGTCGAACCCGTAGAAACTCGAATTGGACAGGTCGATGCGGTTGAACTCGGCCTGCGCTCCAAAGCTGCTCGTGGACAGAAACTCCTGGAAGCTGGTGTACGTGCCCCGATGCGCGTCAATGGGAGAGTCCCGTGTATCGCGAAGCCAGGTGAATCCCGGGCCCCCCACTACCACCGCGCTTGCCAGCAGCGGAATCTCCTTCGGGAAAACCTGGAGCGTATCCCCCGCCACCTTCACGCGGCGAAAATCGAACTCATAGATGAAGGTATTGGCTCGGGAAAGAATCGATCCGGGGGTGTTGAAGTTCTCCGTCAGCCGCAACCCGCCGTCCAGCTTTGACGCCACATAGGTGGTAACGTCCTGGCTGTTGGCATACCCGCCCGTGAACGTGAGTCCGAAGTTCTTGTTGCCATGGAAATGCGGATTCTGAAAGATGAAATCGACCTTTTGCTCCAGCAGGCCGTACGTGCCCTGGATTGAAGCCGACTGCTCCCGGCCGAACAGATTGTTGCGCGTCACAGCCAGCAGCACGCGGGGGCTGACCCCGGTCCGGCCCCCGGGAGAACAAGACACACCGGTGGCAATATACCCCTTGCAATTGTTTTGCGGAGTTCCGGTCTGCGCCTCAAACCCTGCGCCGTAAGTCAGCGTCCACCGCCGCGCCTCCACCGCCTGCAGCAGGATCGTCTTGTACGTCTCGCCGCCGTTGGGGTTCTCCACCGCCGCATTGATCTCGTTGAACAGGGCAAATTCATAAAGATTGCGCTGCGTTTGCTGCAGGGCCGACTCGTCCAGCGGGTCGCCCGGATGCAGCGTGATGGCGTGCGCCACCGTGTCGGGCCGGGTGTAATGCAGACCGGTCAGCAGCACGTTGCGCACAAAAATCTGCTTGCCCTCGGTGATGTGGAAGACCACGTCCACCTGGCCTGTGTCTCCCGCCTGGTTGTGCTCCTCNNCCGGCCAGGTTGCGCGGCGACAGCAACTGGCCCGGAATGGTGTTCATTAATGGCGACAGCTTTTGCGCGTCCACATGCTCGTTGCCCTCCAGCCGTACCGTCCCCACGCGCTGCTGTTCGCCTTCGTCAATGTGGTAGACCACTGTCAGCGGAGCTGACCCCGGCTCTGCGCTTCCTTTCCTGGTGGCGCCAGCTTGAACCAACTTGACCGGCCCGGTCTCCGGAGTGATCCGGGCTTTCGAAAAGCCGTTGTTCTGGTACACGGCCTGCAACGCTCCCACGTCCGCGGATACCAGCGCCTGGCTGTATGCGCCGTGCCTGTCAAGCGCATTCGCCGCATGAACGCTGAACAACTGTTCCAGGGTGGAGGAGTCGAAATAATGATTCCCGTCCACCGACACACGCTCCACGCGCCGCCGCGGGCCAAGCTGCACGTTGAAGGCGATCACCACTTCGTCCGGCGCGGGAGTCTGCTGGCTGTGATCCACCCTGACGTCGAAGTATCCAAGGCTTTGGTAGTAGTCGCGTACCCGGCGGTTCCCCTCGTTCAGCAGGTCGTCGTCGACCGTGCCTTCCTCGAAGACTGGAATCAGATGCTTAATCCGCTCCTCGCTCAACCCTGCGCCCACTACCTCGACTCTCACAATCGGTCCCCTGGTGGCGGAGAATCGAAAATTGGTTTTCCCGGCGGTATAGACTTGCGACTCGAGCTTGACGTCCGCTTCCAGCCGCTTCTGGCCCCGGTACACCTTCAGCACGCCCGCAAGAGCGCGGTTGACGGTCTCGCCATCCACGCGCACACCCGGCCGCAAATGAGCCACACGGCGAAATTCGTCCAGACTCATGCCGGCATCGCCAGTCACCTGCACCGTTCCCACGCGAGTCTGCGGGCCCGAGACCACATGAAACACCACATCGACCAGTTGCTCCTGGGGATGCCGCGCCAGGGTAAATTTCATCGATGACTCGTTGAATCCGCTCTCCGCCAGCGCTTGCCGCATCAACTCGAGCGCCGTAGTCATCTTGGCTTCTGTAAAGCGGGTGCCGGGCGTCAGGCGGCTTGCCCGCTCCAACTGCGTGTTCATCGTGGCGCCCCTGGCCCCTTCCACGCTGACCGTACCGAGAAATGCACGCGGAGTGCCGCGAAAGATCAGCGCCACCCCATCACCTTCCCGCTGTCCCGTTACCTCAATGGAGTCGAACAACCCCGTGGCAAACAATTGCCGAAGGCTTGATGCGACGTTTTCGCGCGTCAGACGGGCACCCTCCGCCTGCTCCAGGTGCCCCCGCAGCGAGGCCAGCCGATCCCCCGGAACTCCTTCAAATGCGATGTGCCTTACCGGTAAGCCCGTCCATTGCGCCGTCACGTCAGGAACCATATCCGTTAATGGGGTTGAGTCCGCAAGTGCGCTCGGTTGAACTTCGGCAGGGGAGGACTCACCACGCGACGACAAACTCGATTGGGCTACGGGAGGCTGCGGACCGGCCTGAGCGCTGACAGTTTCGCATGCCGGCCCGCATGCGGGGATAACTGAAATGCAGGTCAGCAAAACGCCAAAACCAAGCCTGCTGCCGTACTTCCCGAGAGGATTCACCCTCAAAATCGTTCTCCCAATCGCCACACAAAATAACACCTTGCCACGAATCTGCATCTGATCTTCTATCAGCGAGGCTTTATCCCGGTCCTTATCTGAGCCGACTTCTGCCACTTCAACCGCTGCCCCTTATACTAACGAGGAATGATGAGCGGTGCAGCTTTCTCCAGCCCTCAGGTTTCACTTCCAAGGAAACGAATGACGCAAACGAGGACGTCCATGCAACCGCCTGATGCCACTCCCCCCCGGGCAACCCGGCCATCACCACCTGCGGTTCAGCCACCGCCCGCCACGCCCGTCACGGCGGCGCCCAATGCGAGCGAGGCCGACTCGCTCGCCCGTGCCCAGGCCGGCGATCATTATGCGTTCGCCCACCTTTACTCCCTCCACAAACGGCGTATTTACTCCCTCTGCCTGCGCATGGTGGGAAATGTGGCCGAAGCGGAAGACCTCACGCAAGAGGCTTTTCTGCAACTACACCGCAAGATTGCTACGTTTCGGGGTGACTCGGCCTTTTCCACATGGCTTCACCGGCTGGCAATCAACGTGGTGCTGATGCACCTGCGCAAAAAGGGCTTGTCACTCATCTCGCTTGATGAGGCGATGGAGCCCACTCCCGAGGAGGGTCCAGGCCGCAGTTTCGGAGCGCCCGATCTTTCGCTCGCCGGATCCATCGACCGGCTGGCACTGGAAAGAGCCATTTCCGATCTGCCCGCGGGCTATCGTTTAATCTTTGTGCTGCACGATATCGAAGGATATGAGCATAATGAAATCGCCGCTATGCTCGACTGCTCCATTGGTAATAGCAAATCTCAACTTCATAAAGCACGGCTGAAGCTCCGCGATGCCATGCGCACGTTTCCCCGAAGGGAGGGGCGGCGATGACCAAAGACCCCAACAATATGACTTGCCAGGAATTTCAGGCCCTGATGCCGGAATTGATCGGTTCGGGCGAGAATGCTTCGGCCCACCCTCACATGCAGAGTTGCGCTTTGTGCCGGGCCCTGCTCGCCGATCTTGAGACCATCGCGGAGGCTGCACGCCAGCTCTTCCCGGTCGTGGATCCCCCCGAACACCTTTGGGAACAGATCGAGTCGGCCATCAAACACGAGGGCGACCCCGGTCGAGGCTGATCCTCACTGCCTGCGGGTCTCCCCCCAAGTTTCCTGAGAAGGAACCGCTCTATGGCACGAGACCCATCCGCTTTCAAACTTTTCTGAAGCCATCGGCCACGCTCACCTTCCGTGAGGCGCGGCCGATAACGCATGCAGGCAAAGTTGCCTGCCCGGGTCGCTGGGGAAGAATAGTTTTCCAGTGTTTCAATCGCTCAGAAGCCTCCGAATGCGCTCCAAAGCTAACCAATGACAAGCCCGCTCATCTCTCCAGCCAGGGTGGTGAGCAAACAGAAAAGGCCACCCGCGACAAGTTGAACAAACCGCCAAACGTTGACGTAGCATGGTTTAGGGAGAATTTCCCCTCGCGATCGGAGCTGCGGCTCATGACTTTTTGAAACTTTTGCTATACTGCGTTGTCTAAAGTAAGGAAACTTGACAAGAGGACACTCAATGCCAGATCAGAACCCCGTTCCGCCTTCACCCTCAAGCCCCTCGGGCAAGACACCGACTCTGCGGCGGGTGCCCGTCCTCCCCGTCCGCGATACGGTGCTATTCCCTCACGCGGTGTTGCCCCTGACCGTGGGCCGGGAAAGCTCCATCCAGCTGATTGAGTCGCTGGGCGACGAGCGCACCATCGCCGTCACGGCCCAGCAGGATCCGCGCCTCGACGCACCCACCCCCGCCGATATGCACTCGGTCGGCACGCTTGCCACCGTGCACAAGGTGGTCCGTATGCCCAACCAGAGCCGCTTTGTCTTCACTGAAGGCGTGGAGCGCGTGCGCCTGGTGCGTTACATCCAAACGGAGCCCTTCATGGTGGCCGAGGTGGAAGCCCTGGACGCCGTCGAGCCCGAACCCTCCTCCAGCGTCGAAGCCCTGGTGCGCATTGTCATTGGCCAGTTCCAGCAGATCGTCTCCGAATCTCCTACGCTCTCCGATGAGCTGCGGACTATCGCCGCGAATATCGAGGAGCCCGGCCGCCTGGTCGACTTTGTCGCCTCGTCCCTCCCGTTCCTTACCACCGACGACAAGCAGCAACTGCTTGAAACCCCCGGAATCGCGGCGCGGCTTGAGCTCCTGAACACCCACCTGGCCAAAGAGATCGAGGTGCAGCAGTTGCGCGCCAAGATCCAGAACGAGGTCCAGGACCAGGTGCAGCAGTCGCAGCGCGACTACTATCTGCGCGAGCAGATGAAGGCCATCCAGAAGGAACTCGGCGAACAGGACGAAGGCCAGCGCGAGATCGAAGACCTGCGCCAGAAGATCGATGAAGCGGGAATGCCCGAAGACGTGAAGAAAGAGGCGCTGAAGGAACTGTCGCGCCTCGGCCGCATGTCTCCGATGGCCGCCGACTACTCGCTCACCCGCAACTACATTGAGTGGCTGGCGGTGCTGCCGTGGGCCAAGAGCTCCGGCTCCAAGATCGACATTGGCAAGGCCAAGGAGATCCTGGACGAGGATCACTACGAGCTCACGAAGGTCAAGGAGCGCATTCTCGACTATTTGAGTGTCTTGGAACTCAAGCCCGATATGAAGGGCCCGATCCTTTGCTTTGTCGGACCTCCGGGCGTGGGCAAAACCAGTCTCGGCCGTTCCATCGCGCGTGCCCTGGGCCGCAAGTTCCAGCGCATCTCCCTGGGCGGCATGCACGACGAGGCCGAGATTCGAGGCCACCGGCGCACGTATATCGGCGCGCTGCCCGGCCAGATCATCCAGAGCATCCGCCGCGCCGAAACCAACGACCCGGTCATCATGCTCGACGAAATCGACAAGCTGGGCCGCGACTTCCGCGGCGATCCAGCTTCGGCTCTGCTTGAAACGCTCGATCCTGAGCAGAACTATACATTTCGGGACAACTACCTCGATGTGCAGTTCGATCTGTCGAAGGTGCTCTTCATCTGCACCGCCAACATGCTCGACACGGTTCCTCCTCCGCTGCTCGACCGCATGGAACTGATCCCGCTGCAGGGTTACAGCGAAGAGGAAAAGCTGCACATCGCCATCCGCTACCTGATCCCACGCCAGATCAGGGAGAACGGAATTACGCCGGAGCAGATCGAGTTTTCCGACGACTCGGTGCGCCACATCGTTCGCCACTACACGCGCGAAGCCGGTGTGCGCAAACTCGAGCAGGTCATCGGCACGGTCTGCCGCAAGCAGGCGCGTCGCGTTGTCGAGGGCAAGAAGGAAAAGCTCGCCGTGACCAAGGACATCCTCAAGGAGTTCCTGGGCGGCATCCAGGTGCGCGTCGAAACCGAAGTGGCAGAGCGGGTCAAGCGCCCCGGCGTGGCCGTTGGCCTTGCCTGGACGCCCGCGGGCGGCGACATCCTCTTTATCGAAGCGAACAAGATGAAGGGCAAGGGCGGGTTCACCATGACGGGCCAGATCGGCGAGGTCATGCAGGAATCCATGCAGGCGGCGCTGACGTGGGTCCGCTCCAACTCCGGACGTCTGGGGCTGGATGAGGACTTTACCCGGGACATCGACCTGCACATCCATGTGCCGGCCGGCGCCATCCCCAAGGACGGCCCCTCAGCCGGCGTCACAATGGCCACCGTACTTGCGTCGCTGCTGACCGACACCCCGGTGCGTCCGCTCACGGCCATGACCGGCGAGATTACGCTGAGCGGAAATGTGCTGCCGGTAGGCGGCATCAAGGAGAAGTTCCTTGCCGCGCGCCGGGCCGGGATCCAAACCGTCATCCTCCCCGCGGACAATCGCCAGGATGTGGAAGAGGATCTGACCCCGGAACTGATGGAAGGCGTGACCGTCCACTATGCCCGGCACGTCGAAGACGTGCTGAACGTCGCTCTCCCGCTGTTCAAGGCGCAGCCGGTCACCATGCAGGCCTCGCCCGGCAAGCCCGAGACGGCAGCGGCATAAATCGAACGCAAGCGAAACGAAGAAGGCCGGCGAATCTGCCGGTCTCTTCAGGTTTAGGAGAAGTCTCTCTATTCTCCAGTCCATCCTCGAAGCGAGGAAGGGGCGCCGATTTCCGACAATTCCCGACCATTTCCGCTCTGCAATTCGCTCATTATAAAGCACTTGCAGGTTCGATTTTGGCAGGAGATATTGCTGTAACTTGTTTATTTTGTTTAAGTTAAACGAATGTTTAGCAACATTTTTGGAGGGGGGGGGAGGGGGGGCAGGCGACGGTACCCAGATTTAAGGGCCCTATAAGGCTGGGCTTGTCGCCCCCTCTCCATTTACGATTGTGCTCCCGCAGAGGGTAATCTTCTGCAACTACACAGCTAAAGCCCGTACCCTTCACCGAATCGAATCTTTCCGCAGCCTGTCTATTCCGCTGCCGTCCTGCTCTTTACGGCGGCGGTTGACCCTGGCGTGCGCGTGAACATCTGCAACAGGCCCTCGAGAAACGCGAAGAACACATCCACGGCATATCCCACCAGGAATGCCAGCGCCAGGGGCGAAAGGGAGGCTCCTTGCGTAATGCTGAAGTTGTTGAACAGGCCGACAACGGCGCCTCCGATGGCAGCGATCAGAAAACGAGCCGAATTGACCTCAGAGGGAATAAAGGTCCGGGTGCTCATCTGCTGTTCAAAGCTGCGCAGCAGGAAGGCGCAAGTCCCCAACAGCGCGTAAAGCACAGGAAGAATGCAAGTGGCGATCGCGCCGTAGAAGAAGGACTCGTCGTCCAGTACATTCTGGGCAAAATAGCGAATGTCCTGGTACAGCGTGGTCCGATCCTGTGCGGCCTGGGCCAGATTTGGCAGCCCGGCAGGCAATTGGAAGACTTCGTGTACTCTCAGCGGGTCTTTCCGGATAGCACCGCAAGGGTCCGGCTCCTGGTTCGGAATCAGCACTCTCAATTGCCGCGCGCGCGCGTCGATTGACCGAATCGTGGAGGCATACAGCTGAAGCTCACTCACCACATCGCTATAGCTGATGCCGTCCGGCGGATTGGCCGGTTGAGGCGTGGGGAACGGTGTACACGGCGAGTTCGGGGTGCTCGGCTGGGTGTCAATCTTGGGGTAGCCAAGCTGTCCCTGGAGCTTTACGGCCAGGTCGTTAGCCACCACAAGGTCCGCGCGAATGGTGCTTGAGATTGCCGATGCCAGAAAGCTTGCCACCGAAAAAGGAACGATGAAGACGGCCAGGCAAATGGCGACCTTCAGGTAGTTTCTTACAGTGGGCGTGGTCTGATCGCAACAGGCCTTCAGGCTGGCCGCGGTCACGGGCTTCGCCATGGCGGCGAGAGTCGTGAGCGCCGAGATCAGGTTCGCCGCACTTTGCTCGGTCCACCCATTGCTGCTGGCTGATCTTGCTTCCAGCACGTGATCTCGCGTGGCTTCGTCGACCGTTATGCCGAATTCCGCGCAATACTTCAGCAGCCTCTCAGCGTCGGTAAGCACATCGCCAAGATAGGCAGGCGGGTCGGCAAACACAGGGGAACGCGGCTGCGCGCCGTGTTCAGGGGGGAAGGGCGAAGGCTCCGCGCCCGGGGAAGGGGGCGCAGCCTCGATTCCAGCTTCCGTCATACCGTGACCTCCGGTCAGATGAACGGATCAACGTCAGCGCAATCGTACCCTGCTTGACACATTTGAACAATGAGAATCCCATGCGCCCTGACGGCCGGTTCCTCCGCTGCTCCATTTGACCGCGGCGGATTGGATTGAACCGCGACGCCATTCCATACGAATCTCTACTTACGGTGATCGCGCGCGTCTAATGCGTACGGGCGAGCCACTTGCAAAATTCCTACTCTCCGCCGTCTTATGTTGAGGGAGTGGTATTTTTCCAGGTCAGTATTGTCTGTGTCTGCAGTGCAACTTCGTTTGGTCGATGATTGGATGCGGCCCGGTTGAGGAGGCCGATATTCAGACACGCTGCGACCATACTTTCTGGTCAGTCGGTTTTTTGGCTTTCGCTGACGGACCACGTAATGAGTCTCATGATCTGATCGGCGGCGAGCGCGACGATACCGAACATAAGATGGCACATCACCTTGGCATTGCCTCGCACGCGGATCATGCGTCCGCCGAATTCATCTTTCAATCGCGCGTTCACTCGCTCCACGGTGGTGCGTTCCCGATAACGCACGTCCTCGGCATAGTTGAAGTTCAACAGCCTGCGCCGTTTCGCTTCCGCTTGTAACTCCGCCTTCTGCGTCTGATCGCGGCGCGGATGGGCATCGATGATCGGGATGTGCCCCAAGCCGCGGCTGTGCTCGTGAATCAACCGCGCATCGTAGGCCGAATCCATCAAGTCGTAGAGATGGGTGACGCGCTGGGCGGTCAATCGCGCCAGAGGGATCGCCGCCTGACTATCGTGCAGGGACGCCGATGTGAGGACGCAACTTATCGGTATCTGTCCGTCGGCAACATCCAAATGCAGTTTGTAACCCGCCCAAGTTTCCTGATAGCCCTTACTGTTCTTCTTGCTGCCCACGTTCGAGGCGCGCGGCAGATCGTCCAGCATTTGCTCCAGCGTCATTGCGGCTTGGCGCTCCAGTCGCGTCGGTTCAGGCGCAGGCGGCTGTTCGCCTTTCTTTGGTCTGCCTCGTTTGCGCTTCGGCGTAACGGGAGCCGCCGCGACCGGCATGTGCACCGGCTTTTCGCGGCCTACGATCTCCGTCGAATCCCGCGAGATGTGACCGATCAGCCGTTCTTGTTGCGTCGCCTTGATCAGTGCTTCGTGCAAACGCTGAGGCAGTTCCGATGCCGCAAACTCGGCAAACGCCCGCGAGAACTGCGACTCATGTGGGATCTCCCGCTGACTCTCCCAGCCGCATAGGCGCCGCTAAGGATACATCGACCGACAGACGATCCAGTAACTGCCGCGTGGCGTTCAGGTTCAACACCGCCTTCGCCACAAACGCCCGCGCGATGGCCCGCCGGTGCTTGGATGGACGACCTCTGCCGCCCGACCAAGAACCGACCAGCGACTCAATCTCTATCATGCTCAGAACCGCTGCCAGTTGACGATGCTTGTCCCACAACGGACCAACTGCTCATCGAGCGCCGGAAACAAAACGCCTTGCATGATCCGATGGAATTGATTCAGAAAGCCGGAAACGGTAAGCTGCATAGGGTGGGGACGCCTTCTACTTTGGACTTGGTCTCGGTAACCCTATTCTAAAGTCGGCTATCCCCACCGCATAAATCACGTTGACAACTCAATTTTGCAAGTGGCTCGATAGGATTAGCTTTTTCCAACGTTTCCGGCTATTGCCTTAAAACCAGCATCCACTAGACCACTCTATTACCCGCCGAGTGTC
>PLXP01000239.1:0-35054 GCA_003151435.1 Acidobacteriaceae bacterium
GGCCACCATGCAGCACCCTGCACTGCAAACCGAATTGTGGATGGGGTTCAGATAGCGCTCACGTCCTTGCCAGTAGCAAGTACATAGATGCCCCCCGCCACGCAGAGGACAGAGGAGAGTCCGCCGTTCAGCAACTCGTCGTGTTTGGCCAGCCATGCCGCCACGTAGCCGCCCAGTACCGAGCAGGCCAAGCCGACAAGCAACTGCGCTACGTACAGCGGCACGTTGGCGTGAATCGCCGCCGTCACCGCTGCTGATGCCTGGGCGTTCGGCGTGTGGGACAGGTCAACCTTCAACATCGCATAGAGGGCGAACGGGAGGCCGAGTACAACCGACGTGACGATATCGACGATGCCACCGATCAGCACGCCTTTGACCGATACTTTGCTCATGACTTGCTCCGATTAGGCCAACGGGCCTACTCAGCTCCCAACAGCATCTTGATGCCTACTCCGATAAGGGCCACGCCAACAACGATGAAAACAAGACGCCCCGACCATCTCGAACTCTTCTGTTTAAACTCGCCTAGCGCAACTACATCGGCAGCGTGGAAGTCCTTTCCAAATATCCCTCCCAGGATCGCAACAACGCCGAAAATCATGAGAAGAATGCCCACGTTTCACCTCTCCCAAGCTGTTTCTGTCTTCCTAGAACTCAGTGTGGAATTGCGCACGTCGATCCGGTACACGTCGTCGATTCCTTGAGGTCCGTTGCAAACTGCTTCGTGTCTTGTATTGCCGCGTTCCCGACTGAACTTGCGACGCCTTGAACCTCTTGCGTTCCCGCTGTTACTTGAACACCTGCTTGGGCAATGCCGACGTTTGCGCCGACACCAATGCCTACCCTGTCATCGGTTCCAACAGCCGCGTTGGTGTTGCTGATGTTGTCGCCATGGGGCGTTGACCCTGTCAGTTTTGCATTGCCGCCCAAATTGTCTAGCGGATTGACAAACGAGCCGTTCTTTTCAAACGTGGCAGTCCCATTGCCTTGGACGCCGACCCCTTCCACAGATGCGGCTACTGTACCTTGCACCTTTGATGAACCCGTGCCATCAGCTCTCGCCTCGGACGACACACTCGCAGCAGCGCCAAGTTTTACGCCACCCAAATTCACCGATCTACCGACACCCGCTGAGAGCTTGATCCCCATTGAATCACCCAGCTTCTCAACCGCTTTGGCGACATCGGGATGCTGGGCCAAATATGTACCGACCCTCGTACTGACCGCCTCGACAAGCCAACCGCACAATGGATCGCAATGCCCATCCTTGTCCGCTCCGCTCAACGGATTGTTCTGCATGTACTGGTACCGATTTAGGGTCTGCGGATGCGTGAAATCTGCGTAGGGGACTGCCTGCGGATTCGTGGACCAATCGGGACTCATGAATCGTCCCATGCTGCTGGCATAGTATCTAGCGCCGAAGTAGTCGTTGCCTGATTCGGAGTCCCGTTCTTTGCCGGTGAACTTGTAATGTTGATTCGAGAGCGAGTTTGTGATCTGACGCTCGCCGCCAAATGGATAAAAGTCTGATTCGTTGAGAGGTGGGACTGCTCCGCTCGCATTAGTGACCACATTGCTGGAGCCAAGATGATCGGAGAAATAGTAATACAAGCTTCCTCCGCTCAAATCTCTTCGTGCGAGGCGCTTCCCATTGAAGAAGATGTATTCGCTCGTGAGATTCCCTGAAAGATCACTTTCGGCAAGAACGCCTCCTTGCCCGCCATCCCAATATAGGGTGCCGCTGGACTTCTTTACACGCTGGCCATCGCCATCGTAGACATAGGTAATTCCATTGGCACAAGTTGCCAATTCCTCAGCGTTCCAGGAATATCCGTACCCGGAGCACCCTGTGCTGAGACCATCATTGGTCACATTGCCGGTGGCGTCATATGCGTATCCCAGCAAGGTGAATTGATTGTCGACGTTCATTGCTTGGTTGACTGACATGGGGTTGTATCCGGCCCCGGGGACCGAATTCGTCTGGTACAAGTTCCCCCATCCATCGTAGGTGATTGCCACTCCCCACGTTACGCCTGAAGTCGCCTGCTTGACTCGGTTCAATGTGTCGTACTGAAAGGCCTGATTGCGGCTGGCGTCTTTACCATCTGTTATCGCGTAGACATTTCCGTTATCTCCAGATCCCAAATGAAAATCGTAACTCAAGTTGATGAGCGTGCCGCTCGGCGAAGAGGCAAAGATGGATAGCGGCTGTAGGCGCTTATTGTACTGATCGCTGATGGTCATGCCAGAAAAGCCCGACCTAGCGCCTACTAGGAGTGACGCCAAGTCGCCTGGGGCGGAATAGAGCGCATTCTGCGCGTAAGCGATGTTGTTCGTATCATCGTTGACTTTGAGGCTACGTCCTGCCGCGCTCTGCGTATATTCGATGACTGCAGTGCTCGGGTAGGTAATCTTCCAAACCGAGCCATCCAAATGATACGCCGTCTGAACCTGTTTGTTGATTCCGGCAATGGTTCTATTCTCTGATGCCGTGCGTCCCATTGGGTCGAAGGCCCAACTGGTCGAGCCCGAGGAATCAGTCATACCGGTTCTTCGCCCGATGCCGTTTATCGACGTTCCCGCCGCATCGTAAGAGTAGCCTACTGTCGCATCGCCATTCGAGTAGGTCTTTTGATACACCCTATTCCCTTGATCAACCGCATAGGTAATCACTACGCCGCGATCGTCGGTTTTCGTTCGGAGATTACTATCCGCATCATATGTGTAACAACTAGTCCAGATCGTGCCCGCCGGTGCCCCGGTGCAGGTCTGGGTCGCCAGTCCCGAAATGTTGCGGCTCTCAGGACTGTTTGCCGCAAGCAGACGCGACAGACTGTCAGAATAGAAGGACCGCATTCTTGCATTTGGCGAGCCGTTTGGACCGCCCCACTGGGTGACAGTCGAAAGGTTGTCCAGAAGATCATACGAATAATCGGTTTCCATCGTGGGTCCAACTGATGATCCATTTGGTTCAAGCACTTGAATAAGCCGACCAAGTCCATCCGAGGTCCTGGTCCATTGATTACTGACCTCGTCCGTAAACGTGACCGCATTGCGGGCGTAGAGCCAAGTCTTAGTGCTGTTATCAGGCTCTGTCACGGATACCGGGCGGCTGAGTCCATCATACAGCGTCGACGTTACGCCATAGGTTGAATCAGACGTGCCGCGATAAGGGTTAGTGGTTTGGTAGGATCGACCTAATGCGTCGTATGACGTTGTTGCGTATACAGGCCCTTCGGGATCGGAGCTCAGGGTCGCTTTTACTTTTCGGCCCAAGCCGTCGTTTTGCACTACATTTGTCTCAGTCACGCTCGACGTGATCAGCTTCGCCGAGGTCACTGTGTCAGGGAATGTATCGTTGTATGTATTCGTGATCTTCCCGAGATCCTTAAACGTCTGCGTCGCTATTCTACCCATTGAGTCATAGGTCCATGTCGTACCGGCGCGCCCGGCAACAATGTCATTCGAGTCCTGATCTGCTGAAATCCTTCCGGTGCAGCCGTAGTACGTCAGCTTTCGAGTATGACCAAGCGCGTCAGTCACACTAGTTGGATACGTCGAGCTACCTGATGCTATAGAGCAGGTCGATACTCCGGACGCAAATGAATCTGCGTACCTAATTGTGGTAGGCGGATTTGACTTCGGGTCCGTAATGGAGGTTAGATTGCCGAAGCCGTCATGAACATACGTCGTGTTCAGAAAGGAATTGCTTGTGTTCAACCATCGCGACGACGCGGTCTCCTCACCATGGTACCCGTAGGTGGCCGGCACTTGATTATCATATTGGAGCGTGCGCTCTGCAATCCTCACTGCGTTGCAGGATGGGGGTGGGGTGAAGGCCCCAGTATCGGGATCGATCGATCCGGTCCCGGTGCAGGGAGATGATCCGTCAAACACGGTCTCATCAATTCCTTTATCGACAATATTGACACCCGTATACTTGACTCGTTTCATGGGATCGAGCCCATTCGGGGCCATTCCGTATCCTGCAGTGTAGTCGTCAAGATACCTGCGGATTGTCTGACGGAGAAGCGGACCCGGCGCCCCCACAGCCGCCCCATATTCTCGGATAGCGGTTACGTTTCCGCGCGAGAGGGAATCGAACTCTGGAGGTGGCATACTGCCACTGGAAGCCCAATATTCGCAAGCGCTTTCCTGGGCTGGCGTTGTGCAGTCGGTGTCGTAGCGCTCAAAGCCAAAGATATCGTAGTCAAATTCCTTCTTGCTAACAGTTCCATTAGGTCCGCCCGAGCCTGCGTCAAGGGTAGTTGTGATGCTCTTCAATAATGGAGGCCCGTATATGCCGAACGTCCCATTGAAGTAGAACGGAGGAGACGGATAATACGACATCGCGAAGCCCCGAGGATAGGAGCCGTTACCGGCTTGGTCGTATACCACACTCGTAAGTACCGGCGTGTCTCCGTCAAGTTTGGAATAGCTGTAGAGCGTCGTATGAGAGACACCTTGTGGATCGGGTGGGCTCGTGAGTGTGGTTGTGTAGTTCGCGGAATTGGGTAGATACGTGATCGCTATATTCCAAGTGCTTGAGGTGGTTCCGTCATTTACAGTTCGGCTTGAAACATAGCGAAAGCTTCCGGCTCCTCCATTGCTCCAGAAATAGGAAACGTACCCGCCAGTTGGCAATGTAATCTTGGTGATGTCTCCATAGGAGTCATACATGAAGCTGTAGCTTTGACCATTCGGCAAAACTACTGAGGCCACCGTCGTTCTTGTTTTGCTGTACTCTGCTGTCTGCGGGTTTGTGGACCCGAAATGCGTACTGATTGAGATCGACTGGAGGTTTACGGTGTAGTTTTGAACATTGCCATTCGAGTCGTAAACCGTATAGATGATCTGGTTCGCGCTCGTCTGCTGGGTTATCGGAGTACGCCCGACGGTATCAGTGTTTCCTGGCGAGACGATCTGCGTATTACCGCGTGTGTCGCTGACCTTGGCCATATCGATGAAATACGCCCCGTTTAGCGTTCCTGCCGCTGGCCAGGACAAACCGCCGGAGGTCCCACCTGATGCGTACTTTCTTCCATCCGGGGCCGTCACGTTGCTGATTGAGCCCCAATAACCGTCCTCGCCTACTGAAGGGCCTTGCAGATTCGTAAACAGGTACGTACCACCCGTGCAATCGCCGTTGCCCTGCGAATTGACGAGCAACTGATGTTTCACCCCTTGCTCATCAGTGAACATTACTCCATCAGTGCGTCCTCCTTGCGGCTTTGGTTGAGCGCCGCCCGTTCCCGTATAGCAGCTCATTTTGCCCGCGGAATAAGTCATGTACGGCTGGGTTGAGGTCCAGCCGAGGGTCGTGGAGGTTAACCAGTTCCGCATCTCTGGGTTCCAATAGGCGGGTGCGCCCCCATTCAAGTTCTGAATGATCCAATAGGCTGCATCGTATCTGATCCCATAATCAAAAGACATGCCTCTGCCCGGAAGGCTCAGAAACGGAATGGTGACAATCAGATTTCCACTCGACAACTCAACATGCTCGAATTGTGAGCCAATTTGTGAAGAGTAGGGCAAGTCGCCAGTCCGATTGTTTATTGTGACCACGGTCGGTACGCTGTCCTGCGCAACCAAATGCACTGCGGGAATGAGAAATATTAACGCAATTAAAGTAAGAACATAGGGAGGGGCGTTACGCGTAGAGGGACTTCGGTGAAATAGTGATGAGGGTTGTTCCGCGGCTCTCCAAGTGGATCCCTTCGCGTCTCCAGAATAATCCTGTTCGTGCCCTTTCTCGTCTGCAGACATCGTAGCTCGCCGGTCCTTTCCATGGCTCATTGCGTTCAAGGAGGAAACAACAAGTTGGTTACATCACTGTGTTTCGCAGAGACCAACCTACATGCTAGCCGATTTACAACACTAATGAAGACATCTGCGATAGTAGTGTCATGTACGCCCTCCTGCCGTCAAGCAGAAAGTACCCTGTGATGCTTGTCACCGGAAGGTAACTAAGTGGGGTTATCACTATGCTAATAACGGGCAAGGAACCGCGAACACCGCGAAACCACTGCTCGGTTTTGGGTATGTTCGTTCGCGCTCGACCTAGAATGAAACAGCTGACGTTAAGATAATGGCGCTTAGTGATGCCTTGAAAGCATCTGCGGTCGTTCAATGAAGGAACATTTCCAACGATCCTGTGCCATCAAAGCCCTCCGCCGCCGGATCACCTGCGTCGGCAAAGGCCGAACCCCAGAACACTCGGATGTCACTCCGGCGCTACGGCAAGAACTTCCCAATGCCTTTGCCTTCAAGACCTCCGATCAAGCCGCAGACTCAATGCAGCGCAACCCGGCGTTGATTTTAAAGTTGTGCCGCAACATGCCGATAAGCATAGGCACGCACCAGTTCGCTGTGCAACACAATGCCGTGGGTGTCGTCATATAGGACTTGGAACTGATCCTGGTTGGTCATTTCCTGAACTTCAGGCTGTTTGCCGGGCAGGCTGAGAATTGGGAAGTCAGATATCGATAACAGGCCGATGCACTCATCGAGCCAGTCTGAAAGTATTTTCCCACTCTCCGGCGCT
The DNA here is from genome assembly GCA_003151435.1 of Acidobacteriaceae bacterium. Lineage (GTDB taxonomy): Bacteria > Acidobacteriota > Terriglobia > Terriglobales > Acidobacteriaceae > Telmatobacter. Next base: position 6,545 of record PLXP01000239.1, read on the forward strand.
TGATCGGTTATCCCCGCCTCGATGCGGGTAAGTAGACGGTGCTGCGCTCAGGAGTGGAGTCCCTTTGCCGACCTTCGGGCTGAATTCTTCCGCCAGGATTCCTGCCGGCAAGTTCGGCACCGGGCCTTGGGGTGGCCATTGCGCTGTTCAGTCACGGTGTTCTCTGGGGTCATCGGGTGGCCTTTTGGGCACGTCTTGAATTGCGCTGGAGGGGCCGCCTTGAGCTGAATGCGCGGGGCAGCCTTGGGCGAGTTGCTGACCCGCTGATGGTCTGGATTGCAGCAGGCGTGTCCGATACACTGGCCAGCCGGAAGGTGATGCTGTAGGAACATGCCGTCCGGGACCGGCCCCTCACAGGCCTCATAGAAAACCCGGTGGGCCTTCAGCTCCTTGTCGCCGGAGTACATCCGGCCGTACCCGTCGGCGTTTCGAGGTCCGCTGAATTCCCAACACTCGGTGTCCGGCAGAACCTGGACCAAGTTGATCAGTTGCTTCACGGTGAAGGCCATATTCAACAGAATACGCGCTTCAATAAGTTAGTAGTACGGAGGGGGTGGCGCGGTGTCACTTTTGGTGTCACTTTTGTTTGGTATTCAGTGCGATATGGTGCCTTAAAGTGCCACTTTTCCGCAGACTGAAAGGGCCGCGCGAGGCGGAATACTGGCCAATTCAAGGTGTTTATTTGATTGATTTCATTGGGTTTATATGGCGGAGAGGGAGGGATTTGAACCCCCGATAGCCTTACGACTATGCCTGATTTCGAGTCAGGTGCATTCAACCGGGCTCTGCCACCTCTCCGCTTGTTGTAGATTGGCACCGGTCATCACTAGTCTACTGGCGAAGGTATGGCGATTGCAATGCCAGATGCAATCCTCGAGGGCGGCCGGCCCAAGAGAGAACGTTCGCATTTCACCAGGGCAGGTGCATCTAGTCGAGTTTCTCTAATTGAGTTGTATCTATGACCTCTTTTCGGGGGTCTGATTCGGCCATGGATGGCGGCATGACTAAATCGTCCGGAGCGGAAGGTCGGGAGATTTCGGCATCGGCGGGGGCGAGGGTCGCGGCCAATTCGAGGTCGGCCATGCGATTCAAAAGGACGCTTTTGAATGCTGCCATTGAATCTGCGTTCTGGTCAGGGTCGGCGGTATGCTCCAGTTTATGGAGAGTGACGCGGAGGGATTCGAGGGTCTCATCGGCTGGGCGGAGGGTCATTGTAGGTTGCACCAAGGATTTTGGATGGGGCGATCAGGCGGAAGGATGTCCAGGCCATGGAGAGTATCGGCCCAGTGCTCGCGGGCAGCGGGGATGAGGTGAGTGCTGCGGTATTTCACAGATCTCCGTGAACGCTTTCAATCGCTACCAATCTGTCATCGCGGAGACGATTCGGTGCGAACGTGGATTGCTTGGCGGGCAGGAAGACTGAGAAACATGTGCCCGAACGACCAGGGCGCTGTGTGCTCCAAACGCGTATTGAACCACCAATGCGGTTCACGATTCCCAGGCTTACCCACAATCCCAGGCCTGTTCCTTTCTCCCCTTTTGTGGTGAAAAAAGGCTGAAAAATCCGCGTTCGATCTTGCTGCGCAATACCACTTCCGGTATCGGCAATTGAGAGGCAGTAGCCACTTTGACCGTGGACGTGACAGAGCCAGGGGGGAGCGGGATATAGATGAAGAATGACCCGTCCGCCAGCGGGCGTGGCATCAAGCGCATTGAGCAACAGATTCGTGACTACCTGAACAGTTTCACTTCTGAAGCCCAGGATGCCCCCGACCGTCTCAAGGCGCTGATCGATAACTACTCCTTGCTTGTCGGCCTGGGGGCGATAAAAGTCCGAGATCTCGCAGAGCACCGTACCCAATTTGAATTCTGCCGGTTTGTTGCTGTCGCGGTGAAACTTGAGCATCTTGGTTGCAATGCGACTTAGACCTTTTAACTGGTCTTCCATCATGGCGATGTAAGTCTGCGCGTCAGGACTAGTTTGCAGAGAACCCAACAGGAACATCAGGTTGGTCATTGCTTCTAAAGGGTTGTTGATTTCATGGGCCATGGTCAAGGCGAATCTTGCTGTCACCGCCAGCTTTTCGCTGTTCACCAGAGCCCGCTCCATCCGCTCCCGCTCAGTGATTTCAAGTTTCAGTTGCGCGTTCAGCGTCTCTGCCATTTCTCTAAGTTCAAGCTGGTGCACCCCCGACAACAGCAGTTGCTGATTCATTGCGATTGTCTGCTGCTGGAATCGTGAGGTCTCAGTCACTTCCACCACGACTCCCACCGGGCGATCCTCAGCTCCACGAATCGGCCATACCGTGTACGACCGACTTGCTGGATTTGCTTCAGCGTCTTCCGGTTCCGCATGGACCAGGGCTTCTCCCGTGGCATAAACGCTATTCAGCAAGGCAAGGCATTCCACCCACGGCATCGCCTCGGCGAAGGGCTTTCCAGTCAGCTCGTCTTTGGTTTTGCCGGCCACACCGCAAAAAGCAGGATTGACGTAGCGAAATATGTGATTGGGTCCTGCGAGTGCGGCCACCAGCAGGGGCGAACCCTCAAAGAGTACGAGCTCGATGTTTGGCACATCGAGCTCCGGATCAAGGCCAGAGTTGGTATTGATTTCGGGGCCGTCAAGTGCTTCATTAGGCTTGGTTCTTGATTTCCGGATCATGGAAGGGCTCTTCCCCCTGGGCGGGCCGGTCCGAATGCACAGGAATCCCACTGATAAGACCCTGATAGTTTGTGAGGCGTTTGCCGAGGATAACCACGCCCTTGGACGTGATTTCATATTCGCGAATATCCTTGGCGTGATTTCCACCCCGCATCTTGATCACCACCATAATCTTGCGAAGTTGGCCATCGATGGATACGTATCGTAGCCGTATGATGTCATCGGTGAGGAAAGAAATTGAGTAGGTACTGAATGGAAATTCGGTGAAAGACTCATCTACCTCAACGGTGCTAAGGATTGTCACCCCGATTCCCGTCAAAGCGAAGATCATCCGGTAGAGCGATTCGCGAAAGTCGGCGCGGAAGCCGGGCGACAGAGCCATCTCAAAGCCCGCCAGGGAATCGATCACCAGGCGCTTGGCGCCAATCTTCTGCACTGAGTCTAGAATCGAGTGCATGGTTTCATCCACCGAGAGATCGAGGGGACGGAGATAGAGAATTTTAAGTTTCCCGTCTTTCCGCGGCGTTTCCAGATCCAGACCTAAACTGCTGGCTCGCTCCGCGTACGCTTGCGGGCGTTCTTCAAAGACCGCCACGATTCCCGGCTCCCCCTGGCGTATGCCTTCAGCAATGAATTGGGTTGCCAGCACCGATTTCCCAGTTCCCGAAGACCCTGCTACGAGGACACTATCGCCTTCGCGAACGCCCCCACCCAGCATGTTGTCCAACTCCGGAATACCGAAGCAAAGGCGCCTATGGCTGGGCGGATCTTTCACGTGTCCGGTCAACCCAAAAGTGCGCGAGAAAGCTTGCACTCCGGCATCGGTTATGCGGAACGTGTGCAGCCCTGGCACGGAATCCTGACCGCGCAGTTTGATAATCTGCAACTTCCGTACAATGGAATTTCGCTCCGGCGTTTGGCGCAGCCAGAACAGACCATCGGCGACGGTAAAGATGGGATTATCACGTACCTCGTCCTCCGCATATTCTCCTATCAAGAAAGTTGTAGCTTGCCAGCTAGCCAGAAACAAGGCTAACCGTTGAATGAAAGATTGCAGTTCCATGTCACTTTGCGGCTTCCGCACCATGGTGCGGAAGGAGTCCACAACCACGACGGCGGGGTTAGCCTTTTCAACTTCATCGGTAATCTCCTTCAAAACTGCGCCCAAGTCCTTCTCCAAGACAACCTGGCTCAGGTTGATAAAGCGGATGGAACCGGACAGCTTGGCCGGATCGAAGAATGTGTACTGTTGCTGGTATCGCAGCATTTTTATGGAGGATTCGCCGAGGACGGTGAAATAGAGAGCAGGACGCTCTGGAGTGGCATTGGCAAACACGAACTGGTGTGCCAGCGTTGTCTTGCCGCTTCCAGGGGCGCCCGCGATGATGTTGAACGAGTATTCGGGTAGACCGCCACCCACAATTTCGTCGAGGCCCGGAACTCCGGTCGGTAGTTTCTTTATCGTCACTCTGTCTGGTGTGCTCACGATTTTCTCCCGTTCCCCGAAATGCGATCATCGGAGGCTGCATCTGGCCATAAATCACGCATCAGGCTCAACGTCAACGCTTCGCCAAGAAAGATAAGAAGCAGCCCGACCAGCCGAACGATGAGGATGACTTCACCCTTGCCCGGCTGTTTCCTGTCAATGCCAATTTGAGTGTCAAGCTCGCTTAGGTCCTGTAGAGATCCATCTGCTGCGATCTGCACCGCGATAAGATCTGGAGCTTCTGGCGTAGCCAATTTCAGAGCACGAGAAGCAAGGGAGTGAAAACCGGCAACCCCCGTAAGCGCACAAAGACGCTGGCGCAATTTCTCGTAGACGCGAAGGGCCACGGATTCCATTTGCTCGGAGGTCTCGCCTGCATCGGCTTCGCAAGCAAGAAGACGACGGGCTAAATCTCGATTCTCCGGGGGACGTACCATTTTCAACCCCCTATCGTTTCAGATTGAAGGCTCGGACAACCATTTCGGACTTCGTGGGAGTATCGAGCCAAAACTCATTCGCCTCGCAAGCGACTATGCAGTGGGGTGCCTACATCCAGGGCCGAGAGCCGCACTGAATATAGCTTTGGTGGAAATCACATCAAATAGTTCGTCGTTTGTTCATGGAGTTCGCTTTCCCCCATTCCGTCAGGCCTGTTCTTGATAACAACGAAAACGTCCAAAATGGTGGCAATGTCACGAATGTTCCCTGAAATACTCAAGAGGCCATCTTCGACAGCTGGATTCTCGTCCGCCAATGATTGCAGGCGATCGCTCACGCACCGGAGCTGTTCCACTTCTTGCAGAATAACCTCGAAGGGGGTGGTTGTGTCCGGCTCTGTCGGCGTCTCAAGGAGAGGAAAGACATCATGTACGAGCCTCCGCGTTGTTGCAGCCCCCAGGAAGGTGAGGAATAGCCCAAGCAGATGTGCAATGAGCACGACTCCAACCTCGCCGTCGTGTACCTGATCCGCTTGCGATTCGGGTTCGCCGAGACCGCGTAAGCGTCCCTCCGCCGTGACCTGGACCGCGCTGAGCCCGGGAGCTTCTGACTTGGCTAGAGCCAATGCGCGAGAAGCAAGCGCATGAAAAGCGTCGGTCCCCACTGGTGAGCATAGCTGGCGGCGTAGCTTCTCATAGACAAGGAGCGTGGCAGGCTCCGATTGCTCGGAGGTTGCATCGGCGCCGGATTCAGAGTCAAGTAGATGGCGAGCCCAATCGCGCATCATGGGTGAAGGAAGCATAGGTTCCCTTTCCTACACTCTACACCGCTCGGTTTGAGCGTGAAACACCAAACCATGCTACTCCTATGCGGTCGCTCATGCCCCACATTTCCCGACTGGATGAAGCCTGGAAATAGTTTCAGAAAATGAGCAAGTTTGAACAGATTTGCCGGCCCACGGAGAGTTTATTCTGTACTAAAATGTATGTAGCTGAGCAGGGCGCCATGGGTGCTCAGTTGGAGGAGAGGCACCCGGCGGCTTCATGTCTGTCGATGATTTTTCGTTCATCGCTCACTTGCTTTGTAACCTCGATGGCGATGCGGTCGCGCACCAGCCTGCAGTGTACGATGCAAAGACGGCAGCGGAAAAGAGTCTCTTTCGATGATTGAATTTGCAAAGCCCACATTCGATGCCGCAGCGTTCCTTGCGAGCGCAGGCCTGGGGCGAAGAATCGTCCAATTGGCGCCCAAGCAGGCCTTCTTTTCGCAGGGGAGCCAGGCCGATGCCGTTTTCTATCTCCAAAATGGCCGCGCAAAGGTCACTGTCGTTTCGCAAGCCGGCAAGGAAGCCACCATCACGCTTCTCTCCGACGGCGACTTTGTGGGCGAAGAAGCGCTCGCAGGAGCGGCGGGGTTGCGTTTGGCCACGGCCACTGCCATTACTGACTGCACCGCACTCAAAATAGGGCGCGACGAAATGATCCGGGTGATGCACGAGGAGCATGAATTCTCCGACCTGTTCCTGAAGTTTCTGCTGATGCGAAGCATGCGCATCCAGGCCGATCTGGTCGATCAGCTCTTTAACTCGAGCGAAAGGCGCCTGGCGAGAATTCTGTTGCTCATGGCGGAGTTCGGTCAGGCCGGCGAACCGGAACCGTTGATTCCCAAGATTTCACAGGAGACGCTGGCGGAGATGATCGGCACCACCCGCTCGCGTGTGAGCTTCTTCATGAATCGCTTCCGCAAGCTGGGCTTTATCGAATACAACGGCCGCATCCGGGTCTATAAATCGTTGCTGAACGTGGTTCTGCACGATCAACTACCGGGAGACAACGCCGAGAAGCCCCGTATTTCCGGCCTTCCAGGGGAATGATTCGAAGTTCACGATGGCTTCGCGATGGGCGAACAGATCCTGCATAACCACGCCGAGGTCAAAGTGGTCATCGTGGCGCCTTGATAGGTCGATCGTGTTTCGTCAACGCACGCGTTCTTGACTGACGGTAGCGCGCTATCGGCATACCTGGATGATCAGCTCGCCGGCTGCTCCGGAGCTTGATGCAGCCATCCTTGGCATCCGACACCGCGACCGGCTCGGTTGATCAGCTCGCCGGCTGCTCCGCAGCTTGATGCAGCCCTGATGGCTCTCCATGATCTCGGAGCTGATCCACAAAGCAAGTCCGGTTTTGCCCATTCCCTTGGTGATAAGGAATGCTCCAAACAGCCGCGCCTGCCTTTCTGGGCTCATGCCGCGTCCGTTATCGGCGTTGGCGGCTGTATTGCAGGCATCGCCCCCGATCTCCTCCAAAGCGACCCCTTGAACCGTTCTGCGCATCCATAGGTATTCAATCTCTGGCGGGTGGACTGAAACATGGACCAGGCACTGGTCCGCCGGCGGCATCCAACAGGAAGGGTTTCCAGCATAACGGCCCCAGGGGTGATACTTTACCCATTGGCAGCGTTTGAACCGCAGCCTTTGAATCTGGGTCGAGCCAGTTTTATTGAGAACATCAGTTGAACAGGCGAAGGGCAGCGCCTCCGGCAAGCATGCGGAGCCGTTTCCTGGGCCTGCGACGTGGGTTGGGCGCACAACTTTTTGGAGCACGGCTTTCTTATGATGGAATTCCACATTTCGCGCAACGCGCGTGAGCGCTATCGGTTTTCGGAGACGCTTTTTTCCTACACCGGGAACGTGGTTTTTGCCGATATGGCAGCCTGCCGTGCCTTTGCACACCGTATGAACCAGGTCCGGGAGGTGGAGAAAAATCCCGTGCTTGCGGTACATGCCGGCTCGCTGTACGCCATGGGGCTGATTGACGAGGCCAGCCACGTCCTGATGGCGCGCTATCGGGAGCAATTTGACAGCCAGGTGATGGCCGACGCTCTCACGTGGTTCGACTCCCAGGTCGGCACCGACGCCCTGGACCGGCTGCTGCTCACCTTCGTCGAGCAATTCCCGGGTTCCACCGTCATTCAAGGACTCGAAACTCCCCAGGAATGGCTCAAGGGCTCCACAGGCGCGACCCCACACCGCGAAGCTGCCCTCGAAGAGCTTCTGCTGTTGTGGACCGCCAACCGCAACGAAGCATTCAAGCCCTTCGATGAGCTTTTTGAAGACAGGTCTCTGGCGGAAAAGACCGTCTATCGTACGGTGACGAGGCAGTTGCCCAATTACTTTGCCACCCGTCCGTTGATACCGCTACCCGGTGCGTCGCCCGTCAACCTCTTGCAACTGCTTCGTGCGCCTGCCACCGGCGCGCCTAAATCGCTTCGGGAGCAACTGGATATTCTCCGCCGGATGTGGAAGCCGCTGATCGGCGACAGCATGGAGCGTCTTCTTCTCATCGCCGGTGAAATTCTCCACGAGGAAGAGCTGGCCATCTGGATGCAGTTCAATCCTCCGGCCGTGCAGGCTCGCACCGCGGCTGAAGAGGCGGCACGGCGCCGGCGTGAAAGCGGCCAGCAGCAATGGCCGTCCACCGTCAGCACTGCCGATGTGCCCACCTTCGGCGACCCGGCCCACGAGTACGAGAAGTTCTCGGCCGACACCGCCTGGATGCCAACAACGGTGATGATCGCCAAGAGCACCTATGTCTGGCTGGCGCAACTCAGCAGGCAGTATAGCCGTCACATCGGACGCCTCAACGAGATTCCCGACGAAGAGCTCCAGACCCTGGCCAGCCGGGGGATGAACACTTTGTGGCTGATCGGCGTCTGGGAGCGCAGCCGCGCCTCAAAGACCATCAAGCTGCTATGCGGCAACCAGGACGCTGTGGCCTCGGCCTATTCGCTCTTCGACTACCGCATCGCCGATGACCTGGGCGGCGAAGCTGCCTACATCAACCTGCGCGACCGCGCCTATCGCAAAGGCATCCGTCTGGCCAGCGATATGGTCCCCAACCACATGGGCATCGATTCGCCGTGGGTTGTCGAACACCCGGATTGGTTTATCTCACGCTGGGAATCGCCCTATCCGGCCTATAGCTTCGAGGGCCCGGATCTGTCCGGCGACGGCCGCGTCGAAATCAAGATCGATGACCATTATTTTACGCAGACCGATGCCGCGGTGGTCTTCCGTCGCCGCGACCGCAACAGCGGCGAGACACGATACATCTATCACGGTAACGACGGCACCAGCTTCCCCTGGAACGATACCGCGCAGCTTGACTATCTGAATCCCGCGGTGCGCGAACAAGTGATCCAGACCATTCTGCACGTCGCGCGGCTGTTTCCGGTCATCCGCTTCGACGCCGCCATGACACTGGCCAAGCGCCACTTCCACCGGCTCTGGTTTCCGGGCCCCGGTTCCAGTGGCGCCATTCCGTCCCGCGCTGAAAGTGGCATGAGCCAGGCCGACTTCGACCGCGTGATGCCGCACGAGTTCTGGCGCGAGGTGGTCGACCGCGTGGCCACCGAAGTTCCGGGAACGCTGCTGCTGGCTGAGGCCTTCTGGCTCATGGAGGGCTACTTCGTCCGCACTTTGGGCATGCACCGCGTCTACAACAGCGCGTTCATGGTGATGATGCGCGACGAGGACAACGCGAAGTACCGCTCCGTCATCAAGAACACGCTCGAATTCGATCCCGACATCATGAAGCGCTATGTCAACTTCATGAGCAATCCCGACGAACGCACCGCCATCGACCAGTTTGGCAAGGGCGACAAGTGCTTCGGCGTTGCCGCGCTCATGGCCACGCTGCCGGGCCTGCCCATGTTCGGCCACGGACAGGTCGAAGGCTTCACTGAAAAATATGGAATGGAGTACCGGCGGCCCCGCTACGACGAGTGGCCGGATCACTGGATGGTGGAGCGTCATGAGCGGGAGATTGCGCCGCTGCTTGAGCGCCGGTGGCTCTTCGCCGAGAGCTATAACTTCCTGCTCTATGACTTCTTTCACGACTCAGGCTCGGTGGATGAGAACGTCTTTGCTTACTCCAATCGGCATGGCGGCGAACGCGCTCTTGTCGTCTACAACAACCGCTACGGCGGCACCCGTGGCACGGTGCGCATCTCGGCCGCCTATGCTGACAAGGGTTCCGGGCAGCTTCGCCAGCGCTCGCTGTGGGAAGGCCTGGGCCTGGTCGATACGAGCTCCATTGTGGCGTATCGCGACTCGCTGACCGGCCTCGAATATCTGCGTCGCGCGGGTGAATTGGCCGATCGCGGCCTTACCCTCGACCTGCATGCCTACCAGTGCCACGTCTTTCTCGATTGGCGCGAACTCCACTCCACCGCCGAGAAGTCCTGGGACCGGCTCTGCGATCACCTTTCCGGCCGCGGCGTGCCCAGCATTGACGACGCGCTCATTAGCCTCGAACTGCGCCCCGTCCACGATGCGCTACGCGCCGTTCTTGACCCTGCGATCGCCCGCATGCTAGTGGCCCTGGCCGAGACTCCGCGTTCTCAAGCAACAGCGCAGGAGAAGAAAAGCGGCAAGAAGCAGAACGAATTCTCCGACCACGCCTGGGCGCGTTGCGAACAGCTCTTAACCGCCGTGCAGGCCGCCTACGCGCGCGCCAGGGGAGAGAAGTTCGCGGCACACCCGGTCCCTCCCAGTTCGCTTGCACAGGTCTTCCGCAGGTGTCTCCGCGCTGCTGTTCGCGTCCCCTCGCTTGAGACGCTGTTTCCCGCCCCGTGGACCGTTGCCGCGCGGCGCACGCTGCCTAACGCGAGCCCGCAGTTGCCGGCTACGGCCCTTTGGGGACCGGTTCTGGGCTGGTGCCTGCTGCATGTGCTCGCCGAGGCCATCGACGCGGAAAACGGCGAACGCACCGCGCTGGAGTTGTTTGATCGCCTGCGTCTGCGCAAACCCTTCGCGCAAGCCTTCAGCGCTCTCGGCTTCGAGGGCGAACAGGGCTGGCGCGCTGCCGCCCGCATCAAGGTCCTGCTGCTGGTTGAAGCCGGAATCGGCGAGGATGCGAAGGCAGAAATGCCGGATGAGTTGGCGCAGGCAGCGTCCGCAAGCCTTACCGCCGCAGCTGAAGCGCTGGTTGCCGAGGCGGCATCCGCCGTTCCCGAGCCCGCTGCGCCGATCCCCGCACCGGAGGTTGAGTCTGCACCGAAAGCCACTCCCACTGCGGACATCACGGCTGCGCCCCATGCCGAGCCGTTGCTCGCCAGTGGGCCCACGCCAGCCATAATGTGCGATCTACCCATTGCGCCCGCACTGTGGAAGGATCCGGATGTCCGCTGGCTCACCGGCGTACATGAGGCGGAAGGACATGCCTTCCTGGTTCACGAGCCCTACGAGGAACTGCTCTGGTGGCTGATGCTGCCCAAGCTGCTCCGCCTTGCTGACCAGGCAGTCCCGACACGCGCGGTCGCAGCCGCCATCAGCGAGAGTGTGGAAAGCGCGCTCGTGGCCGTTGTAGAGGCTGGTTATCGAGTGGATGCGCTGCTTGGCCCCGAAAAGGCTGAAGCACCGGTGACGGTGGATGAATCCGCGATGGTAGCTTCTGCGTCTGGCGAACTCGATCCCGAAGCCGAGACTCGGGAGGAGTCGCAGTCCGAGGAACCTATCCTGGCGGATTCGGTTGAACCACTGACATCGGATGTTCCACCTGAAGACCTCTAGCGAAGGCGTGCGGGGCCGAAATTGGTATTCGTGCTACCCCAGGTCTCAGAGTCGAGACCTGGGGACCCAATCAAGCGAGACAAAACATGAGCCAGATCATGCAGAAGCGGTCACTTCGCTGGCAATCCTGCGCAACTCAGGCAGGACGTCTCCCAGGGCGCAAGGTAGAGCGGTCTTCATGCCGAGAGCGAAGTAGACCTTGCGATAGAGCGCGTAAAGTTTCTCGTAGATTGCGGTCGCATTCGGGTCGGGTGCGAAGACTGTGTGTTTGAGGCAGAGAGCGGCTTGCGCTTCTTCGATGCCCGGGAACGCCCCTGCCGCCACCATCGCAAAGATGCCCGAGCCAAGGCTGGTCGGCACCCCTGCAGGCACCAGCACGGGCTTGCCAAGCACGTTGGCATACACCTGGTTCAACACCGGATTGTTTTGCGGAATGCCACCGGCGTTGATGACGCGGTCCACGGGCACACCGTGCTCCGCCATGCGCTCCAGGATGATGCGGGTGTGGAACGCCGTGCCTTCGATGGCGGCGAAGAGTTCATCCTGCGCGGTGTGAATCAGGTTCCAACCCAGAGTGACGCCGCCGAGTTCGGGATTGACCAGCACCGTGCGATCGCCATTGTCCCAGCTCAGCCGCAAGAGGCCCGTCTGTCCGGCGCGATAGGCTTCAAGCCCCGTGGCCAGCGCGGACACCTTCACTCCGGCTCGGCGCGCGATGGCTTCAAAAATGTCGCCGGTGGCGGACAGGCCCGCTTCAATGCCGGTGAACTGAGGATGGACGCTGCCCGGCACCACTCCGCACACGCCGGGGATGAGTTCGGTCTTCTTCGCCATCGCAATGATGCACGTGGATGTGCCCACTACGTTGACCACATCGCCTTCGCGGCAGCCTGCGCCCAGTGCATCCCAATGCGCATCGAAGGCGCCCACGGGTACGGGTATGCCCGCGCGGAGGCCCAGTTCTTCAGCCCAATGCGGAGCCAGATGCCCGGCCAGATGATCGGAGGTTTGATAGTCGCCGGCAAGCTTTTCGCGAACGCCGTCGAACAGGGGATCGAGCTTGGAGAGAAAGCCTTGCGGTGGCAAGCCGCCCCATTTTGGATTCCACATCCACTTGTGGCCCATGGCACAGACGCTGCGCTTGGCCAGCCTTGGATCGGTGACGCCGCATAGCGTGGCGGCCACCATGTCGCAGTGTTCGAATGCGGAGGCGAACTGGCTCCGCTTCTCAGGATTGTGGCGCAGCCAGTGGAGCAGCTTGGCGAATCCCCACTCGTGCGAGTAAACGCCGCCGCACCATTCGATGGCTTCAAGGCCTTCGCTGTGCGCCAGCGCGGTAATCTGCTGCGCTTCCTTTTTGGCGCGGTGGTCGCACCAAAGGTAGTACTCGTTCAGGGGCTGCATGTGCGCGTCGACGGGAACCACGCTCGATCCGGTCGTATCCAGCGCGATGGCTTCAACCCGCTCGCCGGGAATGCCCGCTTCGCTGACCGCCTTGCGCGTTGCGGCGGCAAGGGCGCGCATGTGATCGGAATGCGCCTGGGTGGCAAAGTCCGGGTCTTCGCGCTTACGATGCAGCGGGTATTCCTCGACCGCCGTACCCAGGCGGCCGCGCTCGCTATCCATAATCGAAACGCGCACACTCAATGTTCCAAAATCGACTCCCGCAACGACGGCCATATCACACTATCCTTTTGTGGTGATGCCGGCCTGAAGGAGGAATTTCTCCAGTACGCAGCAATCTTGGTAAACGTTTGCCGAGAAAGTTGACAGTAGATTCATAGACGATCCGCTGTCAAGTTCTTCGTCTCGGATCCCAATCCATACAGTATGATGTAAACGCATTCTCTAGCCCCTCTTATGGCCAACAAAAAAAACAAAAGAAGCACTGGAAGCCTCAAGAAACCGGCGCTCATGGACATTCGCACGGTGGCGGAGCACGCCAGTGTCTCCATCGCCACGGTCTCTCGCACCATCAATCACGTGCCCACTGTAAATGCCAAGATGGCCAAGCGGGTGTGGGAAGCTATACGCGAGTTGAACTATTTTCCGAATACGCAGGCCCGGGCGCTGGTGTCTGGCCGCAGCGGGCTGCTGGGACTGATCGTCTCCGAGATCACCAATCCCTTCTTCCCGGAGTTGATCCAGGGCTTCGAAGATGTGGCCGTCGAGAACGGCTACGAGATCCTGATCAGCTCCACCAACTACGACCCCAAGCGCATGTCGCTCTGCATTCGCCGCATGCTTGAGCGCAAGACCGAGGGAGTTGCGGTGATGACCTTCGGCATTGAAGAGCCGCTGCTGGAGCAGTTGGCAGAGCGCAACATCCCGATGGTGTTTGTCGACGTGGGGCCGGACAGCCCAGGCACCAGTGTGCTCAAGGTCGACTACCATCACGGCATTCGGCAGGGGGTGCAGCACCTGGCCGCGCTGGGGCATCGGGACATCGCGTTCGTTTCGGGCCCTGCCCGGCTTCACTCGGCGCAATCGCGACTGAACGCTTTTTCCAAGTCGCTGAACGAGTGCGGCATCGCTCTCGATCCGGCATGGATTGTGGAAGGCGATCACACGCTGGAAGGCGGCATTCTCGCCATGGAAAAGCTGCTCGCGGGGGACAAGCTGCCGACGGCGGTGATGTGTTCCAACGACATGACCGCGATCGGTGTGCTTCACAAGGTCTATCGCGCAGGTTTGCGCATTCCCGATGATCTGTCGATTATCGGATTCGACGACATTCAAATGGCGCGGGTCACGATTCCGCCTCTTACTTCCATCCAGATGTCTCGACTGGAACTGGCGCGCGCTGCGGTCACTGCACTGCGGGCTCATTTGGAAGGCACCGAGACTCACCGCGAATACAAGATCGACACCCATCTTGTGGTTCGGGAATCTACCGGCTATCCGCCGGGCGCCATGGAACACCTGCAACAATCAGGCCAGCGCAACGGGCAGGATTCGGCGGTCAAACGGAAGAAGGTTTAAGCGAAATCGCGCGGTTGCGCAGACATAATGGACCGTTGCGAACAGCAGCAGCGGCCAGCGCCAGACTCAGTTCATCGCGGTGTCTTGGGTCCGAACCGGGCGAATGCAGCGTTGCCTAGGACCGGGCGCCTGCAAGAACCCTCGGAGGCTCTTCGTTGCGCGTTGAATGCGCGAACGGCAGATCGACCTTCACCTGCGTGCCCGACTTTCCGGCAGCGATGCTGCTGCTTACGTTGATACGGCCGCCGCGATTCTCCACAAGCTGCTTGGTCACCCACAGTCCGATACCGGTGCCCACATCCTGCTTGGTGGTGAAGAAGGGCTCAAAAATCCGGGAGAGGTGCTGCTCCTCAATTCCAGAACCTCGATCCTCAATCAGCACCTGCATTCCATCGCCGCCGGCATCGGCGGTGGCGTCGATCTCGATGCGCAGCACGCCACCCTTCGGCATGGCGTCGATGGAGTTCGCAATGATGTTGGAGAAGACCTGCACCATTTCGCCTCTGTTGGCCAGCAGCGGTCGCGACACCCCAACTTGCCGCTCTACCGTGATGCCCCGCGAGAAGAGTTTCGACTTGTAGACCGTCAAGACATCTTCGATCAGGCCGGGCATATCTACTTCGCAGGGTACGCTGCGGTCACGGTAGTAGCCCAGTGTCAGGCGGGCGATGTGCGAGACCCGCTCCACCTCGCTCTCCGCCGTTTGCAGAAAGCGGTGAGCCTCGGTGGCTTCCGGCGAGGCGCGGCGCGCCAGGAAGATGAGATTCATCACCGCTTCCAGCGGATTGTTGATCTCATGGGCGATTGAGGCCGCCATGCGGCCCGTTGCTGCCAGTTTTTCTGATTGCAGCAGCAGCTTTTCCATCTTCTTCCGATCGGAAATATCGCGCGCAATCTTCGAAGTGCCGATGACGCGCCCCGTGCCGTCCCGAATCGGGGAGATGGTCAGGGAAACGTCGAGGCGCGTGCCGCTCTTTGTGACTCTCGTGGTTTCGTAGTGAGCCAGCCGTTCGCCCTTTCTCAGCTTGCTCAAGATGTCGCGCTCTTCCGCGTGCAATTCGTCGGGAATGATGCGCAGGATCGGTTGGCCGATCATCTCCTCCGCGCTGTATTCGAACATGCGGCAGGAAGCCTGGTTCCAACTAGTCACGATCCCGTCCAGGTTTTTGCTGACGATGGCGTCATCGGACGATTCCACGATGGCGGACAGCCGGAAGCGCGCTTCTTCTGCTCGCTTGCGGTCAGAGATATCGTGGGCAATTTTGGATGCGCCGATAATCCGTCCTTCGTTGTCCCGGACGGGTGAGATGGTCAGGGACACTTCCAGCCTGTGACCGTCTTTGGCCACGCGGATTGCCTCATAGCGCTCAATTCGTTCGCCCGCCCGAATCTTGCCGAGGATATTCTCCTCCTCGTAGCGCATCTCTGGAGGAATCAATCGCAGGATAGGTTGACCGATCATTTCCTCAGGAGAGTATCCGAACATGCGGCAGGCAGCAGGATTCCAACTCGTGATGATGCCGTTCAGATCCTTGCTGATGATGGCGTCCTGGCAGGAATCAACGAGAGCGGCAAGCAGAAACCATGGATGTTTCTGGATGATCTTCGCTGGGTTGTCAATGGACGAGAGACGTTGGGGCGTATCGCCATCCGAGAGAGGTCTCTGTGTGGGTCTTAGGTTCATTGCCCTCCGAACGATGTGCGACCTTCGCGAACTTGCGGCAACCTTCCCCCGCATGTGAGGATAACCCGCAGCTACCTTGACGGTGAGGCCTTGGCCATCGCTGTGATCGAAGGGCCGTATCCAACGCGGGTAAGGCAGGGAACTGGCCTGCCTTTAAGTACCGGTCGAATGTTTCGATGCTCGACCCCGAGGAACGAGTTGCCCGGGACGCGTGCCGGCTTGAATTTGTCTTGTGGAAAATCCGGCACCATTCCGGCGCCGTAGGATCGATCCCAATTCCTTGTGTTTCTTTGCATTAGCGACTCTCCGCCGGATGATCCAGACGCGGTCCGAAGGTGTGTCCGGTTCCCACTTCCATTACGGTGTCTACGAGTCATCGCGCGATGCGTTGAGTCGGACGCCTATCGCACGCTCAAATCTCCGTCCACATCCACCACCACGGAGTCACCCTGAATCCAGGAAGAAACAAAAATGCAAGTTCAACAAGACAAGGCTAAACCGAAGAACGCCTGTTTCATCCCTCGCGGGTCGGCAACGCCGGTGGACAACGGCTACAAAACAGCACCTTTCCCGCAGCTTTTTGAGGCGTTTTGCACCACCTTTGGGGCATTTCCATTGTATTAAGTTATTGATTATAAAGCACTTGACGTTTACGTCTTGCTGGGAATAACTGCTGTAACCTGTTTATTTTGTTCAAGTTAAATCAACATCTAGCAAACTTCCCGAGAGGGAAGAGGGGGGAGGGGTACCCGGTACGGGTACGGACCGGGCAGATCCCTGACAGATTGAGCCTTGTCGCTTCGTCTCCATTTACGATTGTGCTCCCGCGGAGGGCTATTTTCTGCACTGGACCTCAAAAGCGTCTTTCCGCAGCGCAGGAAGAAACAAGACTGCAAGCTCAACAACACAAGGCTAAAGCGAGGAATGCCCATCTCATCCCTCGCGGGTCGGTAACGCCGGTGGGGGACTAGTACTACAGTTGTATTTGCTCCGAAGGCTTCGATCCGGGCCTAAAGGCCCCGAGATTTGGGCCTGTTTTCAGGGGGTTAAAACCCCCTGCTCCCTCCGCAACCGCCATCTGCAACTGGAGTACCAGGGCGTGTTCACACTATCCTCAATGCTTCGACAATGAGTGCAGAGTTGAGGATAGTAAGACTATCGTGCCACCAAGGGCGGCTTTGCGGCCAATTTCTGCCGGCTTTCTGTCTCATTGTGTACAGCATTCCGTGGAGTGGCGTGATTAATTGCTTGTGAGCAAACGACATAAACCTAATTGCAACCCGCGCGCGGACGTGATTTTACATAGGTTTTACGCTATTTTTCTATTGATTTTTGAAGAAAAAATCCTTAAAATAAGATACTAGAGTTGCATAAGGGCCGGCCAGCTATCCCCCAAGCGCGAGCCCGAAGTTGTAACAATTTATCCCTCTCTATAAGGACACCAAATCGATGGCAAAGCGTCGTGGAAATCCGAATTGGGGCAAACCGGAGCCCATCGGGCCCGTTGTGCCTACTGTGACCTCCTTCGAACAGATCGTCAAGGAGTTCAAGCTCACGCCGGATCAGTATATCCGGTCAACCCGTCTGCGGGAGTGGGCGCGTCGCAATAAGAATTCCAAGTACATCCCCGAGGCTCTGCTTGAGGCTTGGGGCTTTGAAATCGAATCGACGTTGTAGGTGCTCTCCTTTCAGTAAACAGCAAAAGCGCCACCTTCGGGTGGCGCTTTTGCTGTTTGCAGCATGGTTGGGCGAGAATAAGACGGACAGATGCCCCATACCGAACGTACTATCGAAGCTCCCTTTACCGATGTTCCAGGCGCGGTGGCCGAGATTCGCGCCGGCCGCATGGTGGTCGTGGTCGACGACGAGGACCGCGAGAACGAAGGCGACCTGACGCTGGCCGCCGAGCACGTTACGCCCGAGGCCATCAACTTCATGGCGCGTTACGGTCGCGGGCTCATCTGCCTGACGCTCACCGAGGAGCGAGCCGACCATCTGCGCCTGTTCCCGATGACACGGCAAAACTCCTCGCGCTTCGGCACCGCGTTCACCGAGACCATCGAGGCGCGCGAAGGAGTCACAACCGGCATCTCCGCTGCAGACCGCGCCCAAACCATCCGCACCGCCATTGCTCCCGATTCCACAGCCGCCGATCTGGCGCGTCCCGGCCACATCTTCCCCTTGCGGGCCCGCAAGGGAGGCGTGCTGGTGCGGGCCGGGCAGACGGAGGCTTCGGTCGACCTGGCGCGGCTCGCCGGCCTCGACCCGTCAGGCGTGATCTGCGAGATCATGCGGGACGACGGCGAAATGGCCCGCATCCCCGACCTGATCCCGTTCTGCAAGGAGCATGGCCTGGTGATTCTCACCGTGGCCGAACTCATTCGCTACCGCCTGCGCCACGAGCGCTACATTGTCCGTGCCGGGGAGAGCCGCATCCAGACCCGCTACGGCGAATTCCGCATGATCGCCTATGAAAGCGAGGTGAACGGCGGCGAGAGCCACATCGCGCTGGTGCGCGGCGACCTGTGCCCCGGCTGTCCAGCCTTCCTCGACGGGCCGTCGGGCCTGCCGGGCGATCCCACTGCCTCGCGGCCGCCCTGTCCGCACGCTGTGCTGGTGCGGGTACATACACGTTGCACCGCCGGCGACGTGTTTGGCGCCGACTGCCATTGCCGAGAGACTCTCGACCAGTCCATGCGAATGATTGCGGAAGAGGGTTGCGGGGCGGTGCTCTACCTGCACAATACTTCGCGCGGCTTCGACATCGACCACACGCTTCCCGACCCGTTCGATCCCAATGGAATGGTTGCCGCCGAAGCGTCGCAGGACACCGGAATCGGACGCGTGATGCTTCACCAGGAACTGCGCGCCCGCGAAGGCTCGCAGGACCGCTCCGGACGCATTCTCCGCGCCATCGGGCTGGGCGGCCAGATTCTTTCGGACCTCGGCATTCAACGCATCCGCCTGCTGTCGAACACTCCCATGCACATCCCGGCGCTCGAAGGCTTCGGCCTCGAAATCGTCGAGCAGGTGCCGATCCCGATGGAGGATTGTGCTCACGCCCCCGAGAGATAGACCCCGCCGAAGTGGCTACTTAGTGGGACAGACAGTCAAGCTCTGTTTGTGCTAACAATGTGTTTAAGATCACTTTCTTCCAAACTTCCAAAGGTGCGGTGGACGCATTTATCCGGTCCATCCGTGCGCGGGGAACACGACGGTATGACAGACGCCCACGATGTCCGGGAACCTGAGAGTGTGTACGAGCTCTGTTGGACGCACGCCCGGGGTAGCGTGTTTGCCATCGACCCGCGGGGCGGGCAAGTAATCAACGTCAATCCGGCAGCGGAAAAACTGACGGGATACACGCGCCAGGAACTGCTCGGGTTCGATATCAGTATGGTCCATCCGGAGGCCGAGCGCGCCAGGGTGCGAGCAGAGTTCCTGAGGGTTGAGCAGGAACCCGCGCAACATCCAGGGTTTCACATTCAATGCCGGGACGGCCGCCTGGTGCCGGTCATGACTTTGTCATCGAAATTGGCGATGCTGGACAGCCGGCTAATCGTGAATTACACCTACATCGACATCACGGAGCAGATGGAGAACGAGCACCGGCTTTCAACCCAGAACTGGGCATTGTCAGCCTACGCCGCTGCTACGCTTGCGTTGGGCCGTGCCCGCACGGCTGAAGGGCTTTTGCAAGAGATATGTGAGGCCGTCACACGGGACTCTGTCTACTTGCTTGCCCGGATAGGCATCGCCGAAGATGGCCCGGACAAACCGATTCGAATTGCAGCGGCCGCGGGACCGTCCTTGGGCTATCTGGATGGCGTGCATGTTAGTTGGTCTGCCGAGACACAAATGGGCAATGGCCCGACCGGCATCTGCCTTCGCACATCCAAGTCGCAGATCATAAGATACTCCGACCTCGATCCTGCATTTCGCCCATGGCGCGAAAAGGCGAAAGAATATGGAATTCGCTCTTCGATGGCCATACCTATCCCCGGAGTCGATGGAATGCGCGCCGCCCTTACGATCTACGCCGCGCAACCGAGGGCATTTGAGCCGGCAGCGATTGAAGTATTCGAGCACATTGCCGAGCAGATTGGTCGTGGCCTCAACGCACTGCAGCAGGAGAAGCTTCTGACTGCGCAGCGGCAGCACCTGGCCAAGATACAAGCGGATCTGACCCAAGCTTTGTCTGCCATGGTTGCCCCCATCGTGCTCGCGATGGAGATGCGCGATCCCTATACGACGGGCCATCAAAGCCGCGTGGCCGAGATCGCGGTCGCCATTGGCAGGGAGATGGGCTGGCCGGAAGAGCGATTGCAGGGATTGCGAGTGGCGGCTCAGGTTCATGACATCGGAAAGATCTCGATTCCCGCAGAGATTCTAACCAAGCCGGGAAAACTCAATGCAGCCGAGCTGGGAATGATTAGAGAACACGCGGAGATCGGCTACACCATATTGAGGGACATACCGTTTGCGTGGCCCATTGCCGAAATTGTGCGCCAGCACCACGAGAAGTTGGATGGTTCAGGCTATCCGAGGGGACTCACGGCAGATGAGATACTGCCGGAAGCCAAGGTGCTGGCGGTGGCCGATATCGTTGAAGCGATGGCCTCTTACAGGCCCTATCGGCAGGGAATCAAACTCCACCGCGTGCTGCAGGAGATCGAAAAGCAATCGGGAACTCAACTGGACGCGGAGGCGGTTCGTATCTGCGTGGAGATGTTCCGCGACAAGCACTTCACGGTTCCGGGATGGGTAAGGCGTTGATTCTCCCTCCCGCCTTCACCAGCGCGTTCCCCTCCTGACTCCATCGTTCCCAGGTTCACTGTCCGTGCTTCCGGCGCCAAACGGCTCCATTCGCAGATTTCCGGAACTATCGTCCCTCTCGCTGCGTAATCAAACCGCAGAGGAGATTCCCATGAGATCTCTGCGCCTTTTCGCGATTTCCCTGTCCGCCTTCGTGCTGATGACTGGCTCTGCGGCTCGCGCCAGTGCCGAAGCAGACTGGCAGAAGTCCTATCCCGTCTTCGGCAAGCCCTCCATCTCGCTCAGCACCGGCGACACCTCTGTCGAGGTGCGCCCATGCTCCGCCTGCCGCGAGGTGAGGGTGCGCGTCGAGTGGAACGACCGCTACCCCAGCGAGTACGTCCTCAGCGAGTTTCAAGCCGGGGACCATGTGACCTTTGAGGTGAAAGAGAAGTCGCGCTTTGGCATCCACATCACGACGGGGTCGCGGCATGAACCGCATGTCACCGTTGAAACTCCTTCAACCGCCGACCTTGAGGCACGCACAACCGATGGCAGCTTGAGGGTGTCGGGCATTCAAGGAAACGTTGAGTTGAAGACCGGGGATGGCTCGGTCGAGGTGTCCGATGTTTCCGGAGCCTTGCGGCTGACCGCCAGCGACGGTTCCATCCGCATCCACAATGTGATCGGAACGCTGGAATCACGCTCTTCCGACGGCAGCGTGTCGATTCACGGTCAATTCACAGCCCTGCACGTGCACAGCGGCGACGGTCGCCTGGATGTGACGCTGGCCGACGGCTCGCGGCTGACTTCGTCATCCCGGATCGAAAGCTCCGATGGACAAGTGACGATTCACCTGCCTCGCACTTTGGCTGCCGACCTTGAAGTTCACACCAGTGACGGAAAGATCAAATGTGAGCTGCCCCTCACGATGAATGGCTACAACTCCACGTCGAGTTCAGGGCACAATTTGCGAGGACATCTCAACTCCGGCGGGCTTCCCCTCACCATTCAAACCAGCGACGGCAATGTAACCATAGCCGCCCTTTAACGGGTCAGATCTTCCGCTGATCCACGCTATCCAGGGTCACATCTGCCATTCGCCGGCTGCCGAAGCTGCGGAACTCCTTCACACGCCTCAGATCGAACGCGGGTGCAGACCCCTCCGGTTGGCGGACACGGAAAAAGTCTGCGCCCTCCACATCGTTCAGCCAGAAGGCCGGCCGCGCATCCGCTTCTAGAGTTGCAATCTCCACATTGCTCACTTCAAGATTGCGCACGTGGCGCGCGAACAGGCCTGTAGCCGGTAGATCGCCGAACATATGCGGATCGGGATAGGCAGCCTCGCGTTCCGCCGGCTCAAGCGCCGCCATCTGCGCCGAACCGCCGCCCACCTGTTCCAGATACACATTGCTGATCTTGACGTCCTCGATGGGATGGCCCGGAACGCCGCTGATAATCGACGGCAGCCGCGATGCGCCCGAACTGGTAATGTCGCTGAGGATCACACGCCGCATCACTCCCGCTTTTGTGCCTGCCGGGCCCCTCAAGCGCGTCCCGAGGCGCAGAAAAAGCGGTGCGCTGCGAATGTCGCGCATGGTGATGCCGGTGAAGGTAATGTCCTCCACCTGCGCGCCGTCTTCTGTCTCCAGCGCAAAGCCCTGGCAGCTCTCGAAGACGCAGTTGGAGATGGTCACGTTCAGGAAGCCTCCGTTCGATTCCGTGCCCAGCTTGATTCGTCCCGTCGGAACAGGCTGCACTTGCTTGCTCAACGGCTTCCATGTGCCATCGATAACCGAGCCAATCTCAAAGCCGCCCGTGACAAAGCAGTTGGCGATGGTCAGGTTCTCCGTGGGCCGTGCATAGCCCAGCGCGAACGAGCTTTTGGGACAGATGCCGTCATCCCAAGGCGAGTTCACCGTGCAATTGGAGACGCGCACGTTGCGACAGCAGTCGATGTCCATGCCGTCGCGAATGGTGTCGATGGTGAGGTTGTCGATGGTCAGGTTATCGACGCCGGTCGCCAGGATGCCGAACCAGCCGCCCTCGAGAATCTTGAAGTCGCGCAGCAGCACATTGCGGCAGTTCTTCAGCGCGATGGTCTTGTTGCCCACGCCGGGCTTGTTCGAGTCGGGCCGCGTCTTCTCGCGATCCCAGCCGCGCGACAGCCCCTTGCCCCAGATCAATCCCTGACCGGTGATCGACACGCCGTCGAGGTCCTCGCCCCAGAGCAGGGAATTGTGCCAGTGGTTGTGTCCGTAATCCTGATACGGCTCCCACGCGCCCTGCGGCTCGGCCATGTCATAGCCTCCGGTGGTGGTTCCGTCCATCGGCGTAGGCCCGGCCAGGATCACCGCGCCATGGTCCAGGTAGAGGCCCACCTTGCTCTTCAGGCGAATGGAATAGCTGAGATACACACCGGCTGGGAAAAAGACTGTGCCTCCGCCGGCCGCCGCGGCCGCGTCAATGGCGCGATTGATGGCAGGCGAGTCGACGGTCGCGCCGTCACCCTTGGCGCCGTAGTTGCGAACACTCATCCAGCCCGCCGATTGTGCCGCTTGGCCGGGACTGCCGGCTTTTGCCAACTCTCGCGCGGAGGCCATGGGTCCAGCGGCCGCCGCTACTCCCACGCCCGCCATCTTCAGCAATTCTCTTCGTTGCATGGTGTCCTTTGTGTGTGCTCTGTGCCGGAGCATCGGGCTGCAGGGCGTCGAATTCCGGTGCGGCTATTGTGCCACATTCGCCGATAGCCCCGGGGGTGCCGAACGGGTTTCCGGCTGGGGCAATTCGTTGTGTCGGCACGCATGGACGTGCCTCTTCGTCTGTGCTCTAATCGTGTGCGAATTCAAGCGATCTGATTTTTCTGGAGATGAGTGATGCGAACAAGGTGTCGATTCGTTTCGACGTGTTTGGCTACAGGCACTCTGGTGCTTCTTGTGGGAATGACGGGATGTGGCGGAGGCGGCAGCTCAACGCCCACTCCCACACCAACCGTTTCTGTCAGCCTGGGCAGCACCAGCGTGGTGGTGCCGCAGGACGGCGCGGCGGCCACGCTGACGGTGACCATCAGCGGCCAGTCTGGCACGCCCACGGTGAGCGTAACAGGATTGCCAACCGGCGTCACACAACAGTTTGCTGTCGCAGGCAGCGGCCCTTCAGGCACGCTGACTCTCACGTCGACCGCCGCCGTACCCTCGGGGAATTCCGCCGCCTCGGTGAGCGTGAGCCTTGGCGGTGCAACGGCTTCGCAGGGCTTTACGCTGGTGAGCGCGCCCGTGGCCAAAGCAAGCAACTTGATCGACACGACCCTTGGCGTCAAGGGCAAACTTCAGCAGTTCATGGCCACGTCGTTTCAAATTGCGGAGTGGACCGGCGACGTCTTCGGAACCGGCGCCACGGCGACCGCGCGTGAGGCGACGCTCACCAATCTCGGGGTGCAGCACATCCGTCTGCAGGCGGTCTCCCAAGCCATTCCCATGAAGGCCAATAGCGGCACGGCAAGCGATTGGGACTTTACCATGCTGGATCAGACGGTCCAGCCTGTGTTGGCTGCGGCCGACCACAGCCCCGAATTTCAAATCGCCGTAGCGCCCGCGTGGATGTGCGACAGCAACGGACACCTGGAGATTCCCGGCCACCTGAACGATTTCGCTGCGTACACCGCGAATCTGGTGCGGTACTACAACAAGGGGGGCTTCGACGTGGGTGGCACGCACTTTCAATCGCCCAGCAGCCATTCCATTACCTGGTGGGGCATCCACAACGAGTTCAACATCAACGGCGTCACAGCGGACGAGTACGTGGCGATTTACAATGCCGTGGTTCCCGCCATGCTCGCCGTCGACCCGACGATCAAGCTATCGGCCCTCGAGCTTTCTGATTTTGGATTGGGCTCCGGCGATGCGGGAGATCCAATGCTTTCCCTGCCGGTATTTCTTGCTCCTGCCGGCTCCGGTGGCGTGAAAACGCAGGTCGATGTGCTCTCCACGCACTTCTACGGGTCATGCAATCAGACCGATACAGACGCTACGGTCTTCGCGACGATCCCACAGTTCGTTGACAACGTGAACTATTTCTACAAGCAGCTTGAGACACGTTCCGACCTTGCCAATGTGCAGGTATGGGTCACGGAGAACAATGTGAATGCCGACTTCTCGAACAACGGCAAGAGCCAGTGCAATCCGGGGCAAAACTTTGTGACCGACCAACGCGGCACCAGCGCCTATTTTGCGGCATGGCGATCCTACGCGTTCTCGCAACTGGGCAAGGCTGGAAACCGGGCTCTCTATCAGTGGGACTACTCAGGCGACAAGCAATACGGTGAGGTGGACTCCAACAGCAACACGTACCTGAGCTATTGGGTCGACAGAACGCTCGCGAACTTCTATCCTTCGACCGTGGCGTCGCCGGGACCGGACATTCTCACGCTCAACGTAACCGATACGTCATCCATCGAAACGCTTGCCACGCGCGCCAGCGACGGCACCGTTCGCGTGATGATCGTGGACCGTGCGGTTCACTCGTCAACCGACAACAACGGTGCGGGTGATTCACGCACGGTGGTGGTCGATACTTCAAGCTTTGGCAGCTTTACCGCAGCCAGTTTGCTCACCATCGACGCAACAACGAATGTAGCAAACGGTCCGACAGGTGTCGGCGCTACGCCCGCGACGCGCATTCCGGTGACGCTCAATGGCTACGGTGTAGCATTCCTGACGTTGACACCATAGAGTCGAGAATGTGCTTCGAGAATATTCGTCAATATGAAAGGGCGCGGCTTCAGCCGCGCCCTTTCAATCCAGACTCCGCTTTCGAGATTCAAACTACCAGCCCAGCACGTAAGCGAAGATCAACGGCGCCACAATCGAAGCGTCTGACTCGATGATGAACTTCGGCGTGTCCTCGCCCAGCTTGCCCCACGTGATCTTCTCGTTCGGCACCGCGCCCGAGTACGAGCCGTAGCTCGTGGTCGAGTCGCTGATCTGGCAGAAGTAGGCCCACAGCGGCACATTCGTGCGCTGCAAATCCTGATGCAGCATGGGCACCACGCAGATGGGAAAATCGCCCGCTATGCCGCCCGCAATCTGGAAGAAGCCCAGCGGGGACTTCGCCGTGGTCTCCGTGTACCACTCCGCCAGCTCCATCATGTACTCGATGCCGGTGCGCACCGTGTGAACCTTCTTCACGTCGCTCGAGACGCAGTGCCCGGCGTACATATTGCCCAGTGTCGAGTCTTCCCAGCCCGGCACAAACATAGGCAAGTTCTTCTCCGCCGCGGCCAGCAGCCAGCTATTCTTGGGGTCGATCTGGTACGACTTTTCAAGATCGCCCGACAGCAAAATCTTGTACATGAACTGGTGCGGGAAGAAGCGTTCGCCGGCCTCGTCGGCGCGGACCCACTCCTTCAGCACTTCGTCCTCGATGCGCCGCATTGCTTCCATCTCGGGAATGCACGTATCGGTGACGCGATTCATGTGGCGGCTCAGCAGCTTGGCCTCGTCGGCGGGCGTTAGATCGCGATAATGCGGAACGCGCTCGTAGAAATCGTGCGCCACCAAGTTGAAGACGTCTTCCTCAAGGTTGGCGCCGGTGCAGCAGATGCCGTGTATCTTGTCCTGACGGATCATCTCCGCGAGCGAAAGGCCCAACTCCGCGGTGCTCATGGCTCCGCCGATGGTCACAAACATCTTGCCGCCCGAGTCCAGCAACTCATTGTAGGCATTGGCGGCGTCCACCAGGGCGGCGGCATTGAAATGACGATAGTGATGCTTGATAAACGATGTAATCGAAGGCATGCTTTTTCACTTACTCCCGTTCATAAACTACCACAGTCGATTCACAGGAAAATGAACGCGGCGAGCCCATCCCTGACGCGGCTTCCTTCGTCAAACATCAGATTCGCCGTGTTTTCTACGCCTTCGCGGCTCCCAGCAGCGCGTTCACCTTTTCCATCACCTGGAACGCGTCGGCAACGTACACCACATCGGCTTTGCCTCGCGTCCAGCCGCAGTTGGAGTCGAGCGAAATGGCGCGCCGCTCGCCGATAAATCGCCAGCCGACGACGTGCGGTTCTTCGCCATGGCAACAAGTCGAAAGTCCCTTCGCATGGCGCGGCGTCGAGCCCGTCTGGCCAATCTGATTCATGTGTGACAGAAATGGCAGCACAGGCTGATTGTCGCCGCCCTGATCGACCAGCGACTTACTGCTGCCCAGGGACGCGCCCGTTGCGTGCAGAAAGCCTAGAATCAGTGCGCCCGCCTCGGCGGCATGCGTCTGTCCGTCGGGCTGCTTCTTCGTCCATCCCGCACCGGCGACGAGCAACATGTTCGCATCCGGCCGAATGGTCTGCGCATCTTTCATCGGAGTGCGCAACCCACTCACCGTCGTTCTCATCGCCGGCAGTTCCACCGCAACCTGCTCAACATCCACCGCGCCGGGTTCCCCTGCAAACGCCGTATGAGTGCCCGCGTCCAGCAGCAGAAACCAGGGCCGAGCGTCGCGGCTGATCACCGCCTCAACGCGCTGGCGATAGTACCACCGCGATGCTTCCACTCCCTCGGCGCCCCCGATCGCCGTAATGTGCGTGTCGATCACTCCACCCAGCCGATGTGTCACGCCCGCAGCTACGCGCACAAACCGCGAGCCTCCCGGCGCAAGAACGATGGCGGCATTCGCGGCGCGGCAGAGAGCTTCGCACGCGGCCGCATCGCTGGCATAGCGCGGCTGCGCGAATGCCTCACCCGAAACAGTCAGCAACCGCGCTCCAGCCGAGGCCAACGCGCCCGCAGCAGTGGTGCGGTCTGCGGCCACAATGCCGATGGTCAGCGAAGCGCCGAGCCGCGCAGCCAGTTCCTTGCCCGCGGTCACAGCTTCGAGCGATGCCTTGGTCAGAGCGGAGCCGCCTTCATCTACATGCGTCAAAACCAGAATCGATTCCATCGTTACTTCGCTCCAATCCACTCGACCAGCTCGCTTGCAATCTCGTCCGGCGTCTTGTCTTTTACTACGCGGGTGTCGCGCTGCTGCTTGGGCAAACTGACTGACGTATAACGCAGTCCATTGGCGGCCAGCGTCGCGGGCCTGGCCTTTTGCAGCGCAGGCATAATGGTGCGCATGTTCGCCATGCCGATCTGCGGATTGTTGCGCGGCTCAGGCAGATTGCCTGTGGCCCAGCCGAGCACCGCGGGCGCGCCCACGCAGACTGAGGCTTGATGTTTGCCGCCCTCAACACGCTCCAGCACTTCAAACGATCCATCGTCGCGCAGATCGATCTGATCCACGCCCTGAAACTGGTCGGTGATGCCGAGCCGCTCGCCAATCAACTGCAGCGTAACGCCCGCGCCCCTTGTCGCCGATTCCCATCCGCCGAAGAGCAGCAGCCGCGTGTGATCGAGCCCCGGCAGCGCGGCAATCGTCTCCGCTAGAACAGCCGCCGTTGCATGCGCGTCCGTAAATCCGCCAATGGGACCGTCGACCGGCACAAGCTCAAAAGATACTTTCTGCGCGACTGTCATCATCACCTGTTGCAGCTTGGCCTTCGGGCCCAGACTTACGAGCCAGACCTTACTGCCGGGATTCTTCGCGGCCAGGTTTGCGGCCTCATACAACGCGCTCGCGGCCCACGGATCCAGCACCGCTGGCAAAACCATTTCGTTCTTCAGCCCCGGTCCACTCGCCCCGGTGATGGGTTCCAGCGTTTGCAGCGGATCGGGCACAATCCCCGCGCAAACGACAATCTGTAATGCATTTGCCATAAAGTTTTCCTATTCGTCTGGTGAGGTTTTCATTCGTATACTGATGTTCCTATTCAACTGCTCAATAGTTGTCATCGGGAGCGGAGTTCGCAGCGGCAAACGGAGTCGAAGGGCTCGCTGTTGTCTCGATCAATTCCGCCGTTGCTCAATTCTCTGCGGAGTGAAGTCCTCCGGAGCC
>PLXP01000239.1:35062-41138 GCA_003151435.1 Acidobacteriaceae bacterium
CGGAACACCACGTGATCTGCAAAGCCGGGCATGGCCTGCACCTTGCCGCCCATCAGCAGCGCGTCCTGGTGCGACACAAGCAAACGGCCATCAAAGGGAATTTCTGGCCAGCCGCGCGCCGTCAGCAGGGCATCGTGCAGCGGACGTCCATCTTCCAGCGCGAGGGCCGCCGCTTCCTTGCGTTTCAGTCCTTCCATCAGGTTAGCCGAAGCGCGAATCTGTTCGTGTGCCGGTGGAATGTGCGCGCCCAGTGAAAGCCGCCCGCGCGTCAGCCCCGCGAGCGCCATGCCGATCATGCCGGTCACGACCCCGTGCTGAAATCCGTTGCGCGCACTCTCTGCTTGGCGCGCGCCACGCTCAACGCGGCTCTCGCGCCGACGCGTTTCGTAGGTGGCCGCAAGATTCTCTTTGGTGAACGGCTGGCCCGCACGCAGCAGCTCGATCACGGCCTGGCCCAGTTGCGTGCCGGTGGTCCACGCTTCATCCACGCCCGAGCCGGTCAGCATGTTGGTGCTTCCCGATCCCTCGCCGATGCGCGCGTAACCGTCCCCGGTGAGATATGGCTCGCCGTGCCTGCCCGATTCCTCCAGCGACTTCGCGCCCCACGACCGCAGCGTACCATGCTTCAAATAGCGCCACAGGGCCGGGTGTTGAATGTAGTGCTGTAAGTAGCGATAGGCTGTGCGCGACGGATCGTGCAGCCACGAAGGCACAAAGATGCCCACCGATACCAGCCGGTCCGGGTGGACGTAGAGAAAGCCAAAAATCTCCGGCTCAGGGTAGCCGAACGTGTGCAGAACCGTGCCGGGCTCTAGAGCCAAGTCCTCGCCGCCTGCGTCCTTGATCACACCGTCAGCCGCCAATGCGCGCTTGTTCAGTGCGTCCGGATTCGACGGATTCTCGGGCAGCTCAATCACAAATTTCATGCCCATCGCCCATTCGCGGTGCGCATGTCCCGCAGGCAATCCGAGGCGCTTGTCAATGGCCTGGCCCACCGCGCCCACCGGCCCGTCGCCCACCACGGTCAGCCGCGCGCGCACATCCATCCCGGCCATAAAGCCATCGGCGGGCGCACCGCTTTTTTCCACGCCTTGGTCAGCCAGCCGCAGGCCCGTAACCGCACGATGGTCAAACAACGGTCCGCTCACTGGTGTTCCGGGCCAGATCTGAACCAGGCCGCCCGCCATCAACTGCGAGCCCACCCACTGGTTGAATTGTCCCAGCGACATCACCAGCCCACCGTGTTTATGCAGGAATGCCGGCGTCCAGGGCAGCTCAAACGCGTGATCTTTTACCCCAACGAGCCATCCCAGCCCGCGCAGAAACGTATCTCCCATGCGCAGTGCGAACGAGCGACGGCTCGCGCCCACCGGGTCAAGCAGATAGAGCACACGCTCATGCTTCACTTCGGCGGCCATGGGAATCTCTTCGACCTTCAACGTGGGAAAGCTGGATCGGATGCCCTCCGCGCTCGTCACCACGCCGCTCACGCCGGCAGCGATGTCATCGGCGCGCTCGTAGCACAGCACCTGCAGCGGCATCCCTGGGGCAATCTTGCTCTCGAATGCGGGGTCGGCGGGATTCTCAACCCAGGCGCGGTTGAGCTCGGTGAGAAATCCGCCCATCGCCGGACCGAATCCGGCGCAGGCGATGTCCACATCCATCGACTGGCGCTCAATTTCCTCGGCAGGTTTCATTTCCGTCATCGGTTTGCAGTTCATTGCGGGTAATCCAGCGCTTCAGGAATCATGACTGTGCTTACCGTATCCGCGGCCCTGTCTTTCGCCAGCCGCGACCCGCTCAAACAACGGCTCAGCTTGTTTTGCAGCAACAGGAATTCGCTCGATCCATTGCAGCCCGCGCACGGTCCGGCCTTCAGCGGGTGGCTGCCATCCTCTGCCAGCACATCCAGAGCAAAGGCCGAGATGCCCGGCATGGTCTCCTCAAGTTCATCCAGTTCGTGGGCCGAGAAGCAGCTCTTGCAGCCGGCGTCATCCCATGCGGGGTGGCGATTGTAGCCGAAAACCAGCTCTGCGCAGATGCGTCCCACCTCGCCCGCCGCCTGCGCTGCCTGCACGTGGCAAAGGTCGCTCAGGAACTGCACGGTTCCCGGCAATCCTTCTGCGGTTCCCGGATCGTCCGCGCCGCGCTCTTCGAGTTCCAGCACGTCCAGAATCTGGCAGCGCGATGCCAGCAGCCAGCACAGCGCATCGGCCATCGGGAAGGTCACTCCCTGGCGCTGCCCGTGATAAAGCTTGTTGCCGTCGGCGTCGGTGGCCATCTGCAAGTAGTTCAGCGTCCACAGCCACATCTGCATGGCCGAGGCCAGCGTGCACGCACCGGTGCCTGGCTTGGTCGAAGCAATCCGCCGCATCTCCGCCGTCCATGCGCGGAACTGCGCCAGAAACACGTCGCTGGTCATCGTCACCGTCAACTGGCGCCGCTGCACAGCCTCTGGGCCTTCGTAGGTGGCTTCCAGTTGCGCGTCCATCCATTTCGCAGCCAGGAACCCAGGGCAGTCCTCGGTGATGCCATAGCCGCCCATCAGGCTGACCGCTTCACGCATCATGTTGGCGCCGTGGCCTGTGTTCCACAGCTTGGTGGCCGGGCATAGAACGTTGGCCTCTGCGTCCTTCAGCACATAATCCACCAGCGGATCAGCCTCGAGTTCCGTATGGTACTTGTCGCTCGGGCTCATGGCCATCAGGGCGATCGCGCGAATCTCGCTCTCGCGCAGCGCCTTCAACTCCGCGCGTCCGCCACCCACGCCGCGCTCCTTCAGGATGGCCGTCTTCTGCTTCTCCAGTGGGTCGAGTGAGTCGAACAACCGCGCCGCGGCGAAGCCCAGTGAGGTGGCAGCTTCTCCGCAGGCCCACACGTCCACCAGCCTGTGCAGTGCGTCCTCGCGCTGCTGAATACCCTGTTGGTAGCGCACCGTGCCGGGCTTCGCTCCTTCGGCCCCGCGAAAGCGCCCGCGCTGATAGCGGATCACCGGCTCAACCGCGCTCAGCAGCTTGGCCGCGGTCATCAGCCCCACCGTCACCCGCGTGCGGCGGAAAACCGCCTCGATGATCTCGCCATGACTGTAGTTGGGGACGATGACACCGTCCTTCACCGTGTAGCCGCCCACAATGCGGCTGGCCGGCACTTTCAAATTAAAGATCGGATCGCCCGTGGACGACAGTTGATGTACCAGCTTCTTGGTCGGGGTTCCGTGATCGAAGATGCCTTCGTCCGTCTCCTCCAGGATCACCACGCAACTGCCCTTGATGCGCGGGTCGTCGGAGTTCACTGCGGCGGTGACAAAGTTGGCGAACGCGATGTTCGTAATGAAGCGGCCGCGCTTGTCCACCTGCAGCCAGGGCTCTTCGCCGTCCTTCCACTCCGCCACGCGCACCTTGCCGCTCAACATGCCCGTGTCCACGCCGACGTAGGGAATTGGCTCGGTCAGCGCGAAGGCTCCACGCAAAGGCTTGCGGTCGTCTCCGGGCTGTGGCGGCGCTGCCAGGCTCATGTAGTGTTGCGCCTGTTCCGCTGTTCCGCGTTCGTGAATGGGTGAGAGCGCCAGGAAACCCGCCAGGCTCGCCGTCGCCGCGCCGCCATCTACCCAGGCCAGTTCAAACGCCGCCAGCGACAGCGCCAGGTTCTTCGGCCCAGCAATAAATCCGCCCTCCTCGGGCTCCATGAAGATGGCTGTGATTCCGGCGCGGTCAAACGCCTCCATCATTTCGTTCTTGGCCGGCGTCCACTCGTGGGTGTTGCGCTCGCCTGCAGCCACCATCCGCGCCACCGTCCCGCGCGCCACACCGCGTGCCGATTGCACCAGCATCTGCAGGT
Source organism: Acidobacteriaceae bacterium (assembly GCA_003151435.1). Lineage (GTDB taxonomy): Bacteria > Acidobacteriota > Terriglobia > Terriglobales > Acidobacteriaceae > Telmatobacter. The sequence continues at coordinate 38,900 of PLXP01000239.1, forward strand.
CAAAACGGTCCGCAAAACGCCATTGAATCTGTCGCACGGCATCGGTGGGAAGCGTCAGCATGTTTGTGGTCCCGGAAAGCGCAGTGGTGCTCATAAAACGTACCTCCAGCAGCGGCCATATTGTCCCCGAAAGGGCACACAGCTGGTTGTGACTCACATCACCTTCACGCAACGTTCAGGCCAAACGTACCAATACGCGAACAGAACCGGCTGCCTGCACGATCGCGCGGTACGATCCCTGCGTGCCCACCGCGTTGGAGACTACCCAGGTCTCATCGCGTGTGCGTAGGCTACGTCACACCAGGAAAGCGAAGCGCGATTGTTCGGCGGCGTGGCATTGTGATCTCAGTCACTGCGCGGATTCTTCAGAAAGTCTTTCCTCAGAAGTGTACTTACCGCTTTAAAACATAAGTTGCCATACCCGCGACAGGAAAGCCGGAGTAACGGGCGTCAACGCCTTTTCTCCCGGAGAAGGAAGACGGCAGAATGGCCGAAGCCGTAATAAAAACACTGTGCCCCAGGATTCCCGCCCGCACGGCACTCTTGTTTGTTGCTCTCGCCGTGCTGATTTTCGCGCCCGCAATCCTCCGCGCGCAGACTGACTGTCTTGCCTGCCATTCTGACCAGGACATGAAGAACGCCGCCGGGCACAACATCAGCGTCGACGGGCAGACGTTCGCTGCCAGCATCCACGGCGTTCTGAAATGCGGCGACTGCCACACCGACATCAAGGAATATCCTCACCCCGACAAGATCGCGCCTGTGCAGTGCAGCACCTGCCATGCCGACCAGGCAGCAAAACTTGTTGGAAGCGTGCACGCCGACGGCAAGGATCATCCGTGCACCAGTTGCCACGGTGATGCGCACGCCATCTTCCCGAAAAACGATCCAAAGTCCGCGGTGTATCCGCTCAATGTTCCGCGCACGTGCGGGCAATGCCACGGTAACGACGGCATGGCCAAGAAGCACGGCCTGGCCAGCGTCTATCCCATGTACGTGGACTCCATCCACGGGTTTGCGCTCAGCAAGGAAGGCCTGCTGGTTGCAGCCAACTGCCAAAGCTGCCACGGATCGCATCACATCCTGAGCCACACCGACCCGCAAAGCGCCACCTACAAGGCGAACATTCCCAAGACGTGCGGAAGTTGCCACGCCAAGATCGACATGGATTACGAAGGCGGCGCGCACGGAAAAGCCATCGCGGCCGGCAAGTTCAAAGCCCCGGTTTGCACTGACTGCCACACGGCCCACGCCATCCTGCAGCCTACTGAGGCGGCGTTCCGCATGCAGTCCACGCCCATCTGCGGCTCCTGCCACAAAGACAAGCTCTCCACCTACCGCGATACGTTCCACTCGCAGCTAGGCTCGCTAGGCGGTTATGTCGAGACGGCGCGCTGCTGGGATTGTCACGGAGCGCACGAGATCTTGCCCGCATCCGATCCGCGCTCGCCCATCGCTCCTCAAAACCTGGTTGCTACCTGCGGCCGGTGTCATAAGGGCGCCAACAGCAGCTTCGTCAAATATCAGCCGCACGCCAACGCACGCGATCGCAAGCTGAATCCCGCACTCTACTTCGTGCGGCTCTTCATGAATTTGCTGCTGGCCGGTACGCTTACATTTTTTGTGATTCACACCATCCTGTGGCTGGTCCGTGCTCGCTATGACCAGATCAGAAAGAAATCGGCTGAAGGAGAAAAGAATGCCTGACCCAAAGACCCCTGACCTGGATCAAGCGGCAGAAGTAACCCCGCAGCAAAGCCGCGGTAAGGGCCGGCATTTCATGCGCTTCACGCGCGCGCAGCGTTATCTCCACGCGGCGCTGTTCAGCTCGTTTCTGGGCTTGGCGGCAACGGGGCTTCCGCTGCGCTTCAGCGAAAGCATCTGGGCTCGCGGACTGGCCAACGCAGTGGGCGGATTCGGCGCGATTCTTTTCTTCCACAAGTTTTGCGCCATGGTGCTGACGCTGGCGTTCCTCATCCACCTGAAAGATCTTGTGACGCGCGTCTTCGTCCATCGTGAGAAAGGTATCTTCTGGGGCCCCACCTCCATGGTGGCCAACTGGAAAGATGTGAAAGACCTGGTGGGCCACATGCGCTGGTTTGTGGGCCTGGGACCGAAGCCGAAATTCGATCGCTACGCCTATTGGGAGAAGTTCGATTACTGGGCGGTGTTCTGGGGCATGATGGTGATCGGCTTTTCAGGCTACGCGATGTGGTTCGCGCCGTTCTTCGCGCACTTT
>PLXP01000119.1 GCA_003151435.1 Acidobacteriaceae bacterium
CGCAGATGGAGAGAAAACGTGTCACTACACCATTTTCAAAACTGCAACATGCTGATAATCAATCACTTCCGAAACTATGGTGTAGAAGATGAGTATGAGAAGGAATTTCGTCCGAAAAACTTACTCATCCCTTCATCGCTGAAAATGCAAGGGCTTAATCAGAGCTTCCCTAGTCCAAAGCGGCCTGGAATTGCATACCCGTAAAGCTTTCTGTTCGGCAAATCTGCGCACATCAATACCTCCGCAACTGAGACACCTATTGATCAAGATGATGGATGCTAGAAGACGGCTTCTAGATCTCGGCTTACGATTGGATCACTTGCTCGAACTTGGTCTAGGACTAGGATTTTGTTGAAAAACGCCAGACTGGCAACGAGACGAAAACAGAATCGCTCCAGATTGCCAGAGGGACGATTTTCATAGTCGCGGTGATGGTTTTGGTTTAGCGACCTGCCCTGCAGGAAACACTGGCCATGATTTCGTCGAGCATCTCCCAGTGACATCCTCATGCGGCAGTTGTTGAAATGGCTATTGCCTCGGCTGGTTTATGGGTATGGATGAACTCATGAACAGAGCTGATAAGGTATGCAATCTGCTCATCAGAGAGTTCGGCATACATCGGGAGAGATAGGATCTCGCCAGCCAGCGTTTCTGTAACCGGCATTGAACCGCGCCCTGGGGCACCCAATGCCTGGTATGCCTCGGTCAAGTGCAACGGCACCGGGTAATGAATCCCCGTCTGAATGCCCTTCTCCTCCAGATAATGCTTCAACTCATCGCGCTGGGAGCATCGCACGACAAAGAGATGAAACACGTGTTCATCGCCCTTTGGAATCGCGGGGGGAATGATCGGAGAACCCTCCAGTGCAACGGCGAGCCTTCTTGCATGATCACGACGAGCGGCGTTCCACTGGTGCAGGTGCGGTAGCTTCACCGAAAGTACCGCAGCCTGTAGCGCATCCAACCTGGAGTTCCAGCCAACCACGTTATGCTGGTACTTGACCGGGCTTCCGTGTTCCCGCAGAATGCGCAGACGCTTTACCAGTTCAGGATCGCTCGTTGTAACTGCTCCGCCATCGCCATACGCCCCTAGATTCTTCCCAGGATAAAAGCTGAAGCAGGTGAGGCGGCCAGAAGAACCAACTGTTTGCCCGTGCGACAAGGCCCCATGCGCCTGCGCGCAATCTTCAATGATGATGAGGTTGTGTTGTTCGGCCAACGCCTTAAACGGCCTCATCTCCACCGCGCGTCCATAGAGATGCACAGGTACGATTGCCTTGGTCCGATCCGTGATCGACTTAGCGGCCAGTTCCACGTCCAGGTGAAATGTGACGGGATCGACATCGACGAAGACTGGCGTAGCGCCGGCGTTACTGATTGCTTCTGCTGTGGCGAAGAAACTATTGGCTGGGACAAGGACTTCATCCCCGCGTTTGAGGCCTGCCGCTCTCGCGGCTAGAGTAATGGCGTCTGTGCCGTTGGCGACTCCAATGCAGTACTTTGCACCAACAAAGGCGGCAAACTCCTGCTCGAACCTTTCCAGAACGGGGCCACCGACAAAATAGGCCGTCTCCAGCACGTTCAGCACTGCGGTGTTCATCTCGACCCGGAGACTACCGTATTGAGCTTTCAAGTCAACAAAGGGAATTTTCGTCATAGAATTGCTCACAGTGCACCTTTCGCACAAAATGGGTCATTACCTTCTTAGTAGGCCTGAGGGAACACGCACAAACTCGGCGTGGCACTCACTGCAAGTACAAGTGGCGCCAACCGCGGCAGAAGCCGTCATTGGGAGCTTGGCTGCACATTCGCAAATCCAGCCTACCTGGCGCGCAGGGTTTCCGACCACCGTGGCATATTCCGGCACGTCCCGTATTACGACAGATCCTGCACCCACCAGCGCAAACCTCCCAATGGTGTTGCCGCACACAATAACGGCGTTGGCGCCGATCGTCGAATTTGCCTTTACCAAAGTTGGCAGAAGCGTCTCCGGCCCCTTCTTAATATAGGCGCGTGGATTCATGTCGTTGGTGAAAACACAGTGGGGCCCAAGGAAGCAATTGTCCTCTACCGTGACACGCGTCCAGACTGAGACCCCGTTTTTCACGGTGACGTTATTGCCCAACGTTGCGCCGCCTTCGATAAAGGCGTGCTCCCCAATATTGCAGTCGGAGCCTACGCGCGCGCCCTTGAGTACGTGCGCAAATGCCCATACGCGTGTCCGATCTCCAATCTCATCGCTGTCGATAAGAGCGAGCGGATGCGCAAAGAACCTTGCCTTTTCGGCGGTATCCTCAGTCACAGCTAACCCTCCATCGCGACGGACGAAACCTTCGGCTGTGGCATGCCGATCCTGGTACGGTCCACGAGCTCGAGCGCTTCCACCACCTGGACGCCAAAATCGCCAGACGTAATTGCCTTTTCCCCAGTTTCCAGGCAATGGATAAAGTGTTCGATCTCTTTCAGCAAGGGTTCGGCATTGCCGAGGTAAGGCGCGTTCATATCACCCATGCGATAAGAGAGCTGAAACTCGCCGAAAGTCTGCGGCTGAATGAAGTCCACACCGCGGTCATATACCTTTAGCTTCTCCGTCGGGTCCATGTCGTCCCAGACCACCATGCGCCTGGACCCAACTACGCAAGTGCGCCGCATCTGCTGCGGAGAGAGCCAACTTATTTCATTTGAGGCTACGATTCCGCTGGGGAATTCGAGCCAAAGAAATGCCACGTCTCGCTTGTCTTGCTGTACGCACGCCCGGCCAAAAGAGGCTCCTTTCGCCAGTGCCTCTCCGAGCCATTAGAGAAGAATGGAAATGTCGTGCACGGCAAGGTCCCAGACGACATCCACGTCTTTCTGGTACAGCCCTAAGTGTACGCGCCGCAGCAAAAATAGACCACATTGCGCCGCGGAAGCGGCGTGATGTGGCGGAGTAAAAGTAGACCACCGCCAGATTCTGGTTTCACGGGCAACGAGGGGTTGCAGGGGTGACGAACCAGGTTCGCCGCCATTGTGAGATCCCGTGTATTCCGTGGGACACCGGAGGGATGTACACGGTGGAACTGTATGCGCGGGTGCGGTGGGCGGTTCTTGTCGAGGGCAAGAGCCAGCGGGCGGTGGCCCGGGAGTTTGGGCTGGCGCGGAAGACGATCGGGAAGATGCTGGAGTATTCCTTGCCGCCTGGCTACCGGCGGCAGAAGCCGGTCAGGCGGCCGAAGCTGGGACCTTGGCAAGGCGTGATCGATGCCATTCTGGAAGAGGATAAGCAGCGGCCGAAGAAGCAGCGGCACACGGCCAAGCGGATCTTCGAGCGGCTGAGAGCCGAATACCAGTACACGGGCGGCTACACAATCGTGAAGGACTACGTGCGCGCCGCGAAGATCGGCTGCCAGGAGATGTTTGTGCCGCTGAGTCACGCGCCGGGCGAAGCGCAGGCGGACTTCGGCGAAGCAGAGGTGGTGATTGCCGGCGTGGAGTGCAGGGCGCATTTCATGGCCTTCGATCTGCCCTACTCCAACGACTGCTTCGTGCAAGCTTTTCCGGCCGAGACGACAGAGGCTTTTCTCGAAGGTCACGTGCGCGCCTTCGACTACTTCGGCGCCGTTCCCACACGCATCCTGTACGACAACACCACGCTGGCGGTGGCGCACATCCTGGGCGACGGCGAACGGCAGAAGACACGAGCCTTCTCCGAGTTACAGAGTTATTACCTGTTCGCGGAGAAGTTCGGACGTCCGGCAAGGGCAACGATAAGGGCAAAGTCGAGAACCTGGTCGGCTATGCGCGGCGCAACTTTATGGTGCCGATTCCGCGCGCAGCAAGCTGGGAAGCGCTCAACGCTCAGTTTGCAGCCGATTGTCGAGCGCGCCGCACGCGTCGTTTGCGCGGCCACACGGAGACCATCGCAGAGCGCTTCGAACGCGACCGCGCGGCGATGCTGCCGCTTCCGGCTGCACCCTACGAAGCCTGCGAGAAGGTCACGGTCCGAGTCAGTTCGATCTCGCTGGTGCGCTATCGCACCAATGACTATTCGGTTCCGACCCAGTTCGGACATCGTCAGGTCCTGGTCAAGGGCTATGTACATCGCGTTGAGATCGTCTGCGGCGCTGAGGTGATTGCCCGGCACGAGCGCAGTTATACGCGCGAAACCGCGATCTACGATCCGCTGCACTACCTGGCCCTGCTCGAACACAAGAGCCGGGCGCTCGATCAGGCCGCTCCGTTGGTGGGATGGCAGTTGCCGGAGTGTTTCGCCGATCTGCGGCGCCTGCTCGAAGCACGGCTGAAGAAACACGCCAGCCGCGAGTACATCCAGGTGCTGCGATTGCTGGAGACCTTTGCGCTCGAAGAAGTAACTCAGACCATCGAAGACGCACTGCGAATAAGTACCATCAGCTTCGATGCCGTGCGGCACTTACTGCTGTGCCGCATCGAGCGTCGGCCGCCGTGGCTTGATCTTCAGAACTGGCCTCATCTGCCCACGGCCAACGTGCGCACCACGCAAGCCGTCTATTACATGGCGCTGCTCACAAGCGCCGTCGCCGCGTCCGCGAACCTGGAGGCGGCACTATGAGCAATTCCCCGGAGATGCCCACTCCCGACACGCCGCAACTGCTGCTGGAACATCACCTGAAGGCTCTACGCCTGCCCACCGTCCTGCGCGAGTACGATAAGGTGGCGCGGCATTGCGCCCAGGAGAAGACCGACTTCCCGCGCTATCTGCTGCGCCTGACCGAGCTTGAGTTGCTCGACCGCGACCGCCGCGCCACCGAGCGCCGCATCCGCCAAGCGAAGTTCCCCGTGGTTAAGACCCTGGACAGCTTCGACTTCCTGGCTATTCCGTCGGCCAACAAGACGCTGGTGCTGGAACTGGCCCGATGCGAGTTCCTGGCGCGCAAAGAAAATCTCTTACTTCTCGGCAACAGTGGGACCGGGAAGACTCATCTTGCGCTGGCTCTTGGCCTCGCCGCCTGTCAGAACGGCCATCGTGTGCGCTTTACCACCGCCTCGGCGCTGGTCAGCGAGCTGATCGAGGCCCGCGACGAGAAGCACTTGCTGCGCTTTCAGAAGCTGCTAGCCAGCTACGAACTGCTTATCATCGACGAACTGGGCTTCGTGCCGCTCTCGAAAACCGGCGCCGAGCTGCTCTTCGAAACCTTCAGCCAGCGCTACGAACGCGCTTCTACCCTTGTGACCAGCAATCTCCCGTTCGAAGAGTGGACCGAGGTCTTCGGTTCCGAGCGGTTGACCGGCGCACTGCTGGACCGGCTCACCCATCATGTCCACATCCTGGAGATGAACGGCGACAGCTTCCGCCTCAAGCAAAGCCGCCGCAAACGGACCTCGCCTCCAGACCGCTGACCCTCCCCTCCGAACGCGCTTCGGGGGGAGAAGGGGCTCTTTCGCTACGCTTCAGAGCCCCTTCTCCCCCCGAAAAACCCTGCCTTATCGTCCTCCTACTGGTTCCCTTTTCCTCCGCCCCAGTGGTCTCCTATTACTCCGCCCTTGACAGTGAGTTGGAATAGAGCCAACTGGTTATCCATTTGCACGTCAGCGAGGCCACCCGAACACCTGCCAAACTCGTTGAAGACTGCGGCTAGCCGTTAGGGGCCCTCGCACATTTCACTTCTCATGCACACAGATAGAGAATTGTCGCAGCGTATTTCTGCTGTCTGACCACGCGTCAATTTCGTCTTTTAGGGAATACGGCCAGGGCCCTATGCGCGTGTTACAGCTTCTTTATGCTGCTGCGGGCGATCGCTGTGTGTGAGGTGGCGATGAAGCCGGTTCGATCCGGTCCATCATCGCTTCCCCGTCCCATGCCACTTCAGTTCTTTGGCTCGAACAGCGTAGAGACGCTACCGAGCGCTGCGATATGTCTGGGGCAATTCAGTCAACGCGCCAGCACCCACCGCGCCGCGTACAGCATTGATAACGTGCAACTGATCTTCCTCGGTCAGACTGCTCGAGCTGGGCAGGCATATCCCACGTCCCGACAGGTCCTCCGCCACCGCACCACCATAGCATTCGCATCCCGAATACAGCGGCTGCAAATGCATCGGCTTCCACACTGGGCGCGCCTCCACACTTGCTTTATCGAGTGCCTGTATCAGCGCGCCGCGAGAGGCGCCGATCACCGGCTCGTCAATGAGGAAACTGCTGAGCCAGTTCGTATGCAGACCATAGGGAGCCTGGGGCATTAGGCTGATGCCAGCGAGATCTGCGAACGCGTCACGATACCGAAATGCATTCGCCCGTCGCTGTTGCACCCGAAGATCAAGCACTTCAAGTTGGCCGCGGCCGATACCTGCGAGGACATTGCTCATGGCGTAGTTGTAGCCCATCTCGGAGTGCTGATATCCAAGCGCTGGGTCACGAGCCTGCTTGGCCCAGAATCGCGCCTTGTCGACCCACGCAGCGCTCCGTGAGACGAGCATGCCGCCGCCGCTCGTCGTAATGATCTTGTTCCCATTGAACGAAAAAACGCCAACGTCGCCCATCGTTCCCGCGGGACGGTCCTTGTATGCGCTGCCCAACGCATCCGCGGCGTCTTCCAGCACCGCGACACCATATTGCCGGCAAAGCGCGAGAATAGGATCCATATCGGCACACTGCCCATACAGATGCACAACAACCAGCGCGCGCGGCAGCTTTCCCCTGGCTGCATGCTTGCGGAGAGCATCTTCCAATATGTTTGGGTCAAGATTCCAGGTGGCTCGGTCGCTGTCCAGAAATACCGGATTCGCGCCGAGGTAGCGAATCGGATTGCATGCCGCGACGAACGTCAGTGTTGAACAAAAGACTTCATCCCCGGGACTAACACCGACAAGATGCAGACCCAGGTGGATGGCCGCAGTACAACTCGCAAGTGCCACAGCGGGCAAACCGATCCGGTCTCCAAACGCATGTTCGAATGCTTCGACGTTGGGACCTACCGGGGACAGCCAATTGGACGTGAACGCCTCGTGGACATACTTTTCTTCTGTGCCGCCCATATGAGGAATGGACAGCAAAATGCGCCTGTTCTTCAGCATTTCCTGGTCTTCGCCATCTTCTGACCTTCACGCCTCGATCGTTCGCTACAAAACGATTCTCGCATTTTCACACTGCACCGGTAAATCCGCGATAGGGTCGCTGAAGGCGAGGGCGTTCCAAGTATCAAGGACCTACTCACCCTACTGGGTTGGTCGCGCCGGAAGCCAGTCTTTTGACTCATCTTCTACACCATAGTTTCGGAAGTGATTGATTATCAGCATGTTGCAGTTTTGAAAATGGCGTAGTGACACGTTTTCTCTCCATCTGCGTCGAATTGAAGATGGGTTCAGCATGCACGC
>PLXP01000063.1 GCA_003151435.1 Acidobacteriaceae bacterium
ATGCTGTCGCTGATGGAGGGTTTTCGCCGCGCCTACCAGCTGCCGCGCGACGACTGGGGCTTCTGGCAAAAGCGGTTCCGCGGCCTGATGCTGGTGCCCATCGTGCTGGTTCCGCTGTGGCTCGCCAGCCTGCTGCTGGTCTTCGGCCACCAGATCGAGACATGGATGATCAACAACGCCGACCATGAGTTGCGCTTCGTGGTGATCTTCTTCTGGAGACTGGTGCGCTGGACCCTGGCCGTGGTCACCGGCACCTCGGTGCTGGCCGCCCTCTACCACTTCGGCACCAAGCGCGGAGAGCACTGGGGCTGGGTGCTGCCCGGCGCCGTGACCGCCACGCTCATCTGGTTCCCTGCCACGCTGGCCTTCGGGTGGTACGTCACGCGCGTGGCCGACTACTCCCGCTTCTACGGCTCCTTTGCCGCCGGAATCGCCACCCTGGTGTGGCTCTACCTGACCTCATTCAGCGCCCTGCTGGGGGCGGAGTTGAACGGCGTCCTGTTCAGCGGGCGCCGCGATCGCCTCTCCGCCGGTTCAGCCTCCAGCGCGGCCTCCTCCAGTCTGTGACCTGCCGCACCGACCATCGCACCCGCCGAACCGCATGATTGAGAGGGGGTGTGCGCGCCCACCCCCATGTACAATGAAACGGGCCGCACACCACAAACCCATCCACGCGATTGCACCCCATTTTGGAGCATTTATCAATGTCGTTTGCTGAACTAAGCCTGACCGACTCCGCCACTCAACGCCGCGCAAAGATCGTCGCCACCCTGGGCCCGGCTTCCAATACAGAGCCTGTGTTTCGCGACCTGGTTCGCGCCGGTGTTGACGTGGTCCGCCTGAATTTCTCGCACGGCACCCACGAGGAAAAGCTCGCCCTCATCCAGATGATCCGCAAAGTGAGCCGCGAAGAGGGCAAGCCGCTGTGCATCCTCGGCGATCTGCAGGGCCCCAAGATCCGCACCTCGAAGCTGAAGGATCACCAGTCGGTGCTGCTCAAAGCCGGCCAGCGCATCACCATCACTCCGCGCGAAGTTCCCGGAACCGCCTCTTTGGTGGGCACCACCTTCAAGACCCTGGCCGAAAACGTCGAGCAGGGCTCGCGCATTCTGCTCTCCGACGGCCTGATCGAGCTCCGCGTACACGAAGTGCTCGGTGGCGACGTGGTCTGCGAGATCATCAACGGCGGCATGCTGGGCGAAAACAAGGGCATCAACCTCCCCGGCATCCCCGTCCGCGTACCTTCATTGACCCCGAAGGACGATGAGGATCTCGAATTCGCCCTCAAGAACGGCGTGGATGCCATCGCCGTCTCCTTTGTGCGCACCGCTGAAGATGTACGCCTCGTCCGCAACCGCGTCTCCGCCTACGGCAGCGAAACCTGGATCATTGCCAAGCTCGAAAAGCCCCAGGCCATTGAGCATCTCGATAGCATTCTGCAAGCAGCCGACGGCATCATGGTGGCCCGCGGCGATCTGGGCGTTGAAGTGCCGCCCGAGCGCGTTCCCGCCATTCAGAAGCACATCATCCGCCGGGCCAGCGAGTACCGCAAGCCCGTCATCACCGCCACCCAGATGCTGGAGTCGATGATCGATAACCCGCGGCCCACGCGCGCCGAGGCCTCCGACGTAGCCAATGCCGTGTATGACGGCACCGATGCCGTGATGCTCTCAGGCGAGTCGGCTGTCGGCAAGTACCCGGTGGAAACTGTCGCCATGATGAGCCGCATCGTCTCTGAAGCCGAGCGCACCATCAAGGAGCAGGCCAGCTACCAGCCACGAGTACACGCAGCTCACCTGTCCATCGCGGAGACCATCTGCGAAGCCACGGCCCACGCCGCGGAAGACCTTGACCTGCGCGGCATCGCACTCTTTACCGAGTCGGGATCGACCGCCCGCCAGCTTTCCAAATACCACCCCGCCGCGCCCATCTTCGCGCTCAGCCCGGTCGAGGTCACCATCAATCGCCTCAACCTGCTCTGGGGCACCATTCCGATCCGTTGCCCCAAGGTCAACTCCACTGAGGCCATGGTGGACCTGGCGGAAAACCTCCTCGAGCAGGGCGGATTCGTCCGTCCCCGCGAAGTGATCGCCATCGTGGCCGGCACCCGCACCAAGTCCGGCTCCACCAACTTCCTGCGCCTGCATGTGCTCGGCGAACACGGCCAGGAAGCCGGCCGTTTCCTCTCCACACACGAAGCAGATGAGCCGATGGCGACTGCCGTACCCGCGACCCGGGCCAAGCGTACAGTGGTCAAGCACGCGAAAGCACCCACGCGGCGCAAGTAACGGCATTCCCTCACAAAATCAAACGCCACTCCCAACCCGGGAGTGGCGTTTGATTTTTCTTGACGAATTTTGTCGTGCCCCAACCGCCGGCAATGCGGACCCTAGACCCTGCTGTGCTTGGCGATATACATGGCGGCATCGGAGGCGCTCAACAGCGCATCTTTGTTCACGCCGTCTTCGCCGTACACCGCGATGCCCACGCTCGCCGACCCGCGCAGCCTGTAGCCCTCCAGCGAAAACGGCTCATCGAAGCAGCGTTCCATGCGCAGGGCGATCTCTTCCACGTCGGCCCGGCTGCGGACAACCTCCACCAGGGCGGCAAATTCATCTCCGCCCAGGCGCGCCAGCATGTCCCCCGGACGCAATTGCCGTTTCATGCGCAGTGCGGCCTCCTGCAGATAATGGTCTCCCACGCGGTGACCGTAGCGATCGTTTACCTGCTTGAATTCGTCCAGGTCGATGTAGATCAGCCCGAACAGCCGGCCCTGCGCCGCCGCCTCTTCGATCAGCCTGTCCAGACGCGTTTCGAGTGAGAAGCGATTGTGAATGTCGGTCAGCAGGTCGAACTGCGAACGGTGCACCAGGTCGGAATAAAGGCCGCGCGTCTCGATGGCCAGCGTCGCAAGCCATGCACCCATCGACAGCGTCTCCGAGGCATTCCCATCCGGCGGGGCCGAGGGGGCGAGTACCGCAAAGATGGTGCCGTGCAGCGACCCCGAACGCGCGCGAATCTCCTGGCGCAGCACGGTCGAAGAATGTACTCCGGTGGGACATTTTCCCACCGCCGCGTCATTGCCAATCTGCAGCCAGCACGAAGCGCCATTCAGGTTGAACGACACCAACGCCGCAATCTGCTCCAGAATTTCACCCAGCGGGCGGCTTCCGTTGATGTCTTCGAGAACGGCGCTGCGCCGCCGTTCCAGGGCCGCTTCGGCTGCAATCCGCGTGGCCAGCGCGGCTGTCTGCCGATGCACTTTGCGCTTCATCGTCCAGCCCCATGCGCTCACCGCAACCACCACCAGCAGCAACAAGCTCACCATGCGCAACAGGTTGGTCACCGTCAACAACGATGGCGACGCGATGACAGCCACATCGGACGCCGAACGCAGCAGAAGCCCAAACGCCATGGCGCCATTGAAGGGGTTTCCGTCGTCCAGGATTGCCACTCCGGTGATCCGCACTCGGCTGCCCGGCCGAATCTCAGGCATCGGAGGAGGCTCTCGCGATACATTCCGCTCGTAGACGAATGGATGCCGCACCGTGGCCGAGAAAAGATGCCCGCTCGCAGAGATGATGTACACATCCTGCGCGTGCTCCCTCACCTGGGACACCATGGTGCCTTCCATCGAAACCAGGTCAAACGCACGTTTGCCGCTCGCCAGTTCGTCCCAGGTCACCGGCGCGGGCATAATGGGCGCGGCGGCTCCCATGCTGCGAATCTCTCCCAGCTTCAGCGTCAGGAATCCGTTGTCGACGAACGGAAGGCCAATCGCCTCTCCACGGTCGCCCACCCGCAGCGGGGTGATCGACGGAGTCAGCACCCGGATGCTCCGGTCTCCATCCTGCAGAACCGCCATCGAGTCCGGCTGATAGTAGGTGATCGTTCCCTGCACGCGCACCCGCTGCGTACGGTCCTGCACGTCGTACTTGTGCAGCACTTCGTCCATCCGGCTCACCGGGATCGACCATGCATCCACCGGCGCCTTGCGCACGATCTTCACGTCCGCAAACGACGTGGCGTGGATCAGCACGCCGGTCTGCTGCATCTTCCCGTCAAATCGGCCGGCAGCAACCCCGGTCACTTCCACCTCGGCATCCAGCAACCCCTTCAACGGGGCCGGATCGCCGCTGTCCATGGTCACACCGGCGTTGCCGCTATCCGTCCGTAGTTCAAGCTGCGTCACCCAGCGCCCGGAACTCTGTCCCAGGTTGGCAGAGAGCACCGATCCCCGCACTGTGACGTAACGGCAATCCAGTTCCGCTCGAATCATTTGGCCAAACGAAGCCGCCACCGGCACAGGAGGATTGCCGTGCCGCAGAAGAGCCAGGTCGCTGGAGAATACGATCGGCCTGAAGCTGTCCCGTGTGGTTCCCCGCACCAGCACGCGATCACCCGGAACCAGGCGGAGATCGGTCGTGGCGTTCACATACATCGCCACGTCCCCGTCCTGCACGAACAGCGTCTTTTCGTACCAGCGGAAGTAAGTGACGGTAGCCTCGACGGCGGCCGGAAGTTCCCGGCTCGCATCCTCATGAGACAGACCGTGAACCGCGCGGAGGATGGTCAGCGGCGGGGGCGCGGCAGCCCAGGCAGTCGAAGCCCATCCCAGAAGAACAACGAGCACGGGAGTGATTCGCTTCATCATGCAGAGCGCGACACGGAGGGCAGAGTAGATTCTTGCCCTTGCAAAGATTAATCGGCGCGATGGAGTCGGAGCATCACACACACGCGATAGTTCGTGCAACTTCCGGGTCATGCAGTGGCCGTTTTCGCTCTCCGCCCATCATGGAGGAGGTCAGATTACCCCGGTGAAGAACGGAAATGGTCAGTACCCCAAAGACGCGAAAGGTGAATCGAGATCACCTGAAGAGTCGAAAACGAAAGTAACAGTAGCTGCTACGCTTATGTCGTCTACCAAACATTACTCACCCCAAACTCGAGGTAGACTGGCGGTAGACTACCGTATATTCAGTACTCGTTCCCGGCCCGGCCACCCCCAGAATCTGAGACCTGGGGATTGCCTCTGAACCAGACACGTGGAGGCTCGGCCTTCTGCATTACTGAGTTGTTCCGGAGCCCTGCTTTTCAACTTATGACGAAGGCGCTAATATGCCCATAGATAAGCTTGGAATTCGTGTATTGGTTGTGGACGACGAACGCCTCATTGCCGACACCCTGGCCCTCATTCTCAACAAGAGCGGCTTTGAAACCGTGGCGGCCTATAGCGGCGCCAAGGCAGTGGAATTGGCGGAGGTGCTGAAGCCCAACGTGCTGATCAGCGACGTCATCATGGAAGGCATGAACGGCGTCGAGGCTGCCATTCGGATCTCAGCGAGTCTGCCCGGCTGCCGGGTAATCCTGTTTTCCGGCAACGCGGCGACTGAAGATCTTTTGCACGGCGCGGAGGTGAAGGGCCACCGTTTCGAGTTGATCGGCAAGCCGATTCATCCGCGGGTTCTGCTTGATCGTCTAGCCCGGTCGCCATCGATACCGGCCTGAGAATCGGGTTTCTTACCCATCTCCGGAGCCGTCGAAACCTTTTGATCCCAGCATCTTGTCCGTTTCATACACCTTTCCATTGACAGCGGCCGATGACAAGGGAAGAATGGTCGCAATCGCCACACGCAAAGGTTGCGCCCGAACCGAAACGAGAGCAGACCCGACTCGTTTCGCGCGATAGAGGAATGAGGGAGCCATGGCCTTCGATTTCAGTCGCAAGGTTTCCAAATTCGTGTTCCCTGACAAGCCGCGCAAAATCGTGGCCCGTTATCTTGTCGCCGTGGCTCTGCCTTTGCTGGCTCTCGCCATCACAGGCCCTTTCTTCACCATCTCAACCGATCCTTTCTTTCTTCTTTTCACACTGTCAGTCATCCTCTCCGCACTGTATGGGGGCTGGGGCGCAGGTTTAACCACTACGGCCGTTTCCGTGCTGCTGAATGCGTGGATACTCGAGCCGCGATTGTCGTTTCAGGTAACCGATCCGGAAAATGTCCTTCGCCTGGCCGTTTTCAGCTTCGAGGGGTGCCTGGTATCGGTGCTCGTGGGCACCATCGGCTCCCTTCAACGAAAGCTGGAAGGCGAACGCGAGAGGCTGAGCGTCACCCTCACCAGCATTGGAGATGCCGTGATGGTCACCGACCGTGAGGGACGCATCACGTTCATGAACCCCACTGCCGAGCAGACCACTGGCTGGAGTGCGACACGGGCCATGGGCCGGCAGCTTGACCATGTTTTCAGGATCGCCAATGAGACAACCAGAGCGCCAGTCGAAAACCCCCTTCACAAGGTCTTCGAACTGGGGCGCGTGGTCGCGCTCGCCAATCACACGTTGCTGATGCGGCCTGACGGCAGCGAGATACCCATCGACGAAAGCGCTGCCCCCATACGCGATGCGGGTGGAAACCTCATTGGGGCAGTGCTCGTGTTCCGCGATATCTCCGCGGAAAAGAAATCCGAGGCCGCCCTGCGCAACGCCGACAAGCTTGCCTCCCTGGGCCGCCTCGCATCCACCATTGCGCACGAGGTCAACAATCCGCTGGAAGCTGTGGCAAATCTCCTGTTCCTGATCAGGGGTACCCACGAACTGGCCGACATCGACCGCTATGCCGAAACCGCGGAACGGGAGTTGCAGCGAGCCTCGCAGATCACCCGCCACACCCTCTCATTCGCGCGCCGCGAGAACGAGTTCGGCCCGGTGGAGGTCAGCGAACTGGTTGACGGGATCCTCGCCCTGTACTCCAACAAGATCCATGGCAAGAACATCACTGTGAAGAAGCGCTGCGCCGCCGGCACATCGGCCTTTGCCAGCAAATCCGAGTTGCGCCAGGTGTTCAGCAACCTGGTCGGCAACGCCGTGGATGCCTTGCCCAACGACGGCACTTTGCACATCCGCGTCAGGGCCGCTCATTGTCACTGCGGGGCCACCACCAGGGTCGTCGTCGCCGATTCAGGAAACGGCATCTCGGCAGCGCAGTTGCCCCATATCTTCGACGCCTTCTTTACCACCAAGAAGGACATCGGCACCGGCCTCGGCTTGTGGGTTACGAAGCAGATCGTTGAGGCGCACGGCGGCTGCATTCACGTCCGCAGCCGTCCCGGCCGCGGCACAGTCATGGCGCTCTGCTGGCCTAAAATCGCTCCGACCCAGGATGTGTTCCCAGACATTGTCGCCAGCGACCTTGCGCCCGTCACAGGGAACGAGAGCGACTGAGCCTCACCCGCCCAGATAAAAAGCCCCAGGACTCGCAGAACGGCGAGACCCGGGGCACTCTGTTTTGCACTTCCGGCGAAGGGTACCGGCTCAGATGACTCCCTATTGCGTGGGGGCGAAGTAGCCCTTTCTGGCGCGCACCTGGTAGCGGCGGTCATTGCAATAGAGGTAAATGGGCCGGAAGGCTCCATCCGCCTTGAAGTCGGCCGGCGTGTAGGTCAGCGCGTACTGGCTGCGCAGTTCAGCCTGGATTTCATGGAAGCTGTTGGACATTTCCTCCACCGAAGGCGGAAAGAAGACCTGGCCGCCTGTGGCCTCCGACATCTGGGTCAGAACCTGGTCGCCCTTGCCGCGGCTCGGCGTCCAGTTGGTGCTGATGGCGTAAATGATGGTCTCTGCGCGCTCGCACATCTTGATGGCTTCATCGGGGCGGACGCGGCTCTGGTTGTCGTCGCCGTCGGAGATGAGGACCATGGCCTTGCGCACCGGTTCCTGGCCGCGCGCCTCGAGCAGTTTGTCGCGGCAGGCCGTATACACCGCGTCGAACAGCGCGGTACCACCCCCGGGCCGCATGCGGTTGATGCCGGTCTGCAGGGCGTCGAGATTATTTGTCCAGTCCTGGGTGACGGTGGGCGTCACATCGAAGCCCATCACGAATGCCCGATCGCTGCGAGCCTTGATCGTCTCGATCAGAAACTCCGAGGCAGACTGCTGCTCAAATTCAAAGCGCGAGCGGATGGAGGTACTGGCATCGATCACGATGCCTACACGCAGCGGCAGGTTGATCTGCTGGCGGAACGAGGTCACCTTGGAAGGCGCCTTCTGGTCGTCAAGCAGCGCAAAATCGCTCTGCTTCAAATTGGGGATGTAGTGGCCGTGCTTGTCGGTCACCGTGAAGATCAGGTTGACCTCATTGACGCCCAGTTTGAGGATGGGGCCGGTGTCCTGGGATTGATCGGCGGCTGGCGCTCCGGGTTGCTGTGCGGCAGGAGCTTGCGCCGGGGCCGTTGGCGGAGTGGCGGGCGGAGTTGCAGGTTGCTGCGCGGCGAGCATCGTCGCTGGGAGTGCGGCCGCAAGCAGAAGGCCTAAAAGCTTTGGGTTCATCACTTCCTCATTTTAGCAATGGCGGGGCTGCTGCGCGTGGGCGCCAACGGCTCTGCACCTTTGACGCCCTCAAGCCGCCGAAGGAATTCTTCCAGTTCGTCGGGCAGTGGAGCGGTAAGCGACAGCAACTTGCCGGTGACGGGGTGCGTAAATTCCAATTCGGCCGCGTGGAGAAAGTTTCGGCCCAGCCTGAGCCGCTCCGGATCGGACTTGCGCCGGGCCGCCTTGGACGTCGGGGCCTGCGCTGCCACCAGGTCGGTGAGTTGCGCGGAGGCGCCGTAGAGCGTGTCGCCCACCACCGGGTGCCCGAGGGAGGCCATGTGGACGCGGATCTGGTGGGTACGGCCCGTCTCAATGCGCACCCGCACCAGCGTGAATTTGCCGAAGCGCGTGTCGAACCTTCGGACCACTTCGTAGTGCGAGACGGCGGTGCGCGAGTTGTCCTGCGGATGCGCGGTCATGCGCGTGCGGCGCACCGGGTCGCGAGCCACGTTGGCGTTGATGGTGCCCTTCTGCCGCTCCACCGCCCCTTGCACCAGGGCCACGTAGGTCTTCTTCATCTGGCGGCTTGAGAACATTTCCCCCAATGCCACGTGGGTGCGGTCGTTTTTTGCCACGACGATCAGGCCGCTGGTGTTCTTGTCGAGCCGGTGCACGATTCCCGGCCGCAGATCGCCCCCGCTGGCCGAGAGCTTTTTGAAACGGAAAAGCAGTGCGTTGACCAGCGTGCCGCGACTGCGGGCGTCCTCGTTCTGGCCGGAGCCGGCATGCACCATCATGCCCGCGGGCTTGTCGATCACCGCCAGGTTGGCGTCCTCGAAGATCACGTGCAGCGGAATGTCTTCTGCCATCGCCTTGAGCGGCGCTGGATGCGGCTCGCCCGTGACCTTGATGGATTCGCCCCCGCGCAGCTTGAGTGAAGCTTTCTCGCGTTCACCATTCACCAGCACGTCGCCCTGCTCCATCAGCAGTTGCACGCGCGAGCGGCTCACGCCTTCAAGTTGCGTGGCAAGAAACTGATCGAGACGCTGACCCGCGGCTTCAGACGGTACGACGATAGTGCGGATCTCATCCATGTGCGGCCTCGTCTTTCGTTTGCCGTCCCTCAACCGCCCCGTGCCCCATCCTTTCGCCTTCTTTCTGGCGAAAGGGTGGGAGGCCACCACGCCCATCCGGTGTTCTTCGTTCGCGCAGCAGCAGACCCCCCGCAACCACCAGCACGATGGCTGCAATCTGCGGACCGTCGAGCGCACCACGCAGCACCGAGCCGCGGCCTTCAGGATCGCGCCATAGCTCTGTAATGAAGAGCGCGATGCCCGTGCCCATCAGCGCGAGTCCTGCCACGTCGCCCTGCTGACGGCGCATCGGCAGCAGCACCAGCAGCACAACGGCAAGCGTGAGATACGCCAGCGCGGTGTAGGCCTGCACCGGGTGCAGCGGAATGCCGAGAGGTGTGCCGCTCCATCGAGCGGCCTGCGTACTGGTGTAGGTCACGGCCCACGCAGCGATGGATTCGGTGCCATAGCCTGAGCCGGCGAGCAGCGCGCCAACTTGCTCACACGCCAGCCCCAGGGCCAGCGGCGCGGCCAGCGCATCGGCTGTGGCGGCCAGCGGCATGTGCTGCCGGCGCGCGTACGCCAAGGCCGCCAGCGCTCCCAGCAGCGCACCCGCAGCGGCCAACAGCGGATGGTGGATCATCGCGAGTCCCAGCATCCACACCGGGTGGCGCAGCAGGTCGCGCCAGTTGACGGCGACCAGCAGCAGCCGCGAGCCCACCAGCGCCGCAAACAACGCGATCACGCAGAGGTTCCACACCTGGTTGGGAACAAGGCCCACCGCGCGCGCCGTTCGCTGCGCCACGATCAGCGCCAGCAGAACGCCCAGCGCGGCCATGGCGCCATAGCTTGGGACGACGAGAGTTCCGATGTGGAAGAGGACTGGATGCACCTGAGCCAGAATACGGCATTCACCATACGGTTGGCGTTTTGGCGCTGATCAGGACAGCAGACGCTGCGAGGGGGATGCCGCAAGGAAAGTAGAACCCGACCCGCTGGGCCGTGGGCAATGCGCTGGTGAACCCTTCCTAGGAAGGTGGAGCTCTCCGCGGTTCATTAGGCATTCCGGACTGGCGGACACGGCACACAGAACCGATTGTCGAGTTGAGCCCCTGTTCAATGAATGTTGGTTCAACCAGCGTTGATTACCCACCTGCTTTGCAGGCCGGTTTCTATTGCGGATAGTATGGGTCCGCGCGCGGAATTGCAAGTCTTGTGCGAGACAGGCGCGGTGTGATAGGGCCTCCGCGACGACTTCGGGAAGGCTGGTCCCGAAACGGCGAAGGCCCCACAACGCTTGAAGAATTTGGAATTATGAACCGGTTTTTCGTTCTTCTTCGAGCACTTCATCCAGCAGCCCGCGCAGACTGCTGGCGCGGGCATGGCCCACCCGCGCTGAAGCGCCGCTCTCGCTGGCGCTGGCCTGCGCCAGCTCGTCAGCCAGGTTCAGGGCCGCCAGCACGGCTACGCGCAGCGAATCGACGGTGCGGCCCTGTGCGGCGACGGCACGCATCTTGGCATCCACCTGCGCGGCGAGTTCGCGGATGTGGTCCGCGTCCTGGCCCGAGAGGTGATAGGTCTGGTCGTAGATTTCAACGGTGACGTAGTTGGTTGCGGGAGCCTGATCCATTGCGGGGCTCACAGCTCGAGCGCGTCGAGTTGGGAGAGAAGCCGCTCCACACGCTGCCGCACCTGCTCGCGCTCGGCGCGCAGTGCGGTCACTTCGTTCTGCAGAGAATCGGCCACAGGCGCCTGCTCCGCCAGCTTCGCTTCGGCCTTGGCGGCGCGCTCCTCGGCTTCGCTACGGGCAAGGCGTTCGCGCTTGACCAGGTTGACAGTACGCAGAACCCGCTCTTCAAGTGCGGAAAAATCATTCGCGCTCAAGGCCAGAGTCTCCGGTTCCCCGCCAGGATTCTCGTGCTGATTCTCACCGCTGGTTTCTTCCTCAATCCCGGGCTCAAATGAAAACTGCGACATCGAAAAAACCTCCGTGCCTACGCACTTTCTTGGAGTATAGCGCCTCCATGGCCTGCTCCGCCGTCAGGTCCGAAGCCTCGCACCTGCTTTGCCAACGGCCTCCACTACGCGAGTCTGGTAGCTCTGCAACTCCTCTTCGCGCATGGTGCGGTCGGGGGCCTGAAACGTAACGCCCAGCAGCAGCGAATACTCGCGCTTGCCAAGTTTGGCGTCGCGGAAAACCTCGCGGGCGCGCCACTCCACCATCTCGGGAATCTGCAGGCCGGCGAGCGCCTGGTCGATCTTTTCCCACCCGATGGTTTCATCCAAAATTAAAGAGAAATCGCGGCGCACAGGCTGGAAGCGCGAGATGTCGCGGGCCGCCGGCTTGCGCAGCGCCAACTTGTAGAGGCGGTCGAGATAAAGTTCGCCCACAAGCACCGTCTCCTTGAGTTTGCGGGCTGTGGCCTCGCGTGGATGCAGTTGACCGAACCAGCCCACAGTAGCGCCCTCAACTGCCACGCGCGCGGAGCGGTAGGGATGGAGCCACGCTGGCGTGAGCCCGTCCTCCGCCGGAAAGCGATCAAAGTAAACGGCGTCCGCGTGGAAGCGCGACAGCACCTGCTCCACGACGCCTTTCAGGTCGTGAAACTCGATGGGCCGCGCGGGATGGAGGGCGCTTTGCTGGGGCACTGCGCCGGCGGCTCCGAATGCCAGCGCGGAGCGCTCTTCCACTTTCTCCGTAGTGCCGCTGAAGACGGTGCCCAGCTCAAAGAGGCGTACGTCGCTGACATCGCGATGCAGGTTGCCGGCGACCATGGTCAAGATGCCGGGAACGAGCGAGGGACGCACCACGCCGGCCTCTTCGCTCAGCGGGTTTCCGAGCGGCACGGCAAGGCCCGGCTGGGGCGCGGTGAGTGCAGCGTCGGCGGCGGAGCAGAAGGTGCTGGCGATGCCCTCGTGGAAGCCGGCGGCCAGGATCGTGCGGCGCACCGCGGACTCGTGCTCAGCCCACGGAAGCGCGCGGACGCCTTCGCCAAAGGCCGGCAGCGTGTTGGCGAAACCGTTGTAGCCGTAGACGCGGGCGACCTCTTCAGTGAGATCGATTTCTCGCTCGAGATCGAGGCGCCAACTGGGCAGCGTAACCTGCCACCTGGCATTCTTTCCTCCCTGACTCGCTAACTCGCGAACTTGCTGACTCGCCGACTCGCTGACTTGCCGACTCGCTAACTTGCTGACTTGCTGACTCGCTAACTCGCAGCCCAGTGCGTTGAGCACATTCTCGACGGTCGAAACCGTAATGCCCTCCTTGTCGATCGTGCTCCCGAGGATGCGATGTACTTCGCTCAGCGCGAGCGCGATGGGCCTGCGCCTCGCGGTGCGGGCTTCGAGTGCAGGGACGCGTACATCGACCAGGTCGCCTTCGATGTGTCCACCGTTGGCGAGGAGGATTCGGCTGACAATGGCGGAGGCGACGGGCGACGCGTTGAAGTCTGCGCCGCGTTCGAAGCGGTGGCTGGCGTCAGTGTGCAGTCCGTGGCGACGCGCGGTGCGGCGCACAGCCATGGGCTCGAACCACGCGGCCTCGACGAGCACGTTGGTGGTGGCGGGAGTAATCATCGTGTCCCACCCGCCCATGACACCTGCGAGGCCAAGGGGCTTCACATGGTCGGCGACGACGAGGTCTTCAGGGTCGAGGGTGCGCTCGATGCCGTCGAGAGTCTTGAGCTTTTCACCTTTGCGCGCGCGGCGCACGACGATGCCGCCCTCAATTTTGTCGAGGTCGAAGACGTGCGTGGGCTGTCCCATGGCGAGCCAAACAAAGTTGGTGGCGTCGACAGCGTTGGAAATCTTCTTCTGCTCGAGAAGATTGAAGTACGTGGCAACTTCCGCGCCGGGAAACCAGTCTCGCGACTCGCCGATGGTGATGCCGCGCAACACGCGCGCAGTGAATCGGCCGCAGGCGTCTTCAGCTTCAATGCGGACGGAGAACGGATTTGCTGACGGAGTCGCGTCGGGCAAAGCTGAATCGAGCGGCTCTAGATCAAGTCCATAGATCGCCGCCGCCTCACGCGCCACACCGAAGTGGTTCATGGCATCGACGCGGTTGGTCGTAATGTCCATCTCGTAGACCGAGCCGTTGCCGGAGCCGAGATCGTAGATGCCCTCGACGGCGATGCCGCGCAAGGTGAGGTCTTCAGCGAGTTGGGCGTCGCTGGCGGGAAGCGTCGGTAGATAGGACCTAAGCCAATCAGTGAGTATTTTCATTGCAACTTTGTTTTCTCTTTCATCAGGTCTTCCTTGCGTTTCTCCGGCAAAATCCTTATTTCATCTTTGCCGCGCATTTTATGCAGCAATCTGGATCCGCGTTTTCGAACAATCGGTGCCAACGAATAGCCAAGCGACGCCATCCACGTCCCGACGATCAGAAGCTGCGTAGCGCATGCGACGTCGACCCCTAAACCAACCAGCCGAGCGTTTGTACAATTCGGCATCAGAAAGCCTTGATAGAAATCCCGCAGAGTGGGGTAAAAAACACCTGCCTCACTTTGCTCCAAGAACCAAACGGCGATTCCCAACAGGAGAAGTGGACTTACAATGACCAACGTCCAAGGCTTGATCTTCTCCAGTTTGAAGCCCTCGTACGTCACCCTATCCTTCGATCGAAACCAACCGCGTCCAGTAAAGTTCGCACCTAAAACAACCTGCCCGGCAGTCACACCCAACGAGAACATCGTGAGCAACACATGGGTGTGAATCCAATATGAGAGAGCCGGAAACCCAGCCCTGGCGAGTCCGCGAGTTACATTCATCAGGAGCGCGCCAGAGAAGAACACCAGAAAGCAAAAGACCACCAGACTCACATACACGCGAATGATCCAGCGCCACATTGCCGTTCCTCTCTGCGAACTCCGCTAACGGCGCGCAGCGCGGCTAACGCCGCCAGCACCGCTTCTTACACAAACTGCCCCAGGAACCGCATATCTCCCGCGTAAAACTGCCCAATCTCGCTGATGCCGTACTTCATCATCGCAATGCGCTCCACGCCCATGCCAAAGGCGAAGCCGGAGATCTTCTTCGGATCGTAGGCAGGCTGCTTTTCCGCGGCGAAAGCGAACACCGCGGGGTCGACCATGCCGCAACCGAGCAGCTCGATCCAGCCCGACTGCTTGCACTTGCGGCAGCCCTTGCCGCCACAGAAGATGCAGCTGATCTGCACGTCGGCGCTGGGTTCAGTGAACGGAAAAAACGATGGAAAGAAGCGCGTCTTCACCGACGAGCCGAACAGCGCTTTCATGGCGTGGTCGAGCGTTCCCTTCAGGTCGCTGAAGGTGATGTTGGTGTCGACGCAGAGTCCCTCCACTTGATGAAAGATGGGCGAGTGCGTGGCGTCGGCGGCATCGTTGCGGTGCACCTTGCCAGGAATGATGATGCGCACCGGCGGCGGCTGCGACTCCATGGTGCGCATCTGCACCGGCGAGGTGTGGGTGCGCAACAACAGCCGGTCGCGCAAGGGGCGGCGTTCCTGGTTGGCGATCACCAGCGTGTCCTGCGTGTCGCGCGCCGGGTGGCCGGGCGGAAAGTTCATGCTCTCGAAGTTGTAGAAGTCGGTTTCAACCTCGGGCCCCACGCCGACCGAGTAGCCCAGCGCCGCGAAGATCTGCGTCAGCTCGTTGAGCGTGCGCGTGATCGGGTGCTCGGCGCCCATAAGGCGGCGGGTGCCAGGCAGCGTGACGTCGATGGCTTCCGCGGCAAGCGCGGCGTCAGTAGGGCCGGCACTGGAAGCCTGGTCCAGCAGGCGCTCCACCAACTCCTTGAGCGTCTTGAATCGCTCGCCCACGGGCTTCTTCGCTTCAGGCGGCGCGGCCTTGAGCCAGCGGCTGGAGACTTCGTTCAGGCGGCCCTGTTTCCGCCCCAGCCACTCCAGGCGGAAGGCTTCCACAGCTTCAGGGCCGTCGAGCGCGGCTGCGTCGTCATTGGCTTGTGTGGCGAGCGCGGCAAAGGCCTTGTCCAACGACTCGTCGTCGAAGGCCGACAGATTGGGAATATCTTCGTTGATCATGCGTAAAGAGCAGGATAAACCATTGCATGGAGCGGAATCTTTATGCCTCTTGTCGCGTGTGGGAGAGGGCTTCTATCTTCGATATATTCAGCTTCGTTTCCGACACTTGCTGGTGAAGATCACGCCGGAATCGGCATCCGCATCACCCTTGTGATTGGCTCGGGAATGGGTAAGCCATCTTCGCGCATCCCTTCAATGTGAAGTTCGATTCCCTCGCGAAGCAACTGCTCCGTCTCCTCGAAGGTAGCGGCCGCCACGCCCAACCCCGGCAGGTCTGGAGCGTAGGCGCTCCAACCGTTCGATGTCTTCTCGAATACAGCCGCATATTCCTTCATTTCAATCCCGCCTGCTTGAGAATGTTACTGAAAGTTCCCTTGTCCATCTCCTGCGACGGATGCCCAGCCACCGTGACGCGCCCAACTTTCACAGGGTGCTTGAACTGGCGGTGGCTGCCCTTCTGCGTCACCTGATACCAGCCGTCATCTTCGATCAGCTTCAGCACGTCGCGAACTTTCATGCGAACAGCTCAATCCTTGCCGCGATTATAGCGCCAAAAGGCCTTTGACAGTCCCGGCTCAGGCTCCAATGCGAGGCGGCCCGGAACCCACGGGATTCCGGGCCGTTCGAGTTGCCTAATCGTTTGTCGGCTTATGCAACAGCCTTCGGGGTCAGCGCCGCTTTGGCCTGCTCAGTGAGCTTGGTAAAGCCCGCGGCGTCCTTGATGGCGATGTCGGACAGGACCTTGCGGTCCAGCTCGATGCCGGCCTTCTTCAGGCCGTTGATGAACTGCGAGTAGCTGGTGCCGTTGAGCTTGCAGGCGGCCGAAATGCGCACGATCCACAAGGACCGGAACTGGCGCTTCTTCTGCTTGCGGCCGGTGTAGGCAAACTTGAGGCCGCGCTCGACGGCTTCCTGGGCTGCCTGATAAAGCTTGGATTTCGTAAGGAAGTAGCCGCTGGCCCTCTTCAGGATCTTTTTGCGGCGGTCACTCCGCTTGGTACTGCGTTTTACGCGGGGCATGTGTCTTCTCCGTTTTGGTTCGTGGGTTACGCGGCTGGAGGCAGGAGAGCCGAGCCCATGCCGGGCCAGGCAATAACCTCTTCACTCGCTCGTTCAAGCCTGAATCTCTCGGCTGGCGTCGGACTGGTTCAAAATGTCCGGCTTGCCGGGGGCCCGTCCGCCGTGGCGGATCCACAGGGGCCCTGAAGCGCCAACTCCGCCGTGCGGAGCCGAAGCATCGATCAGGCGTAAGGAATCATGCGCGCTACCTTCGCGTAGTCACCGTCGGAAACAAGCACGGTTCTACCGAGCTTGCGCTTCACTTTAGGCGACTTGGACGACAGGATGTGACGCGTCTTCGTCTGGCCCCGCTTGATTTTGCCGGTGCCAGTCTTGCTGAAGCGCTTCTTCGCGCCCGTATGGGTCTTCAACTTGGGCATTTTTCTTCTCGTTTTGGATTGGGGCGTTCGCCCCGTCCGAATGCCCCGCAGACAGGGACTTCCCTGCCCACTTGAGGCTTCGATCAGTATACCGCAATCCGCGTTGAGAGTCGAAACGTATCCCCGGAGCCTTTTCGGTTTGATAAGCTGTTTTCCTCGCATTGGCAGCAGGGCGCCACTCACCCAAAGCTGGAGGACTCGTATGAATCAATTTGAATGCGTGATCCCGATTTTGAACGTCAGGAACGTTCCAGCGTCGATTGACTACTACGTCAACAAACTGGGGTTTTAAAAGAAGTGGGACTGGGGAAGCCCACCGACATTTGCTTGCGTGACTCGGGGTAAGGTCGACATCTTCTTCTGCCAGGGGGCGCAGGGACAGTCCGGAACCTGGATGTCGCTCTTCATCGATGATCCAGATGCGCTCCACGAGGAATACAAGCAAAGCGGCGCCATCGTTCGCATGCCTCCCACCAATATGCCCTGGAATGTGCGGGAGATGAATGTGGAGGATCTGGATGGTCATCGCTTGCGCATGGGTGGCCACGCTACCGGTCCCGTGGACGAGGAAGGTTTGAAGCAATTCCAGCAGATTGAGCAGTTCGGAACGTAAGCCCGATGGAAACCCCGCGTGAAAAAGGACGAATCCCCCCTTGGCTCACGTTCCTGAGGTGCGGCGGACTTTGCCCCTACTCGAACCGGTAGAGCTTCACCTTCACCGTCTTCAAGTGCCTCATATCAAACCGCCAGCCCTTGCCCTGGTCGTTTTCGTCGCCGTTCAGGCGGCGACCCGGAACCCACTTCCCATCGTCGAACGCACCTTCATCCACTGAGGCAATGCCCACCTGCCGCCCATCCCCCCGCGGCGTGAACGACACCCTGAAGCCCTTCCCGGCGCCCAGAAACTCGTCCGGACCCGTGGCCATGATCAGGCCAAAACCGCCCTGCGAGTGATTCCCAAAAATCTCATCCAGAGCCACATGCAGGGTGTAGCCTCCCATGGCGAAGTCCACCGACGGGTGGCTTTTATCGAGAACAAAGCCATGCACGTCGCCGGCGGCCTGATGCTGTGCGAGCAGCGGCGTCAGCTGCGCCAGCAAGCCGTAGCTGACGGCCAGATCGCTCTTCGGGTCCGTATCATCTTCAATGGCAAAGGGCGAAAAGCCAAACCCGGCTTCCTCTCCGAAAGCGTAGAAGACGTTGCCGGCTCCCGGCGTGCCGCCCCGGGTCTCCGGCATGAACAGCGGATTGCCGTCGCGGTGATAGCGCAGGCACCATTCTGCGAAGTTCTCGGCATAAAGGTCAGGCGCATAGAAGTCCACCGCCGATCCAGCGGCCCGCCACACATCCACGACCCACGGCTCGGGACCGCCGCTGGGAAAGTCGCCCGGTGTCGCATCGTCTCCCGCCAGCCAGGTGTTCACATACATGGGAATGTTGTAGGCAGCCTTGCCGCGCGCTGTAACCGCCTGCACGTAGCGGCCATAGTACCAGGCCATGAAGACCTCGTCGGCTCTGACGGTATCGCCAAACACCTCGGCCCACGTGCCCGCCGTCTTGGCGCCGTTCTCGTCCCACAGTGCCCTTAAACGAGGATAGAGCGTGTCGCGATGCGCCTTCAGGTAGCGGGTCAGCTCTTCCGGCACGGCCCCGGCAAAGGCGCGGTTGGCGGCTGCGGAGTGGTCGCGCGTATCGCCCAGCACGCCCACTTCGTTTTCCACCTGCATCATCAGCACGGTATGATCGCGGCTGTCTGTTTCCTTGATGTGCTGCATCACGGCGGCATAGGCGCGGGCATCCGCGTCCTGCGTCGCGGGGTCCAGCGGGCTCAGCAGTTCCACTTCACCGCCCCGTTCCACCACACGTGGAAACCGGTGTGTGTCCTCCTTGACCCAGACCGGCGCGTAGCTTGACATGCCGTTCTTCCACGAGGCCAGCCACAAAAAGACAATGCGCTCGCGCTCGTTGCGCGCCTGTGCCAGCAGGCCGTCCACCAGGGCGAAGTCGTACTTCCCCTCCGTGGGTTCGACAAGTTCCCAACTAAGCGGCGTGATCACCGTGTTGAGGCCCATACCGGCCAGCTTGGGCCATAGCGGATTCATGTAATCCAGGCTCGACGACGAGGAGTTGTGCAACTCGCCTCCCAGGATCAGGAACGGCTTTCCGTCGACGATGAGTTGAGTCGCGACACCGCGCTTTTCAAGGTGCGGAACGCTAGCCTGCTCTGCGGAAAGAAGGACGGTTTCAAGCCCGGCAAAGAGCAGAAGGGTTGGTAGCGCGTACAGTCGGATTCGCATGTCGACAGGGAGTCTAGCACAGGGGCTTGGCGGGGCTCTGTGACCGGTTCAGACAAGGTGTTAGTCACCGAAGAATCAGATTTCCTTAGGCCACGCTCTCGCGCCGGCTGATGGCCGAGCTGAATCCCCTGACCTGCCGGCCCTGCCTACCCCGGTCCGAAGGCCTTCTCAAGAAACTCCACAATCCTCTGCCGCCCGTCGAATCCGTGCCATGGCTCTGCGGTGGGATGGCCGAAGATGCCTGTTGCCAGCGGGCCGTGGTCCTCGCGCGGATAGGTCACCAGTTCGACCGGCACGCCTCCCTGGCGAAGGGCGCGGTACATCTCCTGCGCCTGGCCCAGGGGGTCAGTTACGTCGCCCTCACCCTGCAGCAGCAGAAAGGGCGTTTTCGCCTTGCTTGCCCCGGCCAGCGGACTCTGCCGCCACGCGTCCTGCTGGCGCTCCCACGGCTTGCCAAAGTACCAGCGGTCGTACCACGAACCGTGTTCGGTCCCGTATTCGCTGAACTGGTCGATCACCGGCGCACCGCTGATGATGGCCTTGAAGCGGTCGGTCTTGCCTTCCACAAAGGCGGCCATTTCGCCGCCATAGCTGTAGCCCATCAGCGCCATCCGCGTCGGGTCCAGCGGGAACTTTGCCAGAACCGCGTCCACGCCCGCCATCACGTCCTGGTAGTCGCCGCCGCCTAGGTCGTTCTTGTTGGCAGCGGCGAACTTGACGCCATAGTTGGAGGAGCCGCGCGGGTTGGGCCGCAGCACTGCCCATCCGTGCCCCACCATGAACGCGGCAAACACATCGTTGCGGTTTTCCCATGCGCCGAAGGGCCCGCCGTGCACATCGACGATGAGCGGAACCTTTGCGGAACCTGACTTGGGCGGCAGATAGAGCAGACCCTCGATGGTGAAATCGCCGCTCTTCCAACTCACCAGTTCCGGCTCGATGGAGCGCAGGTTGGCGGGCGCAAGGTCGGGCGAGGGGAGTTGCGTGCAGGTGTCGCCAAGGTGAGGCGCGTAGCAAAGCTTCACCGGCTGGCCGCCACTCTCCGCCAGCCACACCCAGCCCATCCGCTTGCGGTTGGTGTGCAGGCCCGTGGAGACAGCCGCGCCCAGATCGATGGAGGCAGGCGGAGCCTTGCCGTCGAGAGCCATGCGGACAGCCGCGGACCTGGTTCCGATGCCGGCCTGCGCCACCAGAGAGCCATCGGTCGCGAAGAGGAGAGCGGCCCCGTTGAGCTGTCCGGCAAAGTCGGCCGAGAGCCTCACGGGCTTGGCGCTGGAAACGGAAACGGACAGCGCAAACATCTCGTCATAGCCGGGAGGCGCATCTTCCGGCGTGGCAGCAGCGAAGACGATCTGGCGGCCATCGGGACTCCACGCTGCGCCGCCCACGGTGGCCGGAACCCCGTCCAGCTTCCTGGATTTTTCCGGCGCGGCGGCCTCCACTGTCCATGCCGCCCCTGCGGGTCCCAGATCGGCCGCATCGTTGGGCTGCTCGGTCAGAACCAGCAACCGGTCCGATGCGGGCGACCACACCGCCATCTTGATATCGGGAGCCACCTCAACCGGCTTCAACGCGCCCTCAATCGAACCGTCGGCTTTGAGCGCGGCCAAGTAGAGCCGCGTTGCGTGCAGTTCGTGGTTCACCCACGATGCGTCGGCTTTGGCGTCCTTCTGCTTCTTCTCGCCGGGAGTTTCGGGGTCGTGCGCCCACACGGCCAGGCCTTTTCCATCGGCTGAGAGCGCATAGCCGGCCACGTCGATCGGCAGCGTCTCGGCGGAGCCCGCGGCCTTCTCGCCTGTCTTCTTCTCGTCTGTATTCTTCTCGTCCGCCTTCTTGTCTCCGCCCGGCGGCGGAATCGTGTTCTTCGCCTTCGATTCATCCACCGGCGGCGCGACCTTCAGGTCGTAAGCAGCCGCCTCGCCCCCGCGCAAGTCGAGCCGGAAGATCTGCGTGTGTTCGCCGCGATGCGCGAGGAAGAAGATGGCGCTGCCGTCTGAGGACCATTGCGGGGCGAGCTCGCCGCGCTTGTCCGCGGGCGGCGAAAACGTGAGCTGCCTGGCCTTCTCCCCGCCACCGGTTGTGGGTGCCATCCAGATGTGGGTCTTGGCTCCATCGGCGGTGGAGTCGGTGACGGAGAAAAGCACCAGCTTCCCGTCAGGCGAGAGCTGCGGGCCGCCGATGCCTTTCAGGTGGCGCAGGTCCTCGCTGCTGGGGAAATGCGGCTCATCGACGGCAACCGCTGACGGCGCGGAGGCGAATGCAAAGGCGAGCAAACCTGCAAAGAGGAGGAATCGCGCGAAACGCATGGGGTCAGAATACACGGGCGAAAGCGAACCGCATCTCAGGCCCGGACACGGATTCGAATTCGCCTCCGCCGCTATCTCTGCCACACCCGAACCCAATCCACGTTCATGGTCATCGCATGCGTCTTCAACTTGCTGCGATTTCCTTCCTTCCAGTCAGACCCTTCCTGCATGCCCAGCACAAGGAAGTAATCCTGCTTGTCGAAGATTTGATATGTCCTTTCCGAGTGCAGCGGGCGGTTGTCGAAGTACCAGGTGATCCGGCCCGGTTCCCAAAGCATGCCATAGGTGTGATACGCGGAAAGATCCACTCCCGGCGGAAGCTGGAAGTTGTTCCCCCCGCTGAATCCGTTGGACTCGACGTGCTGATTTCCATTGACCCAATGATGAATCGTTCCGTAATAGGCGTTCGGATGGTTCCCTTGCCCCTCGAAAATATCGATCTCACCCGCGTCTTCTCTTCCGTCGTAGATATCTTCGTGCCTCGCGCCCTGTTCCGGAATCAGCCAGATTGCGGGCCAGGCGCCTTCCACCACATCCCATTTCATCCGGACTTCAAAATACCCATAACGCCAGGCGTGAAAATTGCGCCCGTCCGGTGACGTGGTGGTAATGCTGGTGTCGTTCGATTCCTGACCGTCCTGCCAGGTGAGCGAGAGTCCCTGGCCGCTTGCCCGGATGTTTTCGATGGGCCGCCGCTTGTGATTGAACCAGACGTTGGCATACCAGGTGTGCTTCCCGGCGCCGTCGGGGCTCAGGTCAAGCGAACGAAAATCGTCCTGGAACGCCAGCTTGTAGCCGGCGGCCTGCGGGGGCGCGCTGGCGCTGCTCTGGGCGGCACTGCAGATGGCGGTCAGCAAAAGCAACAGAACAACGCCTGCGATCCCGCTCGCAAGCCCAAACACTACACACATTCTTGAACACTCGCGGCCGCGTTCCCGTGTTTCCGGCAAATATGCGCTCGAATCAGTCATGGATCAAACCCTTTCTATGAATAGGTCTCATGTATCTTTCACGATGCCTGTTTTTTGAGAGCGTGGCTTCAGCCACGCCGCAGACGTCCAAAAAAATGACGGGCTTCACAGCCCGCGGAGAAACCCTTTGGTTTTGAAAGGGCACGACTTTAGTCGTGCCGCAAATGCTTCAAAAGAAGCGCGGGTTTTAGCTCCTGAGGGAAGGTTCTTTCGCGCAACCTATTTGTCCCTCTGGAGGAATGCTGTCCGAATTCGCATGACATATGGGGAAGATGGCATTCCCGCCGCTCTCCGGGGTCAAATGCCTCCCGGCTTCGCGGCGACGAATGTCCTTTTCTTATAGCACAGAAAACTTTGACTTCCACCTACCCTCGGAACCCTCGCATTTTCGCAGAGCCAAAAAACCAGCCGCCCACGAGTGGGCGGCCTGAGGGTGCGATGGGTGAACCCGAAGGGCTTTACTGCGCCGCTTGCGGGACCGGCGGCTGGGGAACTGCTGCCTGAGGCGGCGCGGGTGCGGCAGGCTTGGGCTTGGGCGCTTCCTGCTTCTTCGAGGGCGCGATGATGGCGTGCAGAATCGTGCCTTCCATGCGCGGCATGAACTCCACCACACCGGCTTCGCCAATNNTTCTTGGTCTGGTAGTCGTGCTCGTCCACCGTGACGGAGAACTTGACTTCCTTGATCACGATGACTTTTTGCTTCTTGCGTGCCGCCCGATCGCTCTTGTCCTTCTCGTAGAGGAAGCGTCCGTAATCCTGGATACGGCAGACGGGCGGGACGGCGTTGGGGCTGACTTCAACCAGATCGAGCCCGCGCTCCCGGGCGATCTTGAGCGCCTCAAACGGGGGCAGGATGCCCATCTGTTCGCCGTTTTCGTCGATGACGCGGATTTCGCGCGCGCGGATCCGGTCGTTGATGCGGATAAAGGACTTGGCTGCTCGTTTATCGAATGCGATGGTACTCCTCCAAAGTGTTTCGTCAACTGCCTCCCGGGGTTTTCCGGGATCGCCGCAGGCAGACGAACGCACCACTGAGTATAGCATTGGTTCGGTTTCAGTTGCCGCCCAGAATTGCCCGGCGCCCGGCCCCCATTGTTGTGCGGACGAGGACTGCGAGCGCAGGAAGCGATTCCCGCGGATCGGAGGAGGGTCCGCGGCGATCATCCGTGGGCCGCTGCGGCAGCGGCGTTTCCCGCCAGGCCGTCGTCGGGCAACGAGGTATCGCCCGGGGGGTCCAGGGGCTTCGATCCGTGGGGCAGGTGAATTCCGTCCTGGGCCAGCAGCGCTTCATACACAGGCACATTCCGCCAGTAGCGCGCCAGCGCGAATGCGGTCATGTTGGCGATCATCAGCGGCAACACCAGGCCGTAGCCGTTGGTCATCTCAAACACAATGAGGATCGACGTCATGGGAGCGCGGACAATGCCGGCAAACACCGCGCCCATGCCCACCACGGCAAACGCCCCGATGGCGTCGGTGGAGTGGTGAAACACGGTCACATCCAGGTAGCCCACCGCACCACCCAGCATGGCGCCCATGAACAGCGAGGGCGCGAAGATGCCGCCCGAGCCTCCGCTCGAATAGGAGCATACGGTGGCGGCCAGCTTGAGCACGCAGAACAGCGCCATGACAGTGACGGGCATGGTACCGGTCAGCGCCAGGGTCAGGGTTTTGTAGGGATCGCCCGCGATGCCGTTGAGGTGGTAAAGCTCCAGGCCCACGGCGGCCAGCGCCCCCGTGGCCAGGCCTCCGATGCCCGGATGCACCCAGCTTGGAAGTGCCGTCAAACGTCTGAACTGGAGCCGCAAGAACAGGAGCGAATCAGTGAACGCCACCGAAACGACGGCTGCCAGCAAACCAAGCAGCGCATACCACACCAGCGACGAAGAGTTGGTGAGCGTGTAGGACCGCTCAATGCGAAAGACGGGGTTGGAGCCCAGGATGGAATGCTCCACAACAGCGGCCAGGGCGGCGGCCACGATAACGCCGGAAAGCATCGTGTAATCGAGGTCGCCAATCAGCTCTTCCAGCGTGAACGTAATGGCGGCGATGGGCGCGTTGAAAGCTGCCGCAATGCCGGCGGCCATGCCGACAGACGCCATGCGGCGCCGATACTGCGGGTTGAGCTGGGCCGCGCGGGCCAGCAGGCTGCTGACTCCGGCGCAAATCTGCACCGTGGGGCCTTCCAGTCCCAGCGACGCCCCTGAACCAATCTGGATGGCGCACAGGAAGAATTTTCCGATCGTCTCCCGCAGCGTCACCAAGCCGGAGCGCAGGGCGAACGCCACCTTCACCTGCGGAATGCCGCTGCCCGCGGCCGCTGGAGCAAGATAGGTGAGGCCGAGGCCGACAACCAGGCCGCCCAGCCCTGGGGTCAGGACCGTCCACCATATCCAGCTATGGCCCGGGGCCGCGTTGGCGCGATTGATCAACAGCGCCTCGGCCCAGCCGATGGTCAAGTGAAAGGCCACCGCGGCCAGCCCGCACAGGCCGCCTGCGAGAATGGTGAACGCCAGCAATCGCTGCCGCTCGTTCGGCATCCGGCGCATCAGCCCGCCAAGAACACGCGAATAAATGCCTCCCAAGCCTTCCCAGTACTTCAACTTTTGCGAGACCTCGCGGGGAAAATCCCCCACTTCAAGTATAGGGAAAGGGATGCCAGAACTCGCGGCGCGGATATTCGGGAGCCGCCGATTGCCTTGCGAAGCGGCGCCCATGGCCGCGCTGTAGCCAGACTTGCAGCCGCACTACGCCTTGGATGCCGTCTGCCGCATGAACTCCGCCAGGTAATCCTTCCACACCGCGGCCACCGTGTGCGTTCCATGCCCGCGCGTGGCGTCGGAAATCGGCAGCAGGATAAACCGCGCATGAGCCATGCGCTTCACCAGGTTCTCCGCAATGCCCAGCTCCGGCGGATTGATGTAGTCGTCGGCGGAGTTGATCCACAGCACCGGCGCGCTGATGCTCGCGAGCTTCGGCGACGGGTCGTAGTTCCGGCTCGCGTTCACATAGAAGATCATGTCGTTCGCATCGGTCGCGGCCATCGTGCGCGCCAGGTAGCGGTCCACATACTGTTCCGCCAGCTCGCGCGTAGGAGCCGTCTTCTGCATCTGCAACGGGCTTGAACCCATCACCAGCAGCATCTCGTTGGCAGTGCGCAGGCCCTCCACCGGCTCTGTCTTGTACTCGCCGCCCATCCATGCCGGATCCTGCTTGATGGCCTCGATCGCCATGTACCGCATCATGCGGTTGCGCCCCGCAATCTGCACTGGCAGACACGCGAACGGCGCCAGCGCATCCGCAAAGCCGGGATACGTTTCGCCCCACACAAAAGTCTGCATGCAGCCCATCGAGGTTCCGAGGATAAGCCGCAGGTGGTCGACCTTCATCTCATCGAGCATCATGCGCTGACTGCGCACCATGTCGTCGTAGTCGTAGGCGGGAAAGTGCGCATGCAGGCCGTCGGAAGGCTTGGAGCTCTGCCCGTGGCCAATGTCGTCAGGCAGAATGAGGAAGTACTTCGTGATGTCGAGCGGCGCACCCGGCCCAAACAGCACGTTCGAGAACAGCGGGTTCATCAGCGAGTGGGCGTTGCCGCCCGTGCCGTGCAGCAGCAGCACCGCATTGTCGGTGTGTCCGGCGGCATCGCGATGTGGCTTGCCCAGCGTGATGTAGTGCAGCTTGAGTGCGGGGAGCGTTTCGCCGGTCCCGAATTTGAACTCGGGAAGCACAACACTGCCGTCCTCCGTCGGCCACGCTGTGGCTGCCTGTGCGGGAGCCGGTGCGGGAGCCTGGCGAGAAGCTGCGGAAGAGGCCGTCGGGGTCTGGCCGGAAGCCCGACTGGTCTGGCTGGAAGCCGCAGCCAGAATCACAGCCGCAAGCAGGAAAGACATTGCACGCAGGCGCATCGAAGTCTCCTCAGTTCAAAGCTTGAGCGTATCGACTGACCGTCAGTGCGCGCAACTCGACCCATACGAAACGAGTCCCCGCCGATCATCAACCTTTCACTTTCCACGATCGTGTCATCCTGCACCGATCCAGTCGGTTCTTGGACCACCTCCTACGATCGTGTCATCCTGAGCGAAGCCGGTCGGTTTTTTGACCGGCGGAGTCGAAGGATCTGCGGTTGAAAACGGAACACGGAGACACGGTAACTTTCCCGCCTAAACTGCTCGAAGAGTGACTCGGCGATTT
>PLXP01000118.1 GCA_003151435.1 Acidobacteriaceae bacterium
AGCCCTGCTGCTCGGCCCAGCGCAGATACATGCGCAGCAACATCTCGGCCCAGTCCTGACTCTCGGTGCCGCCCGCGCCGGGATGCACCGTGATGATGGCGTTCAGCGGGTCGGCCTCGCCGTTGAGCATGGTGCGCGCTTCCAGCTCCTCGGCAAACGTGGCCAGCGCCTTGATGTCGCGCTCCAGGTCGGCGAGCACGTCTTCGCCTTCACGCGCCAGTTCGAAGTAGGCTTCGATGTCGCCGCTGCGGCGCAACAACTCCTCATCGTCGGCCACTTGCGACTCGAGGCGTTTGCGCTCGCGCATCAGCGGCTTGCTGGCGTTGGGATCGTTCCACAAGGCTGGATCGGCTAGCTTGGTTTCAATGTTGGCGAGTTCCCTGCGGATGCGAGCAGGGTCAAAGATACTCCCGCAGGTCGCGGACTTGATCGCGCACGGGAGCATAAGCGAATTCGAGATCGTTCAACGCCATGTTTTGCTCTTATGACCTGACTTTGATTTGGACTGTGAATCCGAGTTCCATCGACTGATCCAGAATATCACCTAACCGATTGCGGCAGGCTCAGTCGGCAACCGGCTATGCTGCTATCGGTTCAAGATCATAGCTGTACTCGTGCTTTGAATTGGCTACATCAATCCGGACTTTCTTCACTTCTGGCGTGATCTCCTCCAACTGTTGCAGCACACTCTCGGTTCGGCCCAAACGCGCCAATTTTTCCAGCAATTCTGGCTTGTGTATCAGCACGAGTGCCCGCACGAGACGGTCAGTTTGTCGGCTTATTCCCAGCGATTCATTTTCGACACGGGACAGGTGAGAACGATCGATGCCGAGCTTGCGGGCAAAGCGTTCAATCGTCTCATCCATGAATTTCCGCAGAAAACGAACCTCCGGACCTGTTAGTTCAGATGGTTTCGCAATCATGGCGACAGCGATGGTTCTCATCAAATCATTGAGGCGCGGAATGCGGGGAACGTCGCTCACACATTGATTGCATACCAGTACCTCGATATCTTTGAGAATAACGTTGTCCAGCCCGGACTCTTTGAATTGGTAGTCCTTGCGGAGCAACTGCATTTCTATACCACACGTGCGACAAGTACGCATTGTTTTTGGCATTCTTTCCTTACCTTTCTCAGTCTCCCGGCCTTGCATCATTTCCCACTGTCTACACGCTCTTCAGAGCAGCAGGGCAGTGATCGCCAGGGTTTCGTACTCTTCCGGGAACGCAATGATGAGTGCAATGGCTTGGCCTTCAGGTGTTGTCCATTCAACCCGGTATCTCCACTCCTGAAACCGTATATCAAGCTCTGGTTCCCGGTAGATCGTCCCTTTCTGCAGGGCGCGTTGTGCATCCTGTAAATCGATGCCGCGCTCTCGACAGCGTTTCTCGAAGTGATCGTGATATTCCACAATGCCATCTTCGAGACAATTCCTCAGCCGTTTGAGCGCATCCGCTTTGCTGAGGCAGTCACCGGCCATATGTGACAATATATCACACTGCGACAAATTATCACATCTGCGGCTTTGAGAATTTCTTTACAAGGGGGCTGGAATGGCGCCTTCTACGCGGAGTGGAAACATTTCTGCAAGCGTTGATTCCTCTCAAGTGTTTGATGATCCATTAGTTATGTTGTAATCACTAGCGCGATGCTTGCAATCCTTTGATAACAATATATTTGCATTCAATTTACTTTGAGGCTACGCTTCTTGCAGAGGTGAAATACTCAGCGTGGTCACGAAATATAAATGCTCAAATGCCAAGTGTGAGTTCAATGATCTTCCGACGCCCTTCACTCGAACTCTCGAAAACATCGACGGGGCTGGGCGCATTTGCTCCAAATGTGGGTCGCGCATGAAAGTCGCAAAGACTGAAAACGTCACTGGAGGCCCTCGCAGCGGAGGCAGGGGCACAGCAGGTTATAGAAGTCGATGAAGTACACTTCCGTCTATGAACTTTCTCAAATTCATCCTGCTTGGGTGCATACTCGGTATCGCTGCCGCTGCTCTGGATACTGTATTTCGGCTACATCACCCGAACCTTCGCTGGGCATGCATCAGGCTTCATGTTCGTGGCCTATCTCATCGTCGGCTTCTGTTTTGGCTATGGTCCGATCACTACGAACGGCCTCGCATTCTCCAAGTCGGATGCGATTCACGCAGTCGTCTTTATCGGCTGGACCGGGCTACTGTTCTGGCTCATAAAGACTCCTGGGAACCTCTTCGGCCTGATTCGGTAATACTTTGAAGGTCGCCCAGTTCCCCATAAAACCCGATAGGCCTCAGACTAGGTTGTGAAGTGACCGCGCGGCGGGGGCCTACCCTCGCCGCTTGAATCTTCCGAGTCCAAGCAATCGCTTCCTGAGTACCTCGATAAACAAATTCCAGTGCATGTGTTCACATACGCCGCATCCTCCGTGAGCGCCTATGGAAATCCCAAATTCAGTAACTCGCTCCGTCAGAATCGGAAGACCACATTTACGACACGCAGGCGAACACCTTATGCAGACGGGGAACACGCCGCTCAACCTACCCGCGTGTTCTGACATAGGAACGAATCCCGGACATGTATCCTCGCCTTGCTTATAAGATTTTTCAAGAACATGGAAGGCAAGCGGCCCTTTAACGTCTCCGCAGATGGCACAGCGATTATTGCCCCGATGTTGATGCAGATATGAGTTATATAGTGCCGAGGCCATGCCTGCGAATACCTGCCTATCCATTGAAGCCTCCGATCATTGTCAGAGTTATTGGCGGGTGGTCTGGTTCCCGGTGTAATCAATTAATCCCCAGACGAGGTGCTCCAGGTCCGGATTTTCGGACCTGGGAGGGCATCGCTGTGCTCCCGCGGTCACCCATCTTACGCTACGCCACCCTGACCTCTTCGAGCAGATCGGGGTGACGGTCGAGCACTTTGAGCAGCTTGACCAGGGCCAAAGGCGGCTTGGTCTTGCCGTTCTCGTAGCGTGAAAACGCATTGACGCCGCCGCCGAATATCTCGGCTGCTTCGCGCTGGTCGAGCGCCAGTTTCTTGCGCACCTTCACGATGAAAGCCGGGTCGACGATAGCGGCATTGACCTGCCACGAAAAAGCTTGCATCTCGCGCATAACGCGCTCCGATTCGGCGCCGTCCAGGATGGACTCGGCACAGGCAGGACAAAACTCGCCCGTCACCGCATGAATCGTGGTGGTCTCGCCTTTGTAGGTATAAGGCAGGTCACGGGTATCCGTGATCAACTCAGCCGCTCCGCAAACCGGACATTTCATCTTCAATGCTCCTT
>PLXP01000092.1 GCA_003151435.1 Acidobacteriaceae bacterium
CTTATAGAGAACCTTCCTGCGGCACCTCGAAATAAACACAATGTGATACTTGCAATCCCATTTCGTATGGCTTAAGCTGGCATACTCGTCCATCCGGTTTCTCCTCTTCGTGTGCTTGGCGGCTCACGTCGAAGAGTTTCTGGATGGACTCCCGGAAATGTCAAACTGCTACTGCCTCCCCGGCAAAGCCGGGGGTTCTCCCTTTTGCAATGGGTATGAAAGTGGATTGCTGTTTGATAATTATCATTCGGCTTGCAATAACGTCCAACAAAAAACCGCCGCTACGCAGCGAATGGCCTTGCTCGGAGTGCAAGGTACGGTGGCTTACTTGCGGGACGTATGATATGGTCAACAATCCCGGGTCAGGTTGTACGCCATTTGCATGGTTCGGACAATCCGTTGAGACCTTGACTTTCGATGGGGAAGGCCCCGACTAGGAATCTTCATTACCCGCCATCTCGAGTTGGCGAGCATCTCGCACTACCACCGCTTCTCTGCGCGGCAGAATGAAACCCATCTCGCCCCACTTAGACAGTATCCGGCTGATAGTGAATAGGGTTGTGCCAGTCATCTGGGCTAATTCGTCGCGTGAAAGCGAAACCTCGATCCCCTCGTCGACAGCCTTGCCAATGTGTTTCAGCAGCCTAAGCAAAGCGTACGCAAGGCGCCTGGAAACTTTCTCCGTCGCCACCTCGCGAAAGCGCTCCTCCAGTTCTCCGAGCCTGGAGGCGAGGATGTGAGCGGCATTCTTCCTCACCTTCGGATGATCCACCATGAGGTTTTGAAGGCTCGCGAATTCCCATACCAATGCCGTACAGTGCTCCATGGCACATGCGGAGCATGGGCTGTGGCGGGCGCTCGACTCGGACAGCATGCCTACTACGCTCCCGCAACCATGCATCCAAAGAATGACCTCACTGCCCTTGGAACTTAGTTGCGTTATCTTCACGCTGCCTGTGCGAATCAGCGCCAGGTTGCGCAGTGGCTGGCCCTGCATGAAGATCATTTCGTCCCGCGCGAACGTTCGCGCCCGCGCGTAAGAGGCAATCTTCTCGCATTCCTTTTCCGACAAGCCTTCAAAAAGCGGAGCATCGCGCATCAGGGCAACACGCCCTGCGATCCTGGAAGCCGCTGAGAGTGTCTTATTCTGTTCCAGCCGTGCCACGGACGAACTTACTTCAGGCATCTTTCCCCCAATACCCCTCACTCAAGCATCGTTTACACGGCCTGCATAGACCTGGAATCAAAACACGATTTCATAGGCCATATCCAAGCCATTGTGATTCGGCGTCCCTAAGGGTGTCCGAACCCTACCCCCTGATCACTGGAGCTTGTTAGTATCAGTTCCAATTGTTCCCACATCCTTGGAGCCGGTCGGGGTCTACGGTCCTCAAGACCGGGTCATCAACCCACTACACACAAGGCAACATGTACGCGATCACATTCAACAAATCGAGCGGATGCGGCGGCTTGGATGTGAAGCTATACACTAGGCGCTGCGGCACCGCTGCCGACACGTCAGACATCGATGCGTGGCCTGACAGAAGAAGTAGTCTACAGCCGGGGATCATTTCCGCGATCCGGGTTGCGGCTTTGATCCCTGCCATGGCGACCGCGCCCACGTCGGAAACCAGCAGATCGGGAGCGAAGTGTGCCGCGCGGGCAACGGCTTGTTCGCCGCTCAAAGCAGTGGCAACCTCATATCCATTCTTCTGCAAAATCTCACCAAACATCCGCGTTGTCATCTGGTCTTCATCCACGACGAGAACTCTGGGTTTCTTTCTGACTCCATATCTCGCGTGCATCCTGATATATCCCTTTCCGCTAAATGCGTTCAATGTGGTTGGTTGGTTGCGTTTCTCCGTTGGCCTGATGAGATGAAACGACAATACGCGACGCGACAATGAAATGACATCAGTGAAGACTGAATTCTCTGTAGTCGTTGTGGTGTGATCATTGTAGGGTTAGCCTTACGCAGGTGCTATCACAAAAATAAGACGCAGGAGACCCCGTCTGTCCCACGCGCGTGCGGCGATTCAACCCGCACTCTCCAGGACTTTCCTGGTGGTTAGAGCTAATGTATCGGGGGCGTTGTCTTTGTTGACGTAAGCGGTCGCACCGGCCCGCAAACAGCGCGTCGCATACTGATCTGCGGGGTGAACGCTCACAATGATCACAGGTAACTGCGGGTAGGTTTCCTTCACATCGTGCAACACATCGAGCCCGCTGCGTCCAGGCATATTGATGTCGAGCAAAAGCACGCCATAGGGAGATATCGCCAACTGGCGCAGTACCTCCTCCCCGTCCGCTGCTTCGGCAAAGCGAGCGTCGGGAAGCGCATCGGCCAGAATTTCTCTTAGACCACGCCGAACAACCGCGTGATCATCTGCTATCAGGATCTTCATGATGATTCACACATGGCGCTCTCCTGTTTGGGATTTGCGACAGTTCCATGACAATTTGACCTGCGAGTTTTCAGGATAATGAGGACATGCGACGGTGGACATCAGTGAAAACTGATTGGTTTGTAAGTGTTTTCTGGCGACCCTTGTAGGGTTATTCCTACAAGGGTGATCTCAATCAATCAGCTTGTTATCCAATGCGTAACGGGTAAGTTCAGCATTACTTTTCATCTGCATCTTCTCGGTGATGCGCGCGCGGTAGCTGCTTACGGTTTTTACACTCACGTGAAGCCGCATGGCAATCTCTGTCAGGGGAACGCCGGAGACAATCATCCTCATGACCTCGTACTCGCGGTCCGAGAGAGACTCATGCAATGGCTTGTCGGCGGTCTCATCGAACCTGGAGAGCAGTCTCTCAGCAAGGTCCGGGCTGACATATCGACCGCCTTCGATGATCTTCTTTGTCGCCTTGGCCAGTTCTTCGGGAGCACTGTCCTTGTTGATATACGCGGCGGCACCAGCTCGCAGGCAACGCACGGCATACTGTTCCTCAGGCTGGACGCTCAGCACGATCACTGGCAAGCGCGGGTAAGTGCGCTTCACGTCCCGCAGCACGTCGAGGCCGCTGCGCCCAGGCATATTGATATCGAGCACCAGCACATCAGTCGCGGAGTTGGCCAGGTGGTGCAGTACCCCATCTCCGTTGGCGGCTTCTGCGAACCGTGCACCGGAAAATGCATCACTCAGAATCTCTCTCAGGCCACGGCGCACAACGGGGTGGTCATCTGCTATTAGAAACTGCATGATCTCCAATCTTGGCGCAAACTCCGCGCAGAGGAACGCGGACCGTCACCGTCGTCCCGCTGCCAGGGCAACTGGTGATGTGAACGTCACCTCCGCACCCCTGCGCCCGTTCCTTCATTCCCAAAAGGCCAAGTGAGCCGGACACATCGGCTTCGCGAAATCCATGGCCGTCATCTTCCACCACCAACAGAAGATTCTCATCCTCCTCAAACAAGGAAACCTGCACCGACTGCGCTTCCGCATGGCGGGTCACGTTCGTGAGGGACTCCTGAAATATTCTGAAGATCGCGCTGGCCTGGTCGCCATCCAATTTCAAATCCGCGGCCGGAACAGTGAACTGACATCTGATCCCGGTGCGAGAAGCAAACTCATTGGCCTGCCATTCGATAGCTGCCGCCAGGCCAAGGTCATCCAACACTCCAGGGCGAAGACCGCTGCATATCTTTCGCACCGACCGGACCCCATCGTTAATCATCTCAATTGTTCCGGACAGGCGAGTGCGTACTTCGTCGTGGCCCTTTGGCAAGCGTCTCGTCAGCCACGTCATGTCCATCTTGATGGCAGTGAGAATTTGACCAATTTGGTCATGCAGGTCACGGGCGACCGAGGTGCGCTCCTCTTCGCGAACCCGCTCCAAGCGCCCCGTGAGCGCCCGCAATTGCTGCTCTGCCTGCTTCAGGTCTTCAATGTCGGTGCAGGTGCCGAACCATGGGACGATACTTCCCTCTGCGTTCCTCAGAGACTCACCACAAATCAGAAACCAGCGGTAGCTGCCATCGGCCGCCCGCAGGCGACTCTCGACGCGAAACTGGTCGCCGGTCTGGAGGGCGTCATTCCATGCCGACCACACAGCCTGCCTGTCTTCAGGATGAAACGGTATATTCCAGCCCGTTCCGCGGCTCTCTTCGTGGGTCAAGCCGGTGTATTCCACCCAGCGCTGATTGACGTAAAAGCTCAAACCTTCAGGCGTGCACATCCACACCAGTTGCGGCACCAAGTTAGCCAACGTGGTAAAGGCATTTTCACTTTCACGCAGGGCTGCCTCGGCGAGTTTGCGCCCGGTAATGTTGCTGCTGATCGCCAACACGCGAGACAGTTGTTGATTCTTGTCCCGCTGCAATGCCCAGCGGCTGGCCACCACGAGGCGCTTGCCATCCCGGTTAATGCATCTGAGTTCT
This sequence comes from Acidobacteriaceae bacterium, assembly GCA_003151435.1. Lineage (GTDB taxonomy): Bacteria > Acidobacteriota > Terriglobia > Terriglobales > Acidobacteriaceae > Telmatobacter. The sequence goes on from PLXP01000092.1 coordinate 4,385, forward strand.
CCCTCCCAGCGCCCGTCCCGCAAGAGGTCCGCTCTGATCTCAGAAAGCGGCTTCGGAAACACGGTGCCGAGCAGTTCCTGTGAGATTCTTCCTATGGCCTGCTGTTTGGAGTACCCATACATCTCTTCTGCGCCTCGGTTCCAGAAGTAGATGGTTAAATCGAGGTCAACCACTACGATGGCATCGTGAGCGAGATCCAGCAGAGCCGCAGTTTCCGCCAGCGCCTCCTGCACCTGCCGCTTCTCGGCGACATCACGGAACACCAGCACCACGCCGCCGATCTTTCCTTCACTGTCGAGAATGGGAGCGGCACTGTGCTCGATGGGGATCTCGCGGCCATCTTTCGCGATCAATAACGCATTATCTGCCACTCTCACAATGTGTCCCTTTTCGAGCACCTCGGGCACAATGTCGTCTGCAGCCGTTCGAGTCGCTTCGTTCACGATCTTGAAGACATCGTCAACCGGGTGATGCAGAGCCTGATCTGTTTCCCATCCGGTTATGGCGGTCGCCACCGGGTTGAGGAAAGTGATTTGCCCTTTGCCGTCTGTGGCGATCACCGCGTCGCCGATGCTACCCAGAGTGGCTCCCCACCTCTGTTCGCTCCGCAACAGGCTGGATCCAAGTTTGTGAATGTAGCGTCGACTCAAAAAAGCAAAGAATAAACCTAGCCCGAGTCCAAGGACAACGCAGCTAATTGTGATACTTGTCCATCTGAACTGCACGATCTGAATGCGCGCCGCGCGCACCTGTTCTTCGCCGTGCTGAAATTCCAACACCTGCTGGCGAATCGCATCCATTTTGCGTTTTCCCTGCAGGCTCTCGTCGAGGACATCGTAACCTTGTTTCGAGCCGCGAAGGGCAACTATATGTTCGGAGTACCCCAGCCACCCTTCATAGGCAGCACGTATCTCCCGCAGCCGCTGCTGCTGCCGAGGCTCGTCGCTCACTGACTGATAGATAAGGGGGTATTCCGTTTCGAAACTCTGCCTTCCCTCACGATATGGCTCAAGGAATACGTCACTGCCTGTGATCACGTACCCCCGAATACCGGTCTCCATGTCGACGAGTAATAACAGCAGATGGTCGGATTGATCGAGGACGTGGTCGGTGTGATCAACCAAACGCACATAGTTGTGCAGGTCGAACGCCTCAACCCACAGCACTCCAGTAAGGGCCGCCATACCCACCAAGGGAAATACTACCGCTCGGCGAAGCAACGATTTGAATTGATTACGTTCCATCTCTTCCCATCAAGCCCGGTTGCAATTCATCGCTGGCATACTTCGTTTTCCAGAGACCACAAACCCACAACAGCGTAGGAATGATCGGCAGCGGCAAATGCTCCTGCGCCCTGCATTGACGGAATTGGTCCCAGCGGCAATCAGAGGAAAACTGTGTACACGATCATGTCCGGCAAGTCTCGAATCAGGACGCAATAGGTACATGCAATCACCGCGTTCAACCAACCCAGGAGCCCGAACTTCAGGAGACAAGCGCAACGCCGCGGACACACTGCTGCTGAAGCCCTTAAGCGGCCAGCCGCCCGCTGGATGCACTGTGGATGATGCGCTGATCGCCGCACGAAGAACGCACGACAAATCTGCTTATCGAAGATAGCCCGCGCTTAATGTCTCAGACTGTGACAATCGTCACCTCCGCTAGCGCGGATTCGACCGTGCGGACTGCACTTCGTCGGGGATTTGGTGAGCTTTTGATTCCAGACGCTTTACGAGCAGAGGTGGCGGAGGGAAACTTGATCGCATTACTCGAAACTATGTTCTATTCCTGACATAACCTGTTCCTGGCGGATAACATCGATTGAGTGATTTGGGGAACATCGGCCTTTAGTCGAATCACGTTCCAGACAGCCAACCTGGGTAAGAAGTCAGACCGTCGCTATTGTGGCCGCGAGGAGTTCTGCTTCTCCATCATCTGGCGTCGCTGCTCGAACAATTGCTGCATATTTGTGATTGGATCTTGTGTGCCCGTTGACTGAGACGAATTCAGGCCGGCGTCCGCAGTCTTTGAGGTCGAACTCTCAGCGGGAGCCGGAGTTGCTTCAGCAACCGCGGGCGTTTGCTCACTCGCCGGGGCTTGACTCGCAGTCGTGCCTGAGCTCATAGTGGGAGTGACTGCACTATCATCCGTCGACGCCGAGACCGCCACGTCGGTTCCAACCGGAGAGTCATCCTCGGACTGCGCACCGGCGGATCTTCCATTCTGAAGACTCTGCATCCATGCACGGCGAGCCGGGGTGAGTGATCGCTCTGTGCCCGCTACGATAGATGAGTCTTTATCTTTCGCGCGAACCATCAACAGAACTGTTTCCACTTTCTCCGGGTTTGAGTCGGACGATCCAATGACGTAGTCAAAGCCGCTTTCACTAAACAGCGAGGTAAGAACATCACGCGCCGAGGCAGGTCCCAACTGCTCGAATATGCGGCTTCCTGCAAGGCTCTGCGGGAGATCGATTTGCACGCCGATACACGCATGCACCGCTGCGAGCACACTTCCTAATGTTGAATTGCTGGCTGAAATCGTTAGTTGATTCCCTTTGCAAATCACATCGGGAGGAATGGGCGGAGAGTCAGCGGATGCTCTGGCCTTCAATGCCGCAGCAGACGATGCGCCATCCTCCGTTGCCTCGTCTCCAGGGACCTGCGTCTCCTGTCCCAAAGAAATAGAAGCCGTAAGAACGGCCAGCAGAATGATTGGCAGCACCCGCCCCGCACCGATATTCACCACGATTCACCTCCTGCTCAGGCATCCGACTCCGCTGCAACAGTCGGCGACGTTACCCACCCTGGCGCTCTATGTAGTCAAAGCTGCAAGTTCCGGCCGATACACCCGGTCTTCGTCTGCCGCATCACTTGAGTCTTCATGTCGTTTCGCAATTGACTTTCGCCTCCACAACTCATAGACGGCAGGGTAGACAAGAAGCTCGAGGAGGAACGACGAAAAGATTCCGCCCACCATCGGCGCTGCGATTCGTTTCATCACGTCGGATCCAGTGCCGATTGACCACATCACTGGAAGCAGACCAATGCACGTTGTCGCAAATGTCATGAACTTGGGGCGGAGTCTCTTTGCGGCGCCATACAAGATGGCCTTGCGCAGATCGGCCACTGTCCTGAGGCAGCCGCGCATCTCCGCCTCTTCATAGGCAAGATCGAGATACAGCAGCATAAAGACACCCGTCTCCGCATCGATGCTTAGCAGAGCGATGAGACCCACCCACACAGCCACGCTGATGTTGTAGTGCAGGAAATAGAGAGACCAGACAGCGCCGATTGCAGAAAACGGTACGGCAAGAAGGACAATCATGGTCTTGGTGAACGAGCGGGTGTTGCAATAGATCAGGAGCATAACCAACGCGATGGTTGCGGGCACAACGACTTGCAATCGACGATTCGCGCGCTCCATTGACTCGCTCTGCCCGCCCCATGAAATCAAATAACCGGGAGGCAGCTTTAACTTCTGTTGCAACACACGATTGGCCTCTGACTTATAACTACCCGGGTCGCGGTCTGCTAGATCTATATAGACATAGCCAGTCACAATGCCGTTTTCGTCCCGGATCATCGCCGGCCCGTTTACAGAGTTGATCGCTGCGAGGTCGCTGATGGGCACCTGGCGATCCCCGCCCGCAGGGACCAGAATCCGTCCCAATGCATCTGTGCTGCTGCGGAAATCGCGCATGTAACGAACGTTTACCGGATAACGTGCCGCACCTTCATATACGGTGGATACGTTGTCGCCCCCGATGGCGCTTTGGAGAATTTCCTGCGCCTTGTCCACGCTGATGCCGTAACGGGCGAGTTCTTCGCGGCGCCATGCGATATCCAGAAAATACCCCTCGTTAGTGCGTTCCGCAAATACACTGCGCATGCCGCGGACCGATGGCAAGATCGCTTCTATCTCCTTGCCAATTTCTTCAATTCTCTGCGGATCATCCCCTGATATCTTCAATCCTACCGGGGTCCTGATCCCGCTGGTCAACATATCGACGCGGCCCTTGATCGGCATCGTCCATGCATTACTTACTCCCGGAACCTTTACAGCCGCATTCATTTCGCTGACAAGCTCATCAGATGAGATGGTGTCGGAAGTTATGTGCCGGAGAAGTGGCTTCATCCATTCGGAAGCCCAGGACGAATACCACGTATCCACATGCCGCCACTGTGAGCGAGGCTTAAGAGTGATGAGTGTCTCCAGCATTGACAGCGGCGCCGGATCCGTGGCGGTTTCAGCTCTGCCCGCCTTTCCGAGGACTCGATCGACTTCAGGAAACTGCTTGAGCACCAGGTCGGTCGACTGCAACACCCGCTTCGCTTGGGCAATGGAGATTCCCGGCATCGACGTAGGCATGTAGAGAATCGCACCTTCATCCATCGGGGGCATGAATTCAGAACCCAGACTGAGAAACACCGGGACAGTAACAACCATCAATACTGCCGCGGCACCAAACACAACCCATTTATTGCGAAGGGTCCACGAAACCGCCGGCTCGTAGATCCGCATCAGGATGCTGCTGATTGGATTCTTCTCTTCAGGACGGATACGGCCCACGAGCAATGCGTTGGTGAATCTGCAGAGCCACGCTGGACTGAAGTCGAAGCGCTTCACCCTGGTCAGCAGCAGGCGAAGAGCGGGATCCAGAGTGATGGCCAGAACCGCGGCCACGGCCATCGCCAGCGTCTTGCTGTAGGCCAGCGGACGGAACATCCGCCCCTCCTGCCCCTCGAGTGTAAGTACAGGCAGGAAGGAGATGGCAATGACCAGCAGAGCAAAGAAGGTGGGACCGGCAACCTCTTTCACAGCGGACAGTACAACGTCGCGATGTTTCCCTGGACTTCCGTTCTTCTCCCATTGCTCAAGCTTCTTGTGCGTCTGCTCGACGACCACGATCGAAGCATCGATCAGTTCTCCAAATGCGATCGCCACCCCGGCGAGCGACATCACATTCACGCTGATGCCCATCAGTCGCAAAGGAATGAAGGAAATCAACACGGCTGCCGGCATGGTAACGAGCGGAATGGCTGCGCTCGGAAAATGCCACAGGAACACGAGAATAATGAGAACCAGTGTGACGACTACTTCAACGATGGTCTCGTCGACACTGCTGATCGTCCGGTGAATAAGTTCAGAGCGGTCATAGATAGGCACAATCTTGACGCCTGAAGGCAAGCTTGGCTCGATCTCCTTCAGCCGAGCCTTGACGCGACCGATCACATCAAGAGCGTTTTCCCCACTGCGCATGATCACAATGCCAGAAACCACCTCTCCGGCACCATCAAGATCGGCGACTCCGCGGCGAAGATCGGGCCCTTCAACCACTTCACCCAGGTCCTTGATTCGTATTGGCGCTCCATCTCCGGCTGTGGCAACAACGATATTCTCGAAATCATGGATGGAGGTGGCATATCCCCTCCCGCGAACCATGTACTCGGTGCCGCCAAAGTCGAGCAACCGGCCACTGGATTCGTTGTTTCCTTCACGGACGGCACTAACTACTTGAGCGATGGTGATTCCGTATCCGCGAAGCCGGTTCGGATCGACATTGACCTGATATTGCCGCGTATATCCACCAATCGGCGCCACATCGGCAACGCCAGGGACCGATCGCAGGTGGTAGCGAAGATACCAATCCTCATAGGAGCGCAGTTCTGAGAGACTGTGCTGGCCCGTGGTATCAACCACGGCGTATTGAAACACCCATCCCAGGCTTGTTGCGTCGGGTCCGAGTTCTGTCTTGACACCTTCCGGCAGTCTGCCTAGTACGGTTGACAGATACTCCGTAGTTCGTGAACGCGCCCAATACAGATCGGTGTTGTCTTCAAAGATCACGTAGACATAGGAGTAACCGAAGTCCGACACGCCGCGCACAGCCTTGACGTGGGGTGCGCCCAGCATCGCTGTAACTATGGGATAGGTAACCTGTCTCTCGACTAAGTCCGGGCTGCGATCCCAACGGGACAAGATGATGACCTGCGTTTCTCCCAATTCAGGAAGAGCATCGAGGCGAGTGTGCTCGATCGACCACCAACCGAAGATGCTTGCAGCCACCACCACGAGCATGACCGCCAGCTTATGGCGAATTGAGAAATCTATGACCCGATCGATCACTGTTGAAGCCTCCACCCAGGCATCTAGTCTCGCCTATCACGGACGAAACGACTTATACAGCGGTCCGCCCTGGCGTCATCTTTCAAGCCGGCACTACTAACCATCTACTTCCGCAAATCAATTCCCGTGGTGCTCCATCGAGGCGCTCGCCCGCGAGACATCGTCCAGAGGCACTCTGGACTTGGCAGCTAACTCAAGCCTGCTTTCTGAATCCACCAGGAAAGTGCCGGAGGCGACAACGGTTTCGCCTTCATGCAGTCCTTGCACAATCTGTACTCGGTCATTGAGCCGCCAACCGGTTTCGACCGTGCGCGATTCAAAATGGCCTGCGTCTGTTTGCACAAAGACTCGTTTCGATAGTCCAGAATCGAGAACCGCGTCGGCTGGAACGGAGAGACCGGCCGGAAGGGACACAGGCAACTCCACTGTGACAAACATGTTGGGCCGAAGCTTGAAACCCGGATTGTCAGCCTCCAGCCGCATCCTCAAAGTGCGAGTGGCAAAATCAACTTCAGGCAGAACATGGCTTACCGTGGCTCTGAAACTTTCGTCCGTGTCGGGCAGAGAGGCATGAGCCATAGCACCGGGAACGAGGGCCCTAGCATCTCTCCCTGATACCTCTGCGATGATCCACACATGACTTAAGTCCGCGATGGTATAGAGGTCAGCCTGCCTTTCGAACCTCATCCCTGAAGATATGTTTCTGGATAGGATGAATCCATCTGTCGGCGACACTACATAGATGTCTTCCGGGAGGATGCGACTCTTGCTTATCTCATTAATCTGCGCGTCACTCATGCCCAGGTTTCGCAGCCTGTCAGCGCGCGCCTGCACGCTGGCGACTCCCTGAGATGTCGGCGAGGCGGCGTTGTCCCGCGACGGATTCTGCGCAGACGGGGTACGCTCATTGGCGGCTAGATAGCCCCCGGCAACTGAAAGGAACTCCGGAGAATAGACGACCGCCAGGTGCTGGTCCTTCATAACGTGGTTCCCGACGGCGTCATCGTGGGTCTCTTTGACAAATCCGTCGGTTCCTAAATTGACACGAAAGGTACGTGTCTCGTCGGCTTCAACTCGGGCGAAAATACGTATCGTTCCCTGCCCCGAACTCTTCTCAACTTTGACTACCTTGATCCCGTATAACTGCTGGGCCGATTGGTCAATCTCCGCAGCCTCAGAGGTTACGCCTACACGGGAAGAAAACGACTTTCCGACTTCGGATGAGTAGACAGGGACCAGGTCCATCCCGCAATCCGGCGCGATGCCCGGCTTATTTGAACGATAGGATGGATGCATTGGATCCTGATAGTAGAGGATATGACGCGACTCGACTGGCTTTGCCTGATGCCGGACATACCCAAGGGCGAAAGCCGCAATTAATGCCGCCATGAGCGGAAGGATATATAACGCTTTCCTAATCACTCGACACCTCCTCAACTTCTATGCTTAGCCTGGCACGCATCAGGGGGCGGCTCTCCGCCAGATTCTGGTTCACTCCACGTCTGCGCAAACAGGCAAGAACTAACCGCGGCCGTTCAAGTCTTACGCCCGGATAGCCCGCTGTCTTCCGATCGGAAGACAGCGGCCAAGGCGGGAGCAAGCACTCATTGGATAATGCCTATCAGCGACCACGCTACATGGCCGGTTGGAATGAGAACTTGCGCTGGAGCAAGCGAAGAGGCACAATCCTTCCGGATCAACTCAAGACCCGTCCCGTTGTCGCGGTCCGGATGCAGGCGTGGCCGGGAGCTGAGCTTTTGCTCACAAGCGAATGAATTGCTCTTTGATCTGGGGCAAATACGGACATCTATTGATGGGGCCAACGCGTGTTTGCGTCTGAGCAAAGTTCATTTGTCTCTGACCTGATATTTGCAGTTATTTGCGCTACAGCAAATTTGGCGCAGCCTGCCTGAATATTGTTATGCCATGACGATTCCGGCTGAGCTTCGATGGCATTTTCAAGTCGGCAGCAATTAGCAGGCTCGAATGAATCGGTCCTCGGGATGAGTACGGAAGCAGGAACCGAAGCAGGCGCACAATAAGCTTGACAGAGGTTCACCTATGCAGTACAGAGTAATCAGGTTAATACCTACCGGTAATTGAACCAGTTTGGGCCATGAGCCCTTTCAGCGACTCTGAGGACGGCTTCCCCTCCCTCCCCCCAACCTCAGAGCCAATGAGTATGTAAGCGCGCATGTGCGTCGGATTAGTGCGGCACAGCGTGGAACGTGCAGTTTTCAACTCGTTTGCCTTGGGGGTCACATGACGTCAGCAGCACATCTGCCGGCGGTTGGTATCGTTCCGCCTGTATTACCGTCAATACGTCGAACTTCACACGAAGTAACCTACACAGACTCCAACATCGCTGAGCGAGTAGTTTTAATCTGCGCTTCAGCGCTCTTCGCCGGACTTACACATCAACAAGCCAAGGAGATCGCCTCGTGCGCAAAGGCGCGGGTTTTTGCGCGTGACGAGCTCTTGTTCATGCAAGGTCAACCAGTGCGCAGCCTTGTTCTCATTCAGGCCGGCAGCGTGAAGCACACGCAGCTCAGCCCCAATGGCAACGAGGTTATTCTCTGGATGAGCGGTCAAGGCGATGCCGTCGGCATAGCTTCGGAAGCACCAACCTGCAGTCACACGTGTTCCGCTCGCGCCATGGAACAATGTAGAACCCTGGCATGGGAATACTCGCGCCTTCAGATCTTGGTTGCGGAGTATCCACAGATCAGGAAGAACATCAGCCACATCCTTTCGAACCGATTGAATGAACTCGAGGAACGATTCCGCGAGGTGGCGACTGAGAAGGTTGCCAAGCGGCTGGCCCAAGCCCTGCTCCGCCTCGTGAAGCAAGTCGGCAAGCAGCACCAAGGAGGAATCCAGGTGTCGCTCTCACGGGAGGAATTGGCACAAATGACCGGCACGACCCTGTTCACCATCAGCCGTATCTTGTCGAAATGGGGTGAAGAGGGATTTGTTGAGCCGCGAAGAGAAGCGGTGGTCGTGCGCGATGCTCAGCGACTTGAACAAGTAGGCGACGAAGACTACTAGATGGGTGCCTGCGGTCCCGCGAAGCCGACTGTTTCACTTGTCGCCATGTGTCTGGCACGCTTGCAATCCAAGCGTGCCACCCCGCATAAGAACTCGAGTGCATTGACACGATCTGCATTCAGATGCGCGTACGCTCCCGTAACACATTTTAGGGTAACTAGTCGCTGGCTGGCCGCAACGACACGGTCTTCCCATTGATCTATAGAGAGATGTTGTACCGCTGTAGAGCGTCGGTGGCCGCGGTGCACAAGAAAGGAACAAACATGCGCAGGAGACAACTCTGCATAGCTGTGTGCTATTGCCTGTGTGCAGGAACAATACTCGCTTCGGGGGCAACGAGAAAAGCCGGCTTATGGGAGCTGACAACCACCATCACCTGGCAAAAGTCGCCCTCGATGACGGGGGCCGGCGGAATCCCCGCAAGAGGAGAAACGCGCACCACCCAAGTTTGCCTTACTCAGGAGATGATCGACAAGTATGGCGCCTTGCTTCCGCAATCGCGCGGACAATGCACGATTGCCAACAAGGTGATGAAACCTGGTGGAATGACAGCCGACTGGGTGTGCACAGGCACGATGAGGGGCAAGGGAGCCCTGGAATCCACGTGGTCCGATCTGGAGCACGCCACGGGTAGGGTTCACTTTGTGGGGACGGTCTTAGTGGGTTCCGAAAGAAAGCCGATCGAGTGGACAAACGAATCCGTGTCGGTGTTCAAAAGCAGCGATTGCGGCAGCGTGAGGCCTCCACCCCTACCAGGGGTTGCCGTTGACGCCGGACAGGTTCCTTTAACCAAGTAAGTGACTGATCCGCTAACACGCCACAAACGAACCGATCAACCTGCCACCCAGAGGAACCTGCGTGGACCGTCAACACTTCACGCAGAATATGCGCCCAGATTGACCATGCGCAAGGAACATGCGGGATACCGAAGTGTATGTTTGCTACTTAGCAATTGATGCACCGAGGCGTTAGAGGCGAAATGATTCGATCGCGGCTCTTGCTCTATGTGATCCTGACTACGACACTTGTTACGCCGGTTCTCGCCGACAAGCCCGAGTCTGCGTTCAAGGCTGGTGAAAAAGCGGAAAAGAAGAATGATCTTGACACCGCGTACCAGGCCTACAGACAAGCACATGACGCCAAACCGACTGACCCTAAATACATGGCAGCCTACCTGCGTGTGCGTTTTTACGCCTCTGCTCAGCACATCCATTCAGGCGAACTCCTCCTCGATGAAGGAAAGCTGCAAGAGGCTCTTGCCGAGTTTCGTCTTGCCACACAGATTGACCCAAGCAACTTTCAGGCCGCGGGGCAGCTTCGACGTGTATCCGATCAGATACAAAAGGAAATTCGAGAAAGAGATGTCGCCAGCAAAGTAAAGGACCAACCATCTGCATTGGAGAGAGATGCCGGAGCCGCAGCCGGGCCCGTGTCATTGGAGATGAAGTCCGACATCCCTGTTTCGCTTCACATGACGGCGACTTCCGACGTGATTTATAAGACGATCGCCAAGCTTGCAGGTTTCAATGTCCTGATCGATCCGGAGTACAAGCCTCAGAAGATCACGTTCGAACTGACGAATGTCAGCCTGCGTGAAGCGCTCAGCATGGTGGCAATCCAATCGAAAACATTCTGGCGCCCGCTGTCGTCGAACACGATCATGGTGTCGGCAGACACCGGTTCGAAGCGCAAAGATCTGGAACAGAGTGTAATGAAGACGTTTTACCTGCACAACGCAGCCACACCAGCCGACCTGCAGCAAGCCGCCGGTACTCTGAAAGGGATTCTCGACATCAGCCATATCCAGGTAACGCCAGAGCTGAGATCCCTGACCATTCGAGGCACACCGGACCAGATGGTGCTGGCGCAGAAACTTCTGGGAGATATCGACAAGCCCAAATCAGAGGTTGTGATCGACGTGATCGTCATGGAAGTAAGCCGCGACAGGCTTCACACTTTCGGTGTAGTTCCGCCCACTACCGTAAGCGCTTCTATTGCCCCCGGTGGCTCTTCGGGTTCCGGGTCCTCGGGATCGGGCCTCACGCTTAGTTCATTCGCCGGGCTGGCCGCTGGCGACATTTCCGTATCGGTTCCCGGTGCGAGTTTCACGGCTCTTTCGTCTGACAGTGGCACGAAGGTCATCCAGCGGCCGGAGATTCGCGCGATGGATAGTGAGAAGGCCTCGCTGAAGATCGGCGATCGCATTCCTATCGCAACGGGATCTTATCAAAGCGGCATCACAACGGGAGTCAATACGCAGTTTCAGTACATCGATGTTGGCGTCAATATCGACATAACTCCCTATATTCACTCCGGGAATGATGTCACTCTCAAGATGTCTCTTGAGGTTTCTTCCGTCACAGGTGAGCAGAGCATTGACGGGGTAACGGAACCCACCATAGGACAGCGACGCATTGAGCATGAGGCACGGCTGGCCGATGGCGAGGTTAACTTGATCGGCGGGATACTGGAAGATACGGAAAGTAAGTCGATGAGCGGCTTGCCGTGGCTTACGAAAATCCCGATCCTCAAGTACCTGTTTGGACAGGAAGCCAAGCAACGTCAACAGAGTGAGATTGTATTCGCCATCATTCCTCATATCATCCGCTCGACTGAAGTAACGGACGATAACCTGAAGATGGTCGATCTCGGCTCCGGAGGTACGGTCACTTATCGGAAAGCTGAAGTGAAGGCCGACCAAGGGAACGCTACGCCGGCACCAGCGGCCAAAGCGCCAGACAAGCCCCAGGCTCAGGCCCAGGCGCCGGTTGATAAGCCTCAAGCCCAGGCGCCTAGTCAAAAGACATCGACTCTTCCTCCTCGCGCCGATTTAAAACCCGCGGTGAAGCCGGTGTCGCTGCCGCAACCTGCGATGGAGAAACCCCAGGTAAGAGTGAAACCTGCTCTCGAAACGATCGCGACAGTAGAACCTTACTATTGACCGCCGCCAGTGTGGCAGGCCGTGATGACCCGGGAGCCAAAGCACGTCTTCCAACTTTGCGGGAAGAAGGCCTCTTGGAACTGAATCAACGTGCTGACGAGAGTTGCCAACGCGGCTCAAAGAAGACCAACCAGCCCAGGTGAACCGAGGCTACAAGATGTTGAGTTCGATCCGAAGCAAGGTCAAACTCGGTCTCCCAAGTGAACGGCGTCCGATGACGGCCGTGGAGATTGCACCGGAGGGAGTGCTGGCCGCGTCGGTCACGGCCCCTGACCAGGCGCCAGTGTATGCGTTTGAACCGCTGGAGGCCGGAGCCGTGGTGCCGGGTCTCAGCGACGCAAACCTGCGTGCACCGGAAGCCGTGGCGGAGGCGATTCGGTCCGCGCTGGCCAAGGTTGCGCCGCCTACCCACGACGTAACGCTGGTACTACCCGACACAGCGGTTCGGATCTTCGTATTGAATTTCGATTCCCTGCCCAAACGGGACGCAGACACGTTTGCGGTGCTGCGGTTCAGGCTGCGCAAGATGATCCCATTTGATGTGGAGCGCGCCGGTCTTCGGTACCAGGTACTCAAACAGAACCAGGACGGTTGCAAAGTGCTTGTGGCCGTGCTGCCGGGCGCAATTCTTGCTGAGTATGAAAGGGCAGTGCGCGCTGCCGGTTACGAACCTGGTGCGGTGCTTCCCTCCAGCTTGGCTGCGTTGGAGGCTGTCGACTCAATGGAGGCAGCGCTCACTGCCAACCTGAGCCCGCTGGCATTGACCACATCCATCACGAACGGCCAGGATCTGCTGCTCTACCGTACTCTTGATCTTCCCACGGACCCGGGCCTGCGGCTGGAAGAAGTAAAGCGCGGCATCGCTGTGGCTGCCGCTTACTTTGAAGACAAGTTAACGTGCAAGCCGCAGCGGTTGCACTACGCGGGGATCGGCGGGGCATCTCGTTTCGCCAAGTGGATCAACGAGCCGCAGTTAAATGTCGTCGATCTGACGCGGCTGCCCGAATCCGATAGAGCCACGGCTCTGCACACGACGGACAACGACCCCTCTTCTGCAACCCACCCGCCGGTCGACATAACGATCGCGGGTGTAGCAGGCGCATTGACCACGCTAGGTAAACAGTTGCACGTCACTCTCAATCTCGCTACCCGCCCCTTCGTGGATTTTGTACCGGCAATCAAGCAGTTGCGCGTTGCCATGGTGGCACTGGCCGTGGTTGCCATCGGCATGGGCGTGGTTCAGCACGGCATTCACAAGAAGGCGGAGGCCGACCGAGTGCGCGACCATTCTCTCGATAGCCAAATCGCCCGCGTCATCCAGGAACGGCAAGGCTACCAGGACCTGATGCGCCAGCCGGCCAACGCTCAAGTGCTGGGCCATGCACAAGCGCTGAATCGTCTGTTCGATGAGAAGGCATTTTCATGGACTCTTGCCATGGAGGACCTTGAAACCTTGCTGCCGGGCGGCTTGCAGGTGACCAACATCGAGCCGGTTCGCGACAAGGATGGGCACATCACGTTGCGCATGCGCATTACAGGCCGGCGAGACCGCGCACTCGAACTCGTTACAAACCTGGAGCGCTCTCACCGCTTTCTTTTGCCTCGCATCGTAGGAGAAACCGCAGAAACGTCCAACGGTCCCAATGCGAAGCTGGAACCTGTGAGCGCGTCGAACCTCGTCGACTTCGAATTGTTAGCCGACTATAGCCCGGCCACGCCGGAAGAGCGCAGCGTCGACACTAAACCTGCTGCAGGCGTTGCCGATTCCGCAAACCAGCTTGAGTCGGGCTCGCACGCTACCGAGCCAGTCGCGGTTCCCGTTGTGCATCATGCCACCAAGAAACGATCTGCTGCGATCGCATCTGTGAGCCCTGCGCATCGGAGTGTCGCTCATCTCGAAAGCGCACAAACCATGTTCAATATGTCCGGTCCCAAACACCGCCCAATGCCAGGAGGTCCGCAATGAAGATTCTTCATGACTCCCAATGGCGCGAGCGAGCGGCTTCCCCGATCGCGTGGCACCTGGCTGGATTTGCCGCGCTATTTCTTGTGGTTGCATTCGTGGCGATCCGGCTCGGCATCGATTTGGCCACAACTCACGGCCGATCGACCAATGCCCTGTCTAGCAAGCAGGTCGAGTTGAAGCTTCTTGACCTGGAAGCCTCTCCCCTGCGTGGGTTGGACAAGCGAGTGGAAGAATCCCGCGTCGAGATGCAAGCGTTCTACTCCAAGCGCATTCCGCCCAACTATTCTTCAATTGCTACCCGCATTGGGGAATTGGAAATCACTTCAAAGGTACGGATGTCGAGGGTGCAATATACGCAAGGGCCGCCAGGATCGGACCTGACTGAGATCTCAATGGACGCTGGAATTTCCGGCGCCTATCCCGAGATCATGCGCTTTGTAAACGCACTGGAGCGCGACCAGACATTCTTCGTGATTCGGGAAATGGCGTTGGCTGGCCAGCAGGGCGGAGAGGTCAACCTGCGGCTGCGCGTCTCTACGTGGATGCGGCCAGGCGACGCGGCCGCCAGCGGATTGCCATCCACGCCGGAATCCGGTCAAGCAGCTGGCCCGGCCTCCGCGTCGAGACAGGGGGGCGAGTAGACATGGCCATTGCTTTGGGCACTGAAAACAAGCGGCAGGTTCGGCTGGTCGTGGCGCTGTTTGCGCTGCTCGTTTTGATCGGTGGGTGGGAGCTTCGCGGCAGCTTTGGCGCCTCTTCGACCGCGCCTCGTCCAGTGGCGTTGCCCGCACCGGGTTTAGCCGGTGGCCATGCGGCGGCAAGCGACGGGCAGAATGCGAAAGGAGCGCAAGCTCAGAAGCTCAGCAACGCTGGACTCGATCCCACGTTGCACATCGACAAACTGGCCCAGAGCGAGAACGTGATTTACGCCGGCACGGGGAGGAACATCTTTTCGGCCGAGTCGGCCCCTGTGGTGATTGAAGCTCCAGTGCAGAGTGCGCGGGTCGAGACGCCGGTAGTGATTGCACTTCCCTCGCCGCCCAAGCCTCCGCCTATCGATCTGAAATATCTCGGCTACACACAGACTGAGGACAAGGCATTCGAGGCTCTTCTGGTTCGCGGAGACGACCTCTTCATGGCCCGAACCGGAGAGATTGTCTATCACCGTTACAAGGTTGGAACTATTCAGCCGTCGAGCGTACAGGTGACAGATCTGGGCCGCAACAACACCGAGATCATTGCAGTGGCGGTAAAGTAAAAGCGAGTTGAGTGCGATGAGAAGAGACCTCCCACTCCACCCCAGCACGTGCTCTTCTGTAGATATCTACATTCTGTTAACGCTCATCTGCATGCTGGCGATTCTTATCCTCTAAGTGGCCGCGGCCGTGCACGGACTCGAAATGGAGGCCATGCGGCGCGGCAAGAGTATTCGAGCCTCTATCGCGACCCGCCAGCCATCAAATGCACACTACTTGCCCGGGATTCGCTGAGGCGGGTCGCACAACCGGAGCGCAGGGGCATTCCCTTTCGTCGAGTCTCGAGTTTGCGACGAATTTGAATGCACCATCATCCCCATTTGGTGCTGGAACTGCATACCGTATTCGTAGACCAGAGTGGCATGAGTGCGTCGAAACACTTGCCAGGAGAGCCATGGCATCTGCAGTTCCCTGCCGATGGACTTCAATCGCCGTGCGGCGACATTCATCTGGTTGATTGGCGTGCCGGCGCTGGACATGAGGACAAAGTCGCTCCATCCGGTACATCTGGTGCGACGGCTGAGTTGCGCCAGAACGGGAAGCAATATTTGAGGAATGGAAAGATCTTTATGGCGGCCATTCATCACTTTGCACAATTCGCCGCGATACCATTGCTGTCTGACTGCGATCGACCTGGGTGGGATCAGCTCACCATCCCTGTCGACAATGCTATCCGTCAGGTTCACGTGTCGCCATTGAAGGCCGCAGATCTCCGCCACACTCATGCTCGTGAGGAGCGCAATCAGGGTCATCTCCCTTTCGGGATACTGCATGATCTCCAGCACCTTTCTTGTCTGCGCAAGAGTCAGCGTGTGCTTTTCCTTGCGCTTCATTCCAGGCAGCGTTACATGGGTGGCTGGGTTTGTGCGCGTGAAGTATTGTTCTCTGATGGCATGGGAGAAGATGGCGCTGACAACGTTGCGAATGTGCGTGGCCGTCTGGGTCGAGTATCCTCCCTCCAATGCGGCGGAGATGAGACGCTGCACATGATCAGGCTGCGCGTCGCGGAGTCGCACGTTGCTCATGTAAGGCCAGGCTGGATTCGCCTTAAGTTTCGCCTTCGATCGCGCGGCGTCAGGGTGGAACACTTCGTCCACTTCTTCCGGTCTAAGCACATGTTTCAGAATCGCCTGGTAGTGTGTTCGGCCTGAGGTCCTCTTGATTGCGACATGCTCCGGGACGAACCTGTTCTTTACGAATTCCGCAATGGTCATTTCAGCGCACGTTCCCCGCCAGTCCTCATCCAATGGAAATGAAACGCGATCACGAGCAACGAGGTTCGCGTCCTTCTCAGTCAAGCCCCCGTGGCTTGTAGCGGAATTGAGGGGAAATTGCTCGGTTGCATTCCGAGATTCGGAATTCCGCGCTTCGATCCCACTATCGCGCCCGTCCGGCTTCCAGAAGCCACCCATATTGCCCCCAGCTGACTTAATGTGCGAACCACTCGAACCGAGGGTCTTCGGAACGATTCCTCTCCGCTGTTCGATCTATTGAACTGCGCAGCGTGATCGTCCCTCATCGTCGGGTTGCTCTTTCGATCGCAAATTCGTGCGACCAGCGCAATTTCCTTGTTCAGACCCGCGGTTCCCGCTCTATAGCTGAACTGGTCCTGAACGAGTCCATGCGTTAATGCGTTTCGGGATTTGCGATTCGGGCCCGGATCGGAGGAGCCGTATCCTTCAAGTCTCAGCCGTTGCCTGCTTGCTTCTACAGCAAGCAGGTGTGAGCCTGTCGGCAGGAATCAATGAGTTACCACGGCGACGTCGGTCGTGGGCTTGGAAAAGTGCGATGCATCCAACTTCGGATTGACCTCGACCTTGTCGATCACAATCTTCTCCGGAGCCACCGGGCGCTCCTTGATCTTTGTTGCCGGATTGTCTACCGGAAGCACTTTCGTTTCCAGTTCGAAAGGAATCTGCAAGCCGCTGACCTGCCGGTAATCGTGATAATAGATCTCTACTGGATGCATCTTGCCGTCGAGCCGTCTCGGTTGCCCTTCCACCTTCGCTTCAAGAAAGGTTTTCGCATCAATCCACACATGGATCGACTTGCCGCTCTTAAAGGTGAGCATGAGCTTGTAAGTATCCTGGTCTCCGACCTTCTCCATGCCGGCTAACTCCACCCGAGTTCCTTTGGCGGCATAGTCAACGAGGGGGCCATCGATCTCCGTCTGCGTCGACGCAATCTTCACTTCGTCCGCGGTGTAGGGCTCGACATCGTGCCGATTGAGAAATGGCCTTACCTTCCACCCATTGGTTCCGTCATACACCTGGACCGCCGTCTGTCCGTTGAATTTAATCTCAAATCGCGTTTTGCGGGGCCGCTCCATCTCCATGACAAAGGGAAGCTGGGCTTCCTGCGCCAGGCGTGGAGAGGACGGCAGTTGCTGCAAGCCGACGCGCTTGTCATTGGGCAGTGCTGCCGGGGTTGGGAGCGTATCGCGCCGGTTGCCCCCTGCGCCCAGTTTCCCCGACTCCGACATGGTTTGCACATCGCGCCACGCTTTTAAACCGCCTCGGGCGGCGACATTCTTGCTGACTATTTCGGCTGCGGAAAGCTGACTCTTCGCCTGCGTTGTGTCTGCTGCCATGGCGGCGGAAACGGCCATCGCCAGAATAAGGCTAGTCACCAATGTCTTTTGAAGCATCTGTACATCCTCGCTCGAGAAGTTTGAGGCCCACCCCGCCAGGGGATTGAGCCGGCTATCGATCCCGTATCAGGACTCACTCGCACCTGACTGCGAAGAACCTGGACGTTGCAGCTATTGCACCACAAGTCCTTCCACATGAAATTGACCAATCTCAATGTTCACGCGATCTCCGCGCTTTACCGGCCTGCCGGGATTGGAGAAGGCCATCCAGTAGCTGTTCCCTGCGATGGGCGTACTGCTCTGGCGCAGCTGCCCGACCTTTTCGAGCGACGGAACCACGAGTTTGACACGCGAGGCCGGGTCAACCAGAAAAGCTTCGATGTTCTTGTCGTTGATCTGTTTTGCTCTTTCCGAGTCGACCACGCGATAGGAGAAGCGAATCAGCTCGCCTGATTCCGTGGCCTTGACACTGAATGAGTCCACTCCAAAGACAAGCGAGTAGTAAGCCACTTCTTTGCGTGGTGTCTTCGTCGCGTGATATTGGATTGGAGAGCCTGTCACAGCAGGCTTTGCGGCTGGGGGCGCGGCGGACTGTGCCCTCAGAGCAGGAATGAAGATGCCGCTGGCGAGAATCCCCGCCAGCAGCATTGTGCTTGAAAGCGAATTTGATAGAAACCCTTTACGAATCATGATCATTGCCTCGATATGAGAGTGGCCGGACATCCTGGTTTGAATGTCCGGCCTGTCGATCAACCTGGTTAATTGGCGTTGAAGTTCGCCGTGGACATCGTGGCAGTCGCCATGCCCGTGCCCGTGATCGTGACGTTTCCGTTCTGCGTCAGCGATCCCGTAGTGGGCGGGATATATTGCACGGTGATCGTGCAATTGCTACCCGGGTTGACGACGGCACCCGATACGCAGGAACCGCCGGTGATCGTAATTGGATGTGTTGTTCCCCCGGTGAAGCCATTTACGATCGTCGGATTCGCCGTCAGCGTGAGAGGACCAGTTGCCCCCGTAGCGTTGGTGACGGTGATTGTGCCGGTCTTTGTGGTTCCGTTAGCCGGGGTGGTGGTCAACGCGGGCGTTGGTACTGGCATAGTTACGGTTGCCGCCGTAACAGTGAAGGTTACATTGCCCGTGTTTCCGATTGGGGTTGTTACGTTGACAGTCCTCGCGGTTTGCGCGGCGCCGGACGTAATTGTGAAGGTTGCCTTGATTGTGGTTGAGTTGACCACAGTAAGGGCACCGACAGTTACCCCAGTGCCAGACACGGTAACTGTAGTTGCCCCTGTTAGGTTAGTACCGGTTAGTGTCACAGGAACGCTGCTGCCGATTGTACCCGAGGCGGGAGCGATCGAAGTTAACGTCGCTCCTACCACCGTGAACGTTGTGGTGGCAGTTCCTCCCGGGGTTGTGATGGTGACGGTCCGGGCGGACAGGGTCGCACCGGTCGTAATTGTGAAGGTTGCCGTTGCCGTAGTTGAATTAGCCACGGTGAAGGCGCTGACAGTGACTCCGGAGCCAGACACGGTGAGTGACGTTGCTCCGGTGAGGTTGGTGCCGGTAAGTGTCACCGGAACTGCTGTGCCGCGCACGCCCGAGTTTGGGGCGATTGAGGTCAGCGTTGGCGCCGGTGGGGCATTTACCGTGAAGATTACAGCGCCTGTAGTTCCGCCTGGTGTAACTACTGTGACGTTTCTGGCTGTGAGCGCCGCGGTCGCGGTGATTGCGAAGTTCGCCGTAACTGATGTGTCGCTCGCGGCGGTCACGCCGGTAGCTGTGACACCTGTCCCGGTCACGTTCACTGCAGTTGCACCGGTGAGACCTGTGCCGGTCAAAGTCACCGGAACGGTAGTGCCTCGCACGCCCGAAATGGGAGCAATTGAGGTCAGTGTCGGCGCCACCACAGTAAACGTCACTGCGTTGCTGATTCCGCCCGAAGTCGTTACGGTGACGTTCCTGGCCGAAAGTCCAGCGGTAGCGCTGATTGTGAAGGTTGCCGTGACCTGAGTATCGCTGACCACGGTGATTCCGCTAACTGTTACCCCGGCGCCTGACACGCTTACTGCCGTTGTTCCAGTCAGATGGGTGCCCGTGAGGGTTACCGGAACGACGCTGCTACGCCGGCCCGTGTTGGGAACGATTGTGGACAACACCGGGACCGGATTGCTGCCTTGGAACTCGATGGCGCCAATGTCTAGCCTGTTTCCTACAGCTGGATCCGGCCTTGCATTGCCGAAGAAGTCCGTGCTCGGCGCTGCTTTGCCTGCTGCAGAGGTAGTCGGGACGTAATCGATAGCTGGCGATCCTGCTGACAGCGCGTAGTTGCCAAGCGTGACACCGGTAACCGGGTTGACCATGGACAAGGGTCCCCAGGTCATGTTGACCCAGTTGTTGCCTTCATCCACGGTTGCTGCGGGTTTGAGGTTGAAGATTGGGTTGGGCACGGTTGCATCCGAGATGCCCGGAGGCACCTGGTAGCCTGACCCTCCGAATTCCGGAGGTGTACGCGAGCCGTTGCAATATTCGCTGTTGATGTTGGGGTTCGTTCCGATCAGGTTGTTCGTTCCGGCTCCGTTCTCCGACGCGTTGGTCAGCGTCGAATATGCCGGGGCAAGGGTGAATGCGGAGTCGTGATGGCCGGGGCCCGTATCACCGCGGACACCGATATCCCAGTAGCTCGAACCGGTAACGCAGGCGCCGGTGGACGTCTGGCTTTTCGGCACTGTGTTGGTGACCGAGTTATACAGCGCGATCAGGTTCTGTTGGTATGCGGGGCTCTGGGCAGAGGTCACGCCGATGTAGAACGTACGGTTCTGCCAGAACAAGTCGTTCGCCAGGTAGGGGAACGAAACGCCCGTGCAGTTCGGGTGGTTTACAGGGCAGACAATCTGGTGGATCACCGGACCTAGCGCAGCAGCGAGATTCGGGCTGTTTGACATGGTTACCAGGCCGGCGGGCTGCGGAGCCGAAGTGGTGGCTGACGTTGTTTGATTGGTAGCGCCCGGTGCACTGGCCAGGGGGGCTCCAAGGGTGTTGAACAACACACCGGAGGATGCCGTGGTGTCGTTGGACGCGATGGTGTTGTTGATCAGGTCCACCGCGAGTGCATCCTGGAGGGATACACCGGCGCCGTCCCAACCGGCAACGTTGTTGACGATGATGTTGTTGGTTACCTCGACGGTGTTCCATGCCGGAATGGTCTGCGCCGGTAGGGCAGGAACAGCCTGGGCGTGGAGGTTATACGTCTTCGTGCCAACCGGGAACGTGGGCAGTTCGGTACCGTTGACAGACTGGAGGCGAAGGCCGCCGCCGCTGCCGCTTTCTGCCGCGTTGCCCTGGAACAGGTTGGCGTTGATCACGAGTCCCGGACCAGTGCCGTCGGGCAGACCAGGAGCGCAATCCGCGTCGGCAATGGTGCCACCGCATTCCTGGCCGTTGGCTGCGAAGCCGTCCGGCGCCGCGCCCATAATAATCACGCCGCCGCCGTTGGTTGCAATGGTGGGGTTGAGGCTCTGGTTGAAGAGGAACGAGTTGTGCTCGATATCTCCGTCCCAGATAAAGCCGAGGTGTGCGAAACCGCCGCCATCACCCGTGCTCTGGTTGCCGCAAACCCAGTTGTAGTTGAACTTGTAGTAGTCGGCGCCGGTGCAGAATGTCACACCGCCCGCACCGGCCGGCGTGCCCGAGAAGAGCTCGTCGCCGATGGAGGTATTCGACGTTACATAGTTGTTGTGGACGTTCACATTCAGGTCAAAACAGTACGGCAGTTCCAGACCCGTGGGATCGTTAGCCACGTTGCGGCATGATCCGGGGTCCGAGTCGGCTGCGGTTCCCGCTGAATAGATGTCGGGAGATTCACCCTGGCCGATGTTGATGCCGCCGGACAGTGTGCCGATATTGCCGTACACGCGGTTGTTGGCGATTTGCAGGTTATGCGCCCAGGCATGAGCGAAGATGCCGCCGCCGCCCTGAGACGCGTCCGTGATCGTCAAGCCATCGATGCTCGACGGATTGCACGAGAAGTTGCTCGGATAAGGATTGGTCCCGCTCACTAGGCAATCATTGCTGGTGAGAACCGTGGTGCCGGTTGGGAAAGCTGCTTCCGCACCGCCACCGTAGTAACCAGCAAGTTTGTGCACGTTGACACCCTTTGACAGAACCGTGATTCCGGCTCCCTCATAGGCGCCCATCAGCGTGGGTTCCTGCAAGAGCTGTGCCAGGTTGCCGTTGACCGTTGTATCCCACCCGAGAATGCCCTCCAATGGCAGGCGGTCAATCTGGGGATCGGGAAGGCTGTAATTCGGATGGAAGTACGCGTAGTTCGTTGGGCTGCAGGTGCTGGAGTCAGCCGTAAGAGGCTGACCTGTGGGCGCCAATCCAAAGAAGCACTGGATTTCCGCGCGCCAGGGATCGAGCTTGCCCGCAGGCTGTGTCTTCGCGTCAATGATGCTCGAAGCAGCGCCGACACCTTGCAGCCGGACCGGCTTCCACATCACCACCATTTCGTAGTATGTGCCGGCGGGAACCATGATGAGGTCGCCAGGAGCGGCCGCGTCGATTGCTGACTGGATTGCTCCCACGCCGTTCTGTGTGAGCGGTGTATTGCCTGTGACGTAGGTTGGCGCCTTGCCGCCAATCGTTACGGTTACGGAATCAACAGATTGCTTCCCGTTGCCCGCGGTGATAACAAGCTGTCCGCATAGCGCAGGCGCAACGGGCGCTCCGTAGATCGTCTGTTGCTGCACTGCACAGGGCTGCACTCCGCTGGGTACGGTGGCGGTGATTGACGTGTCAGACCAGCCGGTGATGGTTGCAGGAATCGGCTTGCCCGTCGCATCGGCTCCGATGGTTACGCTGGACAGCGTGTTGCATAATGCGCTGCCGGCGGTCGGCGTTGTGCACTTGGAGCCAAATCCGTAGTGGCGAGTGATGGTCTTCTGATTGAATGGAGCTGTCGTAGCCTGGGGCCCCGAGTACCCATAGTTGTTCACGGCTGTGTTTCCCAGCGCCGTAATCGTCAGGGTGACACCAGGCGCGCTTGCCCACGGTCCTTTACCCTTGTCACCGTCGACCTCGGCTACCGCCGGTGTGGCATCGGGGTAGTCGCAGTCAGGATGGTTGTATCCAGCCGAGAAGGCGGACGTAGGCACAACGGGTGTGTCGAAGTACCCAGTCTGTCCTGGCATGTAAGGCAGCTCATAGCAGAACTGGCTATAGGCCGGGTTGAACAACGGATCCGCTGTCGCTCCATCGCCCCTGTCGTTCATGCACGTCACCATCATGGTGGGCGAATACCCGGTCGGGTTCGGCGGGTTCACTTCCCATGTGGAGTAGCTGATGCCGTCGTATGCTCCCCAGTGGTCGGCATACACGCGGTTCGTTTCGGCGCCGGTCCAGTCCCTGATCGAAACGGGCAGATCGGGTGGCGAGAACTTCTCACCGAACTGCGGCGAGAACGGGTCAAATTCCGAGGTGAAGTCGTCCGTGATAATACCGGTGAACTTGGATGCGATGTGAGTTGACGTGTAGAGGTAGAACTTCGCGATCGCACCCATCTGATCGTTGAGAGTGACTTCTTTGCGGTCGCACAGGTTGCGGGTAGCACCAGCGAACGGCGCCACTTCCCCGCTTTGCGGATACAGGCTGATGAAGTCCGGCACAATGCGCGATGCGCCTACGCAGGGCCAGAGCGGTTCAGGCGAGAATCCCGGAACGATCTCATTAAGCGGATTGGCTCCGAGACTGTCCGTCGAGTTCTGGGCGTTGTTTGAGTTATACAAGGCGGCGATTTCCGCTTGGTCAGGCAAAATGAAGATGTCGCCGAGGAAGCCGAACTCCTGGACTGCCGGCGCGATGTAGTTATCGCCGATCAGGATGTTCTTGTCCTCTTCCTTCACCAGTTCAAAGCCCGGGGGCGGAACCACTTCCACCACGTACTTGCCGGCGGGCATCTGCGGCACACCGTAATACAGGTCTGCCTTGTCTACCGCGGTATTCGGCGTGC
The DNA here is from genome assembly GCA_003151435.1 of Acidobacteriaceae bacterium. Taxonomy (GTDB): domain Bacteria; phylum Acidobacteriota; class Terriglobia; order Terriglobales; family Acidobacteriaceae; genus Telmatobacter. Next base: position 28,325 of record PLXP01000092.1, read on the forward strand.
AGATGCTGCAGTTGGTAGTGGTCGGCTTTCCGTTCGCGTCCGTGCCGGTCACGCTGGGAAACTTGTACATGCCGTCATAGGGAGCCGGCTGTAACTGGTTCCAGTTGTGCATGCCGTCATAGCACTTGAACTGCGAGTTATACGGCAGTTGCTTCAACGCGGGTCCACCATGTGCGGCGTCGTACACGTCGAGGTAGTTCGGCTGGTTATAGATCGAGAAGAAGAACAGGTCGTTGGTCGATTGACCGGGGCAGTTCATGTTTGGAGTTACGCCATCGGCGCGGAAGCCCTGGGCCCAATCATCCCAACTGCTGGTTTGCGTGGTGTCAACCAGCGTGAGGGTTGGGGTAACGCCATCGCTGGCGGTTCCCTCCTGGTAGAGGTTAATGGTGACGTGCGGCACCAGTGGCTCCCACTGAAGCTGAACGTCCATTTGCGGATCATCAAAGGGCCGCGTGGAGGCATAAACCACATGCCCCTTGATGCCGCCGTTCTCGCCGGCTACGTAGGGTTCCTTGCCGAATTCGATGAAGTTGTTCTGGCTGGAGAAACCTTGCCAGGCTTCAACGCCGCCAAGCCACGGATTGTCAATACGGCCGGTGGACATGACTGGGCCGCTGGGGACCGGCCCGTTCAGAATGGAGTTGGTCCCGCAATCCGCCTTGGCGCAGTAGACCGAACCCGGAACGGAAAGGTTGGCGGGCAGAGGATTCTGCTCGTTCGTGTTCGCCATGTAGTTGTAGGCGGGTGAAGTGCCGCACTTGGGGAACGCTGTTCCGTCGCCGCACGACGTGGTGCCATCAGCCGGTCCGCCCGCGTCGTACACGGTATGAGTGCCCGTGTTCTTGTAGCGGGAGGTGTCTGTCTCAACCACGTACCAGCTAAACAGTGGGAAGGTCTCGTTGAAGTTGGCAGCTCCAGAGAAGTCTGTAACAAGGTTGTTGGCCATGCTGCCGTCGCGGTAACGAACGGTGGCATTGACCAGCGGGATTCCAGGATCTTCCGTCGTTGCGACGCCAGTCCTGTTCTTGTCGATGAACGTTTTGGTATAGACGTTGGCCTGCCACTGGTTCATGGCGAGATCGCCCAGGTCCACTGTTTTGCCGTTCGTCGCGACTGGCGTCGAAAGGCCATCCACAAGCAGGTCGTTCCACTTGTCAAAGACCGTGACTCTCCAGGTGCCGTCCGGAATCCCCGAGAACGAGAAGTTCCCCTTCTCATCGCACTTCGTGAATGAGAAGTCCTCGCCATCGGGATCACCGATGCTGACGTAGCACTGGGTCCAGTTGTAGGCGTCCCATGATCCGCTGCTGTAGAGTCGCTCATCCGGCGTGCGGCTCTGGCGCTCGCTGGTGACCTTGCCCTTGACGATGTTGTTGCAGTTCCCCTGGCCGGGAAGGAAGGGGTCCTGGCCGGTGCAAACGCTCGCCAAGCGGCTATTGATGATTGCTGGGTTGGCGAATCCAATCACATCGTGATAGCTGGCTGGTCCAAACTCCTGGAAGTAAGACGGCTCACCGATGCGCACGAATGCATCGTGAGCCTTCTGGCCGTCCAGGGTGTTGGTCTGGAGCCACTCTTCGCCCTTCGCGATGCGATCGGCACCCGGCGTTGCAACGACTGAGAATCTTCCCGGCATCAGGTTGGCAACCACCGCCTGCCCGGCAAGCGGCGAGAGGATCGGATTTCCCGATGTGTCCTTGCCTGCCTCGTACTTGGGGCAGGTCACAATCATGCCCGTGATTCCAACTTGCGTTGGGTCGGAATCCTGCTGCGCGATGGGGCAGGCATTGAAACCAGTGACAGGATCGATGGTTCCCGCCAGGCTGTTCGACAACGGCTGGTTGAACATGTCGTATGTCATCTGCCCGGTGAAATCGCCGTTTCCGCCCATGGCATCCCAGAGCTGGAGGTTGAAACCACCCAAACCAGGTTCATTGGGAGCCAGAACGTCAACTCCGCCGCCGGCATCCTGCTCGCCGTTGAGGGGGAAGTCGTCCTCGAAGACCATGACAGAGAGTTTCGCAGGCACGAACGGAGCCGCTTCCGCCAGGACCGTTACAGGGGCGAAGGCAGCCGTAGGGGAGCACGGTCCAGCAGACGGACCCGAGGGCGGGCAGGCGGGTGGAACCGGAGCGCCGCCCATGCTGTGGCCAACCGTTCCCGCTCCGTAGAACGGATCGGCGGCATCGCCCGGCAGCACGGAGATGTAGTAGCGCTTTGTCGGATCCAGAAGAACCTGACTCGGATCGACAGGAGTCTGTCCGTTGACGGCCGAAGCATCGGTTCTGCACACGCCATCGGCGATGTCGCACACTGCCGGCATGCTCAGTACTGTCTGGCCGGCTTCGCAGGAATTAGGTCCTGTGCATCCTTGCGCCACGTAAGGCATGTTGCTGGTGTGGAAGTTGACGCCGAAAGTGGGCACGATGGTTCCCGCCGTCGGGCATCCCGCAGGCGGAGGATTCGTTGTGCAATTGGGGTCGACATAGAACGTCTTGTCTTCCTCAATGATCCAACGGTAGTCGGTAAGAACAATGCTCTTGTCCTGTCCGTCGACCACCTTCACCGCAAGCCCGCTCCCAGTTGGGAAGTTCAAGGTTACAGTCGCAGCAGTCGCGCTTAGAGCACCCTGCGAGTTCTGCGCCTGGTAAGTGAAGGAGTAGGTTCCAGGGCCTGGGACGGACGCATTGAATCCGCCGTTCTTGTCAATATTGAGCGTCCAGGTGGTTGGAAACGTGATGCTCGACGCAGCCACTGTGAGGGGAAGCCCCATCCCATCCTTGTCGACCGACAGTACGCCCGGCGATGGGATCTTGATGGATGTGGCAACGTTGGATGTGTAGGTGATGTTATTCACCGCAATACCACCGGCCGCCTCCACCGAACCAACATTGAGGGTCACAGTAGTGCACACGGCTGTGCCGCCGTTGGCGCAATAGCCGAAAGAGTCCCCGGGTGAAGCCGTTGACGCAGTCCATGTGCTATCGGGAGTGTAGGTAAACGTACCGTTCGCGTTGAGAACCACAGTACCGTGTGCGGGAAGTTGAGTGGGGACGAGTTGAACTCCGTTGACGTTCACGTCGTTCGCGATAACGCCCTTGGCCGGATCGGAGAGCGTGAGCGTCTGGCCTGGAATCACTGCGCTGTAGGTATCCGGGTTAGCCTTTGTGCCGTTGAAAGCGGGAGCGCTTGGAAGGAGCGCGCCATTGACGCCGACGTACGCCAGCATACCGGCGTCGCGGTTGATCTTGTTGCCCGAGAGACTCAATTCGCGATCGTAGACCGCAAGAGCCGACCCTACGGACGCGGGCACATTGACCATTACGTCATACGTCTTGCCGGCTGCCATGAATACTTCGCTCTGCACACGGGGAAGCCCAGGCAGACGATTGCCATCTTCGGCGATCAGCGAGAAGCCACCGGCCCCTGAAGCGCCCGTTTGCGTTCCCACGATCGAAGGAACGTGCATATGCACGCCGGCATTCACCAGGCGCACCAGTAGTGTCTGCCCCCCTGTCGTCAGTGTGTTCGCCGGGAAAGTGGTGAACAGCGACGCAGAGGAGTTTGCGCGGTTGAACGCGACGCCATTGATCATGTAGTAGAGCGGACTATAGTTCACCACCGGCGGATAGCAGGTTTGATAGTTCGCGGAAGTTGGATTGCCGCATTGATTCGGCTGTCCTGACCATACCGCGGTTTCGCTGAAGTTCAGCGTATTGACTGCCGCACTGACCGCAGTGTTCTGGGCAGGGTCGATTTCGCTCAGGACCATCGGAACCTCGGCGTCATAGTTCACGCCGGGATAAGCGGTTCCAGGTGCGCTTTCTGTTCCGCTTGCGGACGTCGGTGCGGCCGTAACCACCAGAACGCCATACAAGCCCATGGGGCCCTGAACGGACGGGTGCGTACCGGACTCAATCAGGTACGTACCAGGCCGCAGGGCATTCCAAATCAGCGACTTCATTCCTCCCGCAGGCACTTCTGTCCCGAAGGACTGCACGCGCGGTCCCTGGGCGGGAGGCGTAAAGGCTTGGCCAACTGGCGCGGGCGCCACGGTAGGCCATGTCGCTTCGGCCTGCCCGGAATGGGACGGGCTCGTCGTGGTGGTTCTTTCCGACAGCTTTCCGAGTCCACCGCCCACCTGGCCCACGATCATTAGAGACGTGGGGACGCTATTGCTGTTCGCGAACGACAGATTGTTGGTGAGGTTGATGGTCAGGCCGCTTCCGGTTGGGACGGTGATCACCACCGGTGACCACCCCGTTCCGGCTGCGGGGTTCGAAGCCGCGCAGGTTGCTGGGGCTGTTGCACCCGTGCAGGCGTAACCCCACATGGGCACTGAGGAACCATCAGGCATAGAGATGGAGGTCGGGCCTGCAGTCAGATTAACCGACTGGGCTGCGGCCATACCGGCTCCCAAAAGGAGAACAGCTGCTCCGTGCACCGCTGTCTTCAAAATGGTGTTAAGAAAATTCGATCGCATTTCTGTTCTCCTGACTAGTTGGATTCGTCAATGACGAATTCCCGTGAATCGACAAGAAGCATCATCATCATGCCGCCGGGAAAGACGTTGTTCGTGGTGATCTCGCGCTCGTTGTGCGAGTGCCACATATAGGCCCATCCACGTTCATTGGCGGGATTGGCCTGCGCGTTCGAAGGCTGCATGTTATCGAGTCCCGGTCCGCCGGAACGTGTGGTCGCGTCCGGACCCAAATACGGAGTGCCGCCATACCAGGCGCCATTGGTCAGGATGTTCGGGTTGGGCAGCGTTATAGGGCCGCCGCCCGCGATGTCACCGAGAGGGTTTGCTTCCAGCGGCTTGTTGTGGTCCGCACACCACTCGTAATAGTTGAGCGCCGTTGTGTGTGTGTTGTATCCATTGAGATCCGGGTCGCAGGGCAGTGTCGCCAGCGTGTCTGAGGATTTGGGGTTGTGGCCATACATATCCCAATTCAGGCCGCGCCCCGTGAAGTAGAAGATCCCGTCCATCGTTTGCCCGGGGGTCGTCGTCGTAGTGAAGAGAGCCGGACCGGCAAGATCGCCTGCATTGGACTGGCTCAGAATCAGGTTCCCGTCACGGCCCAGGATGCGGACATGGTTGGCGTGCTCGTGGAATGGATGCTGCCACCGTCCCTGGCCGATAATGCGCAACAGGACCTGTTCGCCGGGATGCAAATGGGGATTGCCGTTGTAGGGTTGGTGCGGGTACTCAACCTCATAGTTGGCGTCCATGTCATCGGGCATCGAGCGTCCGTTGATCATGAAGAAGTTGGGATGGTAGGGCTCCGTGGGCACCTCAAGACTGCAGCCGGGTGTCGAAGCCCCGGTCGCGCAAGCGGCAACCCTTACCGGATCGGAGACCTGCTGTAACGCCTTGTTGTGAATGTTGCCATCCATCTCGGCGAACTGGAAGAGGTATTCCCTGTCGTAGCAAGCCTTCGCGTGATTGTACGCAGCAGGCGCCAGCCGGAAGTCTGCTTCCGGCGCGTAATGCGCGGGAATCTGTCCCAGCGGAGTGCAGCTGCCGATGTTGTGGTCGTTCGATTTCGGAAGCACAAGCACTGCGCCATACAAACCCATTTCGATCTGCAGATCGCCTTGCGTGCCGCTGTAATACGAGTGCGTTCCGGGCGATGAAGCCGTGAACGTATAGGTCACAGTTCCGGCAGGCGCTGCCTCCTGCGCGAGTAGTCCCTGGACTCCGCCTGTTGCCTGTACCGTAAAACCAGGAAACAGAATCGAAGTGTTGCCGGCAGCAGTGGGAAGGCCATTCGAGAGGTTTACGGTTACGACATCGCCTTCGGTCACAATCATCGTCGGGCCTGGAACCTGCATCAGAGGACAGCCAGATGAAGGGCTAGCGATGGTTGCAGGTAAGAACGTCGGCGACCAAGTGCGCTGGCAGCCGTACCCCCATGAGTAAACGGACGAGCCGTCCGGTTGGTTGAGGTATGCGGGTTGCGCCGTAAGGTTAAAGACGGGAGTTCCTGTCCCGCCACTGATGCCCGGAGCAGCAGCGTGAGCCGTTGCCGCGAGGGACGCCACTGCGGCCATGACGGCCACAAGCAGTGTTGTCCTGAAGAAGGCGTTTTTCAAATTCATCGGCTTCATCGTTGCTCTCCTAGTTGATGTGCACTTCTGTCATCAGCCCGCCAAAGTTCTCCTGGTCGTTCGAGAGGTGGTCGAGCTGCGGTGTGAAGAGATAGAACACGCTGCCTGAGGGGTACAGCGTCTGGTTGCTGGCATCGAGAATCACGTCAAGCGATTCGCCACCGGCAAGCGTGATGGAGTTGGTGTAGTAGTCAAGGTTGTTGCCGGATTGATCGCGCAGCAGTTTCGCGTTGTAGCCGACCACATGCATCGGAACGCCTAGCGATGCCAGCGTTTGATACTCCGTCACGTCCAGGTCGGAGATGCGAAGCAACGCCTTGCCGCCCGCGGGGATGTTGATGATGGAAGACAGCGGCTGCGAGAAGTGCATCCTGCCATCGGAAGTCTCAGTGGCCAGCGGACCAGGCGTCACTGTATCGGGATAGCTGCGACCGTTCAGGAGGAAGAACTTGTCCTTCATGTCCACAAACGCTTCCGGATTGAAGGTCATGCCGACAAAGTGGAAGTTGGGATCGAAGCCGTGGATCTGGATAGGATATTCGACGTCGTATGCTGTCGAGCCATCGCCGTCGTTATAGGCGTACAGGGTCGGTCCCGGTACTGCGCCTGGATACACGGGTTGGCCTGAATGGTAGGTTGGTAGCGTTGCAGGGAGAATGTTGTTCAGATGCGTTGCGGTGGTGTTGGCAAGAGGCAAAGGATTGCTGCACAGAATGTCGGTCGCCGTGTTGCACGCCGTGCGCAGATCCGTCTGCTGTAACTGGAGCGCCGTATAGAGGTTGCCGCCCGCAGCAACGCGGTTCTGGCGCGGACGCACATAGATCTGCCCGACCATGCCCATCTGCAAGTGTTCTGGCGGAGTGATGTGACAATGCCAGAAGTAAGTGCCCGCATCCGGCGCCAGGTAGTAATAGGTAAAGCTGCCGCCGATGTTGATGGCCACCGAAGCGTCGGGCACGCCGTCGTAGACGGCGGAGGCGTTGGGATAACCATGGAAGTGCACCGTGTGCTGCTCGAACAAGTCCGGCCGCATGATCATGCCCACGTTGCTCAGGGTGAGGAAGAACTCGTCGTCCTCATCGATTGCCATCAAGGGCGCCGGAATGTTTCCGTTCATCACGCCGATGTCCATGATTTGCCGCGGATCCACATGCCCATCGAGGCCGCTCGCCGGGATTGTCGATGCGCAGGTTGGATCAGCGAGGCAGTCCGCGTCCGGCGCCAGGCCAACGGCGCCGTTATAGGTAAAGCTGCCAAGAGACGTAACCAACGGCTGCGCAGGTACCGCGCTGTCGGCCATGGCTGGATCACCGGGCATCAGCGTCGCAAGCGGCGTGCTGTTGAACAAGGTCGGGGGTTCGGTGCCGGGCAGTCCATGGGCAATATCAGCCAGTCCGGATAGCGGCCCGAACGAGAACATGAACGTCTGCGTACCGTTCGCCATCGTCGAATAGCCATCGCCGCCAGAAATCTGCTGGCACTTGATGGCTCCGTTCACGTTGGCTGTCGGCACCAGGTATCCATTGGCGCCCAGCGCCTGCGTTGTGATACCCGTATAAGCGGGCTCGACGTTGTTGTTATTCAACGAACTTGGGTGGGTGATGGTACTGGTTGGACACTGGACCCTGAATGATTGTGCAGTTGCAGGCAGTGCCGCAACCCCCATGACCGCTAGCACGAAAGTGCTCACGATTTTGATCGACATGCGCTCTCCTCCGATCCGCCTGCAGCATCTTCCTGCAATTGGCAGTGCACGTTGCCCGACATCTTCATGCACGCCAAGTATTGAGCGGATCGGGTGGCACTCATTTTGCTTAAGCACAAGTTCAGATGGAAAACATGACGCAAAAATGACTGCGCCGTCACGACTGAGTGCTTGCTTTGGATGGATAGAGCATTGCCGCGAGGATCGCGAATGCTTGCTGGCGAAGATGTGCCAGGAACTGATCGGCGAGTAATATCCGAAAAGCCAAGGCAGCTTCTGGCCGTTCCTCACCTGCCCGGTTCCGAGTCAAGCGAGGGATCTCGGTCACCGGAAATGTCGCGGAGAAACGTTGACGATGGGTGGCGCGATTCATCCGATTCACTGAACGAATCGCGCTGGGTGTTGCGAGGCGAATGACTCTGTGAGGCTGCAACGAAGGGCCTTGCCGGCCGCGTCTACATAGAACCGTTGGCTCTCTACTTGCTCTTCAGTGCCCTTTTGAGAAGCGCTTCCAGTCCTGCCTTGACCTCGGCGTACTCGCTCGCGGAGAGAGTGCCGCTCAGCTTTTCGCTCTCGATGGCAAACAACTCGTCCTTCAGGCTTGCCAGCAGCGCCGCGTTGCCAACGGCGGGCGCCGCAGCGCGGGTGGCCGCGGGTGCGGCTGGAGGCACATACGCAGGCAGGGGCCTGGCTTCGAAGTCCGCATCGTGCACTGGAATGGGGACGCCAGTCGCTACTCCGCCCCGGTTGCGCAGCAGGAACACCGCGCCCGCCGCAAGCAGCAGAGTCAGGCCGCCGAGAATCCACCATTTATATTTGGTGAGCGGATCGGGAGTGCCGATGGGGTTGCCGATGCCGCCGCCTGGCCTGTTGCCGGGACTGCTGGTGTCCCCGCCATCCCCCATCCCACCGCTCGCTTGCTGGCCCATCGCGCCGCCCTGTGCCTCGCGCGGCATTTGTCCCTCGCCTGAGATGGTGAAGCCGACAGCCTGACCAGGGTGAATGTTCTTGGAGACAAAGGTCTGTACCCTTGGATCTTCTTGTGCGGGCTGAAAGGCCGATCCTTGAGCGGCGGCAAAAGTGATGCCCTTGGGAACATAGACCACCAGGTTATCGGCGGGCATTTGCAGTTGTGGCGTGAACGTGTACTTGCCGCTGTGCGTGATGTGATACTGTACCTCGAACAGAGTCTCCTTTTCACCGTTGTTGGGCTGGATGGGAATGTTGAAAGTGTAGTGTCCCTTTTTTCCCAGCGGGACCGGACGGATATTGGTGGCCATGCCTCCGGGCCGCGTTGCCGACGCCCCATCGAGGATTGCGTCTTCAGGAATCACGATCTCGAATGTGTTGCTGCTGAACTGGGCCCGTGGAGGCAAGCTCGTGTTACGCACTAGGTAGCGTTCCTGCACGCGCAGGGTGCCACCCGCGGCTTCGACAAGCAGCATGTCGGCGTCGATACCGATGCCATCCACTTTCGCAGCGACGTCGTAAACTGTGACGTCTCCCGGTGCGCCGCCTTGCGGTGCCCCAATGAAGTAGGTTCCGCCCTGATGGTTGACCCGAATCAGATAAGAGCCCATACCCGGCGACTGAAGAGAATAGTGACCGCGGGCATCGGTGGTAGCGGTGGCAGCTTCTGACATGCCGGCCTGAACGTCGACCAGCACAACCGAGTCACCAGCCGAGGGCTTGCCGTTGGTCTTGTTGGTGACTGTGCCGGTATAGGTGGCTGCCTGGGCCAATGCGCCCGTCAAAAGCAGGGCCAAGACAAAAGGGACAGAGGATATCCGTGTCGATCTCATCATCACAAAATACTCCTGTTGCGACATCTTAGTCTGATTCAGTAAGAGCAAAAAGGCAGTTCCTTCGATCGCACACCGCAGTGAATGAATTCATTCACTGCAATGACGCTGAAGGAAAGCCCAAACGGAAGTGGTGTCTTAGGATGAAGTTCCATGCGCTTCGCGATGGTCGGCCGAACCGTCGGAACCGAAGGCAATGCCAGCAGCCTTGAGGAAGTCGGAAGGCGGAATTCCGCCCGCAAAAATCCAAACAAAATCGTTGGGCAGCTCGCGAATTTGACCGCCGACCTCAATCGACAAACTGCCGACGCGGAACTCTGTGGGCACGGAGTTGAAGAGCACCTCGACCGCCCCCGAACGCATCTGCTCTTCAATACGCTTTGTGTTGCGGTCTTTCAGACGGCTGAACTCGCCCTTGCGATAGGAGAGGGTCACCTTGTTCCCTGGCTGATGCGCGAGCCCCATGGCGGCCTCGACCGCGCTGTCTCCACCGCCAACTACAAGAATGTTGTTGTTTGTGTAATGGTCCGCCTCGATGAGGCGGTAAAGCACATGAGAAAGTTCTTCGCCCTTGACGCCCAGTTTGCGCGGGGTGCCTGCGCGCCCCAGGGCCAGCACGACAGCGCGAGACCGGTACTCGTCTCGTGCAGTCCGCACACGAAAGAATCCATCCATCTCCTTCTTGACCGTGTCTACGACCTCACCTGTGTGGATGTTCAGATCGGTTCGTTGCATGATCTTTTCCCAGAATGCCAGTAAGTCCTCCTTGGAAAGCGAGGTCTTGCTAAACCGCCCATGCAAGGGAAACTCCACGGGACTGGTCATCACCAGCTTCTGGCGCGGATACTTCGAGACCGTGCCGCCGACAGTTTCACGCTCCAGCGTAAGTGCTTTTAGACCATGCTCCGAGGCGCGGAGCGATGCACTTATCCCGGCGGGTCCGGCGCCCACAATCACCACATCCAATACATTGGTTTCAGCGGGAGTCGTGCCCAACTCTCCGATACGCCGGGCGATAACATCCATGCTGTCTCTACCCTGGTTGACCGCGTTCTTGATCAACGCAAGGCCGCCAAGTTCTCCCGCGATGAACAGGTTTTCAATACTGGTTTCATGATCTTCGCTGATCACCGGAGAGTCGGCGCCGGAACTGGGTTTGGCCATGACCATGGTGATGGCGCCCACCGGACACTCCTCCGCACAGAGGCTGTGGCCAATGCATTTGTGGCCGTTGATGATGGTGGCCTTGCCGCCTACCAGGGCCAGCACGTCGCCCTCAGGGCAGACTGTGACGCAGGCCCCGCAGCCGATACACGAGTCCGAGTTGATTCTCGGATGCTGTGCCTTGGGCCCATCGGAGAACATCGGCCCTCGTTCCGCCGCCGCTCGGGCCAAAGCCTCTCCGCGCTTGTGAGCCCGCCAGTGGCGCAGAAAGAAGAATCCAAGAACGGCCCCCACAATCAGCCAGGTAAGAAGATTGTCCATTCGTTATTGCGACCCCAGGCTCATGAACCCAAGACCCATCACTACGACGATGTGCAATACGGCAAGCACCGCGAATGCATAGCTGAATGGGCGATGAATCACATGCCATAAATGAAAAACGCGTTGGGTTTGATCGAGGAAGACGACCCGCTTGGAAAGCGACGCTTTCTGTCGAACCAGGCGGACCACGTGCTCAACCTCCCGATTTCCGCTTGGCAGCAGTCCTCCGGCGGAGAGCAGTTTACGGCCAAAGCCGGCCGATGTGCGGCGCAACCCCGCCACCTGAAATGGAAGCCGCACGTCACATGCGATCATTTCGCCGATAGCAAGCAGCGGCCCGATGCGCCGGATGTGGGCTGCGGACGGAACGTCCAGAATCCGATTGAGTTGGTGTATTGAATAGATCGACTGTCCCAGCAGAGCCTCGGAGAGTTCTTTTTCGCTGAGTTGCAGCTCATTCAGGGAGAGTTCGGCAGCATTCAACGAGCGCGGTATCTTCGAGTAGAGATAGCGTCCAACTACACCGCTGAGCGCGACGGCTACCATGATCCAAAACGCGAACCCAGCAATACCTTGAAACTTGAACGACGCATGATAGGCAATAATGACGGGCGCGGTGATGCCGGCGATAACATGAAAATCCATCCAGTGCCTGGCCGTACCGAAACGTCCGAGCCAGGGGATGACCTTGCGCAACGCATATAGAAAGATGATGAAAAACAAAACCGTGCCCAGGACGCCGAGTTTGATCCCGATGCTCCCACTGGGCTTCAGCAGCTCGTGCTTGTCTGAATATGGCCGCTGGCTCAGAGGCAGCATGTAATAGCTTGCCCCATAAAGGCCGATCGCCACTACCAGCAGGATCGCCGCAGCAGCGGCAATCCCAACGCGGACATGATGGCCCAGTTCCCCTTTCTTGTTCTTGCGCACAGCAGCCTTGACAGGGACAGGGGTTTGAAGAGTCGACATGGTCAGGGCTTCTCCTTGGAGTCTGATCTAATCGCAGCCGCCGTATCGTTTTTGTCCGGCACGGCATTTTCGGCGCGGACCTTCACCTTCGGATCCTGAACAGCATCGGTGGAGAAACTCTTATAGCTGTCAAAGGCGTGGGTGTTGCGCCAGTGCTGACGGGGGGTCGTGACATCAACGACGGCCAATGCCGGCAAGTTGATCGTTGATACCGCCTTACCTATATTCGCCGGCTTGTACTCGACGTGAACATTCAACGAGCTCAGGCCCACATCGCTCATGTCTCGATTCAGACCGGCCTCTATCTTCACCACTTCTCCAGACTGTTTGTCGAGCCACGCCGTTCCTTGTAACTCAAGCGGGTACTCGCGGCCGCGCAGCGCGAGAGCGGCTGGGGTGCGGCGTCCCGGAATATGTGTGAAGTGAACCGGAATAGCCGGTTTGCCATCGACCATTTCTTCGGTGCCNNCCTGGAGAGGATTCCAGACGTGTCTCGTTCAATTGGAAGTCATCTCCGCTTCCGTTCATCATGATGAGATAGTCATATTTGTCGCGTTCAGACGCCACTACATGACCATTGGGAGCAAGCTTCTCCTGCGTAACGAGCTCTGTGCAGTGAAGGTCAGCGAGATTGGAAAGATATCCGGTAATCTGCCTCTGTGCCGATTCGACGGGATCGATCGAGCGCGCGGGCTGGCTTGCCGCAATGGCCGCCGGAAGCACCAGCAAAACACCCGCTATAAGACTGCATAATTTATGGATGCGTGGCATTCGCCGCTCTCCTTAGTTTTGACCGGTTGTCGAACCGGTATCCAAAAGTAGTCGTCCATTGGTTATAGTTCATCGTTCCGCCTCGCTGTGTCGTAAAGGCGTTCTCAACAAAGTATCGCGCACCAAGATTGGTATCCGCGAGGAGGTTGACGAAATAGGAGTTGCTGTTTGCTGCAAGAGACGAGTTGTAGATGTAACTTCCGCCCTGAAGATTAACGCGGAAGCGCTCCCCGATATCTCTGGACACGGTAAGGTTGCGGTAGGTTCCTGAGGCAAAGGCGCTGTCGAACTTCGAGTAGCGCACATCAGCCTGAATACCGGTCCTCCATATGTTAGACATCGTCACGCCGAAAAGATCATTCAAAGAGCTTTTCTTGTCGCCTGAACTGCTGCTTTGCCCCAAGCTGAAGTAGCCGGCGAAATGCAGCGGGAATTCCACGCGCGCCCCTCCACTGACTCCCTGAAATAAGTACTTATCCAGGAGCCCGGTCCCGACCAGGTTCGCGTTGTAAGTCGGGACATCGCGAAGGTAGGTGTCAGTCAGCTCGAGAACAACCCGGGGATGAACCTGGACCCGAAGCGAAGCAAGACTCTGGCCTATCCCTGTACTCACCGCGGGCGCGGAAGGATTCGCAGTGGGGTGGTCAACCTGCATCGACTCGAACAAAGAGAAATACCGCTTGTACGAAAATGAGTTTTCGGTAAACACAAACGGTTTGTTGACGGTCCATTGCAGAAGAGCCACGCCTGCGCCTGCAGTGGTTGAGTAATGAAACGCATCATAGCTTCCGCCATGTGCATTGAAGAAGCCGCCGCCAATTCTCTGCTGCGGATTGTAGCTCCACGAGCTTGGGTCGGGAGTTGATCCCGCAAATACGCCGACAACGGTTCGCGGAGAGAGCTGTCGTGCCACGTATCCGCCGTCGATGGTTTCGAGGCTGCTGGCCCACGGAAGGTAAAGGCGCCCGATGCCGGCAGTCCAATTTGAGTCTGGATTGACGTAAGTCAGACTCATCAGGTACGTGCGATTCATGAGATCTTGCAAAGTCTGCTGAGATTGGCTGGAGGACTTTTGCAGTTCTCCGCGCCAATAGCCGTTAAGATTCCAGTGAGTACCGAACATCCGGGTGAAATCGGCGCGGAAGACCATTCCATACATACTGGAACTGCCGCCGCTCTGGCCGAGTTGGTTGATGGTGCTCATGTTGAGTCCGATTCGGCCCCGCATCTCATTCACTTCGGGCAGCGGCGGACGCGGGATCGCATTGCGGACCTCTTCGTCGAGTGGATCGCCTTCGCTAAAGCTGACTACCATCGGGTACTTGCGCGTATTTCCGAGCGTGTTCTTTTCGATAAGCTTCTCAACCTCTGTGTCCGGCAGCGAGACCATGTCGTCGGCAACAAGCTCCCTCGCCTTGGAGTCGATCTCGCACACCGCCGACGTCGAAGCGACCGAGATGACCGTCAGCTTCGCGATAATGCCGGGTTCGATTGCAGCATTCGACACGTCGTTCGCTGGCTTCGCCGGATCCTGTTTGACTACCAGTTTTGTGCCTTCCGCCAGGCCCGCGCTGCGGCCTCCATCAATATATACATTCGTCCCGTTGACGTAACGGACATGGAAGTCCGACTTCACCGGTGCCGCTTCAACCTGTTGCGCTTCAGTAGGCGGCTGCGCAGGTTGTTGGGCGGCAAAGGCAGTCGCGCCAGCGAGTAAGAACTCTATCAATATAATCTGCCGTAATTGCACTTATCCTCCTCCACCGTTTTTGTGACATGCGTAGCAGTTGACACTGTTGTAAACATAACCCGACACTCCGTTGTGATGAGGATCAGTCTGCGCCTGAGTATGGCACCCGGTGCAGGTGAACACGGAGTAGTTGGAGGAGTTGGTGTGGCACGTGGAGCAGACCCCATTGGCATTGCCATGGTTGAGTGGAAAGAACGTGTGATAGGTGGAAGGCAAGTTGGCAGGCAGCCATGCAGTGGTTGTATGGCAGGTGGTGCAGGTGGTGGGCCACCCGGCCGAAGCGTGATTCGGATTTGTTGTCCCGGTAAAATCCGCCTGATGGCAAGAGTAGCAATCCGTCGGTGTTCCCGCAAAAACATTATTGATGTGGCACTTGACGCAACTCACGGTCACATGCGCGCCGGTCAACGGGAACGGCGTGTTGTTGTGATTGAATGTGGCTCCGGTCCACGCCGTTGTGGTGTGACAAGTGGCGCATGTTGTGGGGAATCCCGCTGCGGCGTGCGCGGGGTCCGTAGTGCCGTTGTAATCGGTTTTGTGGCACGAATAGCAATCGGTCGGCACTGTTGTGTAGTTGCCGCTGACGTGGCACAGAGCGCAGGCAACAGTGGTGTGAGCGCCGGTGAGTGGGAAGGCCGTGGTGTTGTGATTGAACGTAGACGAAGTCCAGTTGGTGGTCGAGTGGCAGATCGAGCAGTCCGTCGGGAAGCCGGAGGACACGTGATTGGGGTTTGTTGTCCCCGTGAAGTCGGCTTGGTGGCAGGAGTAGCATGCCGTGGGCGTTGCTGTGTAGTTGTTGTTCGTGTGGCACTGCACGCAGGTCAGCGTTGCGTGCGCCCCTGTCAGCGGATAGTTGGCATACGTTGCATGATTGAACGTGACCGTTGTCCAGTTGGAGGTGGTGTGGCAGGTGTCACAAGTGGTGGGGAAGGCTGCGGCTACGTGACTTGGATTCGTGGTTCCGGTGAAGTCCTTTTGATGGCAGCCGTAGCAATTCGTGGGCAGCGTCGTGTAGTTGTTGTTTGTGTGGCAAGTTGCGCACGCGACCGTAGCGTGTGCGCCGGTCAGCGGGAACACCGACGAGTGATTGAACGTCGACGTGGTCCAGTTACTGGTCGAGTGGCAGAGAGTGCAATCCGTCGGGAAACCCGATGAAACGTGGTTGGGATTCGTGGTGCTGGTGAAATTCGCCTGATGGCAGCCGTAGCAGGTCGTGGGCAGCGTTGTGTAGTTGTTGTTGGTGTGGCATTGCGTGCAAGCCACAGAGGTGTGGGCGCCCGTCAACGGGAAGGCCGTGGTGTTGTGATTGAAGGTGGCGCCCGTCCAATCCGTTGTGGAATGGCATGTGGCGCACGTGGTGGGGAAGCCCACCGCGATGTGATTGGGGTTCGTGGTCCCGTTGTAATCGGCCTTGTGGCAGGAATAACAATCCGTCGGCACTGTTGTGTAGTTGTTGTTCGTATGGCAACTTGCGCACGCCACAGTAGCGTGGAAGCCGGTCAGCGGGAACACTGCCGAGTGATTGAACGTCGACGTGGTCCAGTTACTGGTCGAGTGGCAGATCGTGCAATCCGTCGGGAAGCCTGATGAAACGTGATTCGGATTCGTAGTCCCCGTGAAGTCCTTTTGATGGCAGCCGTAGCAGGTCGTGGGCAGCGTTGTGTAGTTGTTGTTCGTGTGGCAAGCTGCGCACGCCACCGTGGTGTGGAACCCGGTCAGCGGGAAGGCCGTGGTGTTGTGATTGAAGGTGGCGCCCGTCCAATCGGTCGTGGAATGGCATGTGGCGCACGTGGTGGGGAAGCCCGCCGCGACGTGACTGGGGTTATTGGTGCCGTTGTAATCGGCCTTGTGGCAGGAGTAGCAATCAGTTGCCAGTGTTGTGTAGTTGTTGTTGGTGTGGCAAGTTGCGCACGCGATCGTAGCGTGGAGACCAGTCAGCGGGAACACGGAGGCGTGATTGAACGTCGACGAAGTCCAGTTGCTGGTGGAGTGGCAGAGCGTGCAATCGGTGGGGAAGCCGGATGAAACGTGATTCGGATTCGTAGTCCCTGTGAAGTCCTTTTGATGGCACCCGTAGCAAGCTGTGGGCAGGGTTGTGTAGTTGTTGTTGGTGTGGCATTGCGCGCAAGGCACGGACGCATGTGCGCCGGTCAGCGGGAACGAAGTCTTGCTGTGATCAAAGCTGGCACCCGTCCAGGACGACGTGCTATGGCAGGTTGCGCATGTGGTGGGAAAGTTACCCGTGACGTGATTAGGATACGTGGTCTTGGTGAAATCCGCCTG
>PLXP01000272.1 GCA_003151435.1 Acidobacteriaceae bacterium
AGCTGCGCAGGAAGTCTTTCGCTTTCTGGATCAGCACGTCGCGGCTGACGTCGGAGATGGCGTCGGTGAGCGGGATTCCCTTGGGGCAGGCTTCGACGCAGTTTTGCGCGTAGCCGCACTCCTGGATGCCGCCGTCGCCGGCCAGGGCGCGCAGGCGTTCTTCCTTGAACACCTTCCCAGTCGGATGGTTGTTGAACAGCTTGACCTGCGCGATGGTGGCCGCGCCCACAAAGCCCGTGGCGTCGTTGAACTGGGGGCAGACTTCCATGCAGCAGCAGCAACTGATGCAGTTGGAGAGCGGGTAATTCGCCTCCTGCTGCTGCGGAAAGACGCGCGGGCCGGAGCCGAGATCGTAGGTGCCATCGACCGGAACCCAGGCCTTGACGGCCATCAGGTTGTCGAATAGCACGGAGCGGTCAACCTGGAGATCGCGGACCAGCGGGAACTTGGAGAGAGGCTCGACGCGGATGGGCTGTTCAAGATTGTCGACCAGCGCGGAGCAGGCCATGCGGGCTTTGCCGTTAATTCTCATGGCGCAGGAGCCGCAGATCTCCTCGAGACAATTGGAGTCGTAGGTGATGGGCGTGGTGGGGCGGCCGTCCGCGGTGACGGGGTTCGCGGCGATCTCCATCATGGCGGAAATGACGTTCATGCCGGGACGCCATTCAAGTTCGAACTTCTCCCACACCGCGGGGTCGTCGGGGCTGGCCTGGCGTTTGATTTCGAGTATTACGGTCTTGGTTGCCATTCGTCAGTCTCCCTTGGTTATTTCGTTGCGTCGTAGCGGCGCGGGCGCGGCTTGATGAACTGCGTATCGACTTCTTCGTACTCAAAGCGGGGGCCGGCAACGTCGCCGGTGAAGCTCACCTTGGTGGTCTTGAGGAACTGCTCATCGTTGCGCTCGGGGAAGTCCGGCTTGTAGTGCGCGCCGCGCGACTCATCGCGCAGCAACGCGCCCTGGGCGACAACGCGCGACAGCTCGAGCATGTTTTTCAACTGGCGGGCAAACGCGAAGCTGGTGTTGGCCCACTGACTCTTGTCGCTGAGGTTCACCTTCTTGTAGCGATCGAGCAGTTCGACGATTTTCTGATCGGCCTGCTTGATGCCCTTGTTGTAGCGGATGACCGTGACGTGTTCCGTCATGGTCTGGCCGAGTTCGCGCCACAGCTTGAAGGGGTTCTCAGTGCCTTCGTTGTTCATCAGCTTGCTATTGATCGCAGCCTGGCGGGTGAGTTCGGCTGCGTGGCCGCCATCGCCCTCCATGGCCACGATATTCTTTGCGTAGCTCAGCGCGTTAGGCCCTGACTGGAATCCGCCATAGATGCAACTGAGCAGCGAGTTTGCACCCAGGCGATTGGCGCCGTGGTACTGGTATTCGCATTCACCGGCCGCAAAAATGCCGGGAATGTTGGTCATCTGGTTGAAGTCCACCCACATGCCGCCCATGGTGTAGTGCACGCCGGGGAAGATCTTCATGGGCACGTCGCGCGGATCGTCGCCCACAAACTTCTCGTAGATTTCGAGGATGCCTTCGAGCTTGCGGTTGAGCGTGGCGCGGTCGATGTGGGTCAGGTCCAAATAGACCATCGGCTGGCCGTCGAGGCCGAGGCCGTACTCGTAGACCACCTTGTGAATGGCGCGGGTGGCCACGTCGCGAGGGACGAGATTGCCGTACTTCGGGTACCACTCTTCGAGGAAGTACCAGCGATCGGACTCGGGAATCTGCTTGATGGGGCGCTTTTCGCCCACCGTGCGCGGTACCCAGACGCGACCGCCTTCGCCGCGGGCCGACTCGGACATGAGGCGGAGCTTGTCTTCGCCGGGAATGCAGGTTGGGTGGACCTGGATGAATTCGCCGTTGGAGTAGTAAGCGCCCTGCTGGAAGATGGCCGACTGGGCAGAGCCAGTGCAGACGACGGAGTTGGTGCTCTTGCCGAAGATGGCGCCGATGCCGCCGGTGGCCAGGATGATGGCGTCGGCGGGGAAGGAGCGAAGCTCCATGGTGCGCAGGTCCATCGCGGTGATGCCGCGCGCTACGCCCTTTGAGTCGAGCACGGCGGAGAGGAATTCCCATCCCTCGTACTTGGTGACCTTGCCGTCGGACTCGTGGCGGCGGACCTGTTCGTCAAGCGCATAGAGCAACTGCTGGCCGGTGGTGGNNGTGGCGCCGGCAAAGGCGGTGCGGTTATAGAGTGTGCCGCCGAAACGCCGGAAGTCGAGCAGGCCCTCGGGGGTGCGGTTAAAGGGCACGCCCATGCGGTCAAGCAGATCGATGATAGCGGGTGCGGCTTCGCACATGGCCTTCACCGGCGTCTGGTTGGCCAGAAAGTCGCCGCCGTAGATGGTGTCGTCGAAGTGCTTGTCAGTGGTGTCGCCTTCGCCTTTAAGGTTCTTGGCGGCGTTGATGCCACCCTGCGCGCAGACTGAATGGGACCGCTTGACCGGGACGATCGAGAACAGGTCCACGGTGCCGCCGGCCTCGGCGATCTTGATAACCGCCGCGAGTCCAGCCAGGCCTCCGCCAACCACGATGATTCTTGGTGCTGCCATTTGTCGATCCTCTTGAGAGATCAGGGGTCAGAGATCAGAGATCACGGACCAGTTTCGGGCTTCCGGTCAAATGAGGGAAGCCAAGAGCGCTTCAGATGGAAATGCCGCCGGGATTGGCCGGTGCAGCCAGATAGGAGACTGGCAGGTTTTCTGGAGTATTGGGATATCTGGGACCGACGAAGGCCCAGATGCTGGCCAAGCCCATGATGGCAAGGATGATCCCGAGGGCGGTGCAGGCGTAGCCGAAGCGCTTGCGTGCGGTTTTACCAGGGGTGATGCCCCACTTGGCGGCGAACAGCCAGATGCCGTAAGAGAAGTGCCAGCAGATGGCGATCATGGCAATGATGTAAACCGCCAGCATCCAGGGATTCGCCAGTTCCTGCTGCACCTTGGCGAAGGCGGCCATTGGATGCTCGGGAAGCTGAACGCCCATGAAGCGCTGTCGGATGACGTGCTGTCCGATATACAGGATCGCCACAAGGCCCGTATAGCGCTGGGCGGTGTACATCCAATTGCCAGCCCATGGGTAGTAGACGACGTTAGACTTGCCGCGCAGCCAGATCCAGACGCCGTAAATGCCGTGATAGAGGATTGGGAGAAAGATGAAGGTCCACTCCAGCACGCGCACCAGCGGCAGGGAGTTGAGGAACTTGACCTGCGCGCCGTAAGCGGCTGGCCCTTTGAGCGCCTCGAAGTTGGAGAGCAGGTGCTCAAGCAGGAAGGCTCCGATGGGGATGACGCCCAGAAGCGAATGCAGCTTGCGCCAGACGAAGGACGTTCCCTGGCCTGCGCGGAGCGGCTGGACGCCGCGGCGAAGCTTGTGCGCGGCAGGATGTTGAGCAGTGGCCATGTAAGGGTGGCTCCTAGAAGCTGCAATTCACGGTTACGGAGTGGTGCGTCTCGGATTGAGGGACGCGGATGTGATCCTGATTACCAATGCATTATTGGAAACGCACGTTATGGTCGTCAACCCACGTCGTGGGGTTTTGTGGTTTGGCGAACCATTTCAATCGATTCAGACACGCAACATGGACAGCAGCGCGCGGAACGCGCGGCCGCGATGACTGAGGGATAGCTTGGTCTCCAGATCGATTTCAGCCATGGTGCGGTCGAGTTCGAGCAGGTAGAACAGCGGGTCGTAACCAAATCCTCCCGTCCCGCGCGGCGCTTCCAGGATCATGCCCTCCACCGTACCCTCGGCGGTGTGCACGGGCAGGCCATCGCGGGCCGCAACCAGCACGCAGCGGTAGCGGGCCGTACGCTTGTCCGCCGGAACGCCGGCCAGCGTCTGCAGCAGCACCATGTTGTTCCACACATCGGTGTTGTCGTTGGCGTCGGGNNAGCGCGTCCACTTCGAGGCCGGAGTCGTCGGCCAGCACCAGTTCGCCGGGCGCGAAGCGGGAGTAGTAGACAGCCTTGAGCGTGGCGTTGGCGGTGAAGGTGGCGCCGTCTTCTTTCGGCGCGGGGATGGTGGTGAGAGCGGGAAGCGACTCGATGGCGAGCGAATGCGCCTCTGCGGCAGTACGGAAGTCGCGCAGCTTTCCCTGGCTGGTGGTGGCGGCATAGAGGCGAAGTGCCATGGTGCAAGTGTAGCGGGACGCGAAGGCTTTCCAAAAGCAGCACTCAAGCGGCACAATGGACAGGTTTCATGGATGAAGGTGAGGGAAGCGATGAACGTTCACGCGAAGCGCGCGATCGCATGGGGATGGGTCTTGGTTGCTGGAGCGGTCACGATGGTCGCAACGTTACGTCTGCATGCGGATGCACCGCGCCTTTCCGGGCCGGTGGAGTTGCGCGTGGACGACTTGAAGATGCCGCTGGGCATCGACGATCCGGCTCCGCGGTTTTCGTGGCAGTTGCGCGACAAATCCCGCGGCGCGTACCAGACTGCGTACAAGGTGATCGTTGCGTCGCGACTCGAACTGTTGCATGAGGGCAGCGCGGACGTGTGGGACAGTGGGCGCATCAATTCCGGCCAGTCGTTGAATGTTCGCTATGCGGGGCCGGCGCTGGCGCCTTTCACGCGGTACTTCTGGCGCGTACGCGTGTGGGGAGTGTGGGAGACCTCAGAGCGGCCCTACGCGGAGAGCGAAGCCGGCTGGTGGGAGACGGGCCTCATGACGCAGGATGCGTGGAAGGCCGCGTGGATTGGATACGAGACGGCGGAGGAAGCCGCGGTGCGGAATGCGCCGGCGAAGTGGATCGCCAATCCAAACGCCACACCACTGGTTGTAGCGCAGGGCGGCGAGCAGCACTTTGCCTATCGAACCACAGTGAAGCTCGGCAAGCCGGTGCGTCAAGCGACGCTCTTTGCGACAGGGCAGGACACGGTGGCTGCGTGGGTGAATGGGGCGCAGGTGATGGAGGCCGCGCCGTTTCCAGCGTGGAAGCAGATGCCTTGGAAGAAGTTTGTGCGGGCGGATGTGACGGGGAAGCTGGCGCCTGGCAGCAATCTGGTGGCCGTGCAGACGGTGCGCTACGGCGGCGGCGACCCGGATGCGCCGCCGATGATTGCGACGCTGGCGGTGGAGTACACGGATGGAACCACGGCCACGTTCGCGAGCGAGTCGGGATGGAAGACGGCGAAACTTGACGTGGTAGGCCATGCGCCGGAAGGATGGCAGCGGAAGGAGTTCGACGACGCGGGATGGAAGGCGGCGGTGCAGTGGACCCAAACGCCGGGGCCAGACAATCAGCCGCTGGGACATCCGTGGATTCCGGATGGGGTGAAGGCGCTGCGGCACTCGTTCGATGTGAGCAAGCCGGTGAAGTCGGCGCGGTTGTATGCGACAGCGCTGGGCGCGTACGAGATGTTTTTGAATGGCAAGCGTGTGAGCGAGGATGTGCTGGCGCCCGGTTGGACGGATTATCGCGAGCGCGTGCTTTACCAGACCTACGATGTGACGGCGATGGTGACGGCCGGCAAGAATGCGATGGGTGCGTTGCTTGCGCCGGGATGGTACGCGACCCCGCTGGAGTGGTTTCAGCAGCCCAACAACTATGGCGACACG
Source organism: Acidobacteriaceae bacterium (assembly GCA_003151435.1). Taxonomy (GTDB): domain Bacteria; phylum Acidobacteriota; class Terriglobia; order Terriglobales; family Acidobacteriaceae; genus Telmatobacter. The sequence continues at coordinate 5,562 of PLXP01000272.1, forward strand.
GCGCCGGCGCTGCGCGCGCAGTTGCGCATTGAGCACACCGACGGGAGCGTGGAGTGGGTGACGACGGATGCACACTGGTCGGCGCGCACTTCGGAGATTCTGCATTCCGAGCTTTACGACGGCGAAATGCAGGATGCGCGTCAGATCATGGCCGGATGGAGCGCCGCGAGTGTCCTTCCCACCGATTGGCACTCGGTGATTGCCATTGATCCCAAGCCGGTGAGAATCGAGGCGCAGGATTTCGCTCCCATTCGCGTGGAGCGGACGGTTGCGGCGCAATCGGTGACGCAGCCCAAGCCCGGCGTGTATGTCTACGACTTTGGCCAGAACCTGGCGGGAGTGGAGCGCGTGCGCGTGCAGGGGCCGGCGGGAACGGATGTGCGCCTGCGCTTTGCGGAGATCCTCAACGACGATGGGACGCTCTACACCGACAATCTGCGCACAGCCAAGGCGACGGACCACTTCATCCTCAGCGGCAACGGAGTGGAGGAGTTCACGCCGCAGTTCACCTTTCATGGCTTCCGCTATGCGGAGTTGACGGGGCTGCCCACGGCTCCGGGAAAAGATGCCGTGGCCGCGCTCGTGATCCACACCGCCGCGCCGTTCGGTGCGCAGCTCAAGACCGGCAGCGCGATGGTGGACAAGCTGTGGAGCAATATCGTGCGGGGCCAGCGCTCCAATTTCGTGGGAGTGCCCACGGATTGCCCGCAGCGCGATGAGCGCCTGGGCTGGATGGCCGACGCGCAGGTCTTCTGGCGCACGGCGAGCTACAACATGGACCTAGCCGCGTTCTCGCGCAAGTTTGGCGCCGATATGCGTGGCACGCAGATTGGCACCCCGTTCTATGGAATCTATTCTCCGGGAACGGTGCGAGAAAACACGGGCTTTGGTGCGGGGTGGAGCGATGCGGGCATCATTATTCCGTGGACGTCGTGGCTGCAAACCGGCGATACCAGCGTGATCGAACAGAATTGGGCGGCGATGGAGAAGTATCTCGCGGCCATCGAGGCTGCCAACAGCGACGGGTTGTGGAGTCATCAATCGGGCACGGCATTTGGGGATTGGCTTGCCCCCGAAGGCCGCACCAACCAGGTGCTCGTGGCCACTGCGTCCTGGGCTTACGACGTGACGCTGATGCGGCAGATGGCGCGCGCTACAGGTCGCACAGTAGACGAGCAGAAGTATGCGCAGTTGTTTGAGAAGATTCGCACGGCGTTTGAAAAGCAGTTTGTCCGCGCCGATGGCTTTGTGAGCGGAGTGGACAAAGGGCCTTCGCCCTTCGGCGAGAGAACGAAAACGGCGGCTGACGGCGCCGGCGACACGCAGACCGGCTACGTGCTGGCGCTGCACATGAACCTGCTGCCGGAAGGTCTGCGCGCGGCGGCGGCGCAAAAGCTGGTGGAGAAGATCGCGGCGAATCATGGGCTGCTGGCCACGGGGTTTCTGGGGACACCGTATCTGCTGGAGGAGCTGACCAAAACAGGGCACGCCGATGTGGCGTACAAGCTGCTGCTGAACACGCAGTATCCGTCGTGGGGCTACCTGGTGGAGCACGGCGCTACNNGTCGTGCTGCATCCGGTGTTCGATGCGCGGCTGGGATCGCTGGACTTCGTTTATCCGTCATCATACGGCGAGATCCGGTCGAGCTGGACGGTGAAGGGAACGACGGCGGAGTGGCATCTGACGATTCCGGCGAATGCAACGGGATGGCTGGCTCTGAGCGCGACCGAGGCCGCGAAGTACAAGGTCGATGGCGGTCCGCTGGGGCAAGGCAAGCAGGTGAAGGCGAGTACGCGCGACGGTCAGAGCGGCTTTGAGTTCGAAGCCGGGAGCTACGCGTTTGTGGTGCAGCTTTAGGGCGGTTGGCGGTCAAGGCTGCTATGCGGAGAAGAGGAATAGATGCCGGCAATACTCGCGGGGATTGGGTGGCACATGGTGGGCGCGGCTTCGGCTGCGTCGTTTTATGCGCCTATTGAGAAGGTGAAGAAGTGGTCGTGGGAGACCACGTGGGCCGTGGCCGGGTTCTTCTCATGGATCCTGCTGCCGATCAGCGTGAGTCTCTTCCTGCTGCCCAACTTCGGCGCGTTCTATGCGTCCATTCCGTCGGGCGTGCTGTGGAAGGTGGCGCTGTTCGGCGCCATGTGGGGCGTGGGCAACGTGAACTACGGGCTCGCCATGCGCCACCTCGGCATGTCGCTAGGTATCGGCGTGGCCATCGGCGTCACCCTGGTGGTGGGCACGCTGATGCCTCCTCTGCTGCACGGGCAGGCGGCGGTTTTGTTTGCCACGCGCGGCGGGTTGCTGACCATGGCGGGCGTGCTGGTGGCGCTGGTTGGCGTCGCGATCGTGAGTTATGCCGGCCATCAGAAAGAGATTCAACTGCGCGGCGAACCCACTGAATTCAACCTGAAACTTGGGCTGATGCTGGCGGGACTGTGCGGCGTGTTTTCTTCGGGAATGTCGTTCGCTATTGATGCGGCCAAGCCGATGGAGGCCGCGGCGCTGCACCTGGGAGTGAACCCGCTGTATGCGGCGCTGCCAAGCTACGTGATCATCATGGGCGGCGGCGCGCTCGTCAACATGAGCTACTGCTTCATCCGCCTCGCCGTGGTCAAAAGCATTTCGCTCAGTCGCGATCTGCGCGAGACGCGCGGGACGCTGGCCAAGAACGCCTCGCTCGCGGCGACGGGCGGCATCATGTGGTATCTCCAGTTCTTCTTTTATGCGTGGGGCGCGGCCAACATTCCGCAGCATCTCAGCTACGTCAACTGGATGCTGCACATGAGCGGGTACGTGCTGTGCGGCGGAATTGTGGGGCTGGCGCTGGGCGAGTGGGCAGGCGTGGGCTCACGGCCCGTGCGGCTGCTGTGGGTCGGCATGATCGTGATTATCGCCGCGGCAAACCTGGTGGGGCTGGGACTGGCGTCGTAAAAACAGTTGTCAGTGATCAGTTGTCAGTGGTCAGGGATCAGTTGTCAGTTGTGCGATCGATGGGTCGGCGAGTGGCTCTCCGCAAAAGAATGGGCGCGATCCCAGGTCTCAAAGTCGAGACCTGGGGCACCCGCCTAACTAGTAATCACGCAATGGGGCGTGCTACTGGTATTGATAAGGTCAATGGCGCCCCGGTGAGATCACAAGGAGCATCTCCGGCAGTCAAGAGCCTTCAAGGAGCTTTTGCGGAGAGCCCAGATGTTCGAGAAAATTTCGGACCGTCGCGGATGGAAAAGACCTTCACTCCCGGCGGCACCGCACAGCCATTTGGAAACTCAAAACTCGCAGAACATCATGAGGGGCATATCCATGAATCCAGTCAACCCTAGGGCATTGCTCTTCGTTACGTGCTTCATGTGCCTGTACCTAGGAAGCGCTCTGGCGCAGCAGGGCGTCAAATCCGAAGCGAATCTAACTTGCACAGGTGTCATCAATACAACGGTCGTATCAGCTCTATCTATCGATGAAATATCAAAACTGGGAGATGCGGTAACTCTTCAGAATAATTTTGGCGGGTTGACTTTTCGACCCTTTGATGATGACGATCGCCCGAGACGCGGTAAAGAGATTGAAATTGGCTTTATCCTCGCGAGATCAGGGGATTTGGGAGGGACTCCTGTTGGCCTAATAATATGGTCAGAAAGGAATCTAGACTTTAACTTTAGGAAAAGCCCCGAAGGCGCGATTTCTGTTGAATCGAGTGATTTAAACAACTGCCACGTTTTAGCGACTTTTACATTAAGTGAAAAGGGATATGTTCTGAGAGATAAAAAGGTTATTGCCCAGGTCCATTAGGTGGGTGCCCCAGGTCTCGCGTTTGAGACCTGGGTTTCACTTACGACGCTGGCGTCTTACTTGCAGAGAATGATCCTTCCGCGGCGTGCAGAATTCAGTTAATCGTCTGTTCCAGCCGCAGATTGCGCGACGAGCCTCCCACGCTCAATGTGCGTTGGCCGCTGGCGGTGACCCACTTGGCTTCCTTCGTTGACCAGTATTGCAACTGGCGTTCCGGGACGTGGAGACTGATCGACTTCGATTCGCCGGGGGCGAGATGGATGCGGTCGAAAGCCACCAGGGCGCGCACCGGGAACTGCACTCCTTCGGGAATCTGGCTGGGTGCGCCGAGGTAAACCTGCGGTACCTCGTCGGAAGCCACGCTGCCGGTGTTCTTGATATTGACGTCGACATCGAGGCCGCCATCGTTGGCTTTCAGCACGCCCAGGCCGGTGTATTCGAACGTGGTGTAGCTGAGGCCGTGACCGAAGGCGAACAGCGGGTCGATCTTTTCCTTGTCAAACCAGCGATAGCCAACGTTGACGCCTTCGCTGTAGGTGGTTTTATGATCGACGCCCTTCTGCGAGCGCTCTGGGTGTTTGGGGTCGGTGGCGGGATAGTCCGCCAGGCTCTTGCCCCAGGTGACGGGCAGGCGGCCGGCGGGGCTGGTCTTGCCCAGCAGCAGGTTGGCCGTGGACCACCCGCCCTCATCGCCGGGCCACCACATTTCCAGCACGGCCTTGACCTTGTCGATCCAAGGCAGCGCCACGGGCTGGCTGGTGTTGAGCACCACGATGGTGTTGGGATTCACCGCGGCCACTTCTTCAACGAGTTTGTTCTGGTCGCCGGGCAGCCCAAAGACCGGTTCAAGACGCGTCCACACAAAGACCACGGCCACCTTGGCGTTTTTGGCGGCGGCGATGGCGGCTTCGTGATCGGCCTTGCGCTCTTCGGGTGTGTACCAGTTGAGGCGGACCTGAACCGGCGAGTTCGACGTATCGGGGCTGGTCTTGATCTCGATCTGGTGCGGCCCGGCGGTCAGCTCCACCGCGCGGCGCACGTTGTCGAGGCCGTCCGGCGTGGGCACGACGTTGTCCTGGTTGGCTTGGAGGATGTCTCCATGCACGCCGCCCTGGAAGACGCCGGTGCCGGCCAGTCGTTTGCCATCGAGAGAAATGACGGCATTGGTCCCCATGGCCTGCAAATAGAGCCAGTACGTGCCGGCGTGAGGCGGGGTGAGGGTACCTTTCCAGGTGACGATGGAGCTCGGGGGAAGGGCATTGCCGGCCTTGGTGGTGAAGTTCAACTGCTCATCGGCCTGGACGGTGACGCCGCCGGTGCGCATAAGGCCCGGCTTGCCGTCGTGGCTCAAGGCGGCGGCCGGAATGGGCGAGCCGGCCATGTCGTCGTTCACGGCAAAGCCAATGTCGTCGACGCCGGAGATTTTCCGCATGGCGGCCAATGGGCCGACCTGGCGTTCGGGCAAGCCGACGGAGCGTTCGCCGTTGATGCCGATGGAGTCGACCTGCGCGCCGGTAGGTCCGATGAGAACGACGGAGTCGAGGTCGGCGGCCTTGAGGGGCAGCGCGGCGCCTTCGTTCTTGAGGAGGACTGCGGCATCTTCGCCGGTCTTCTCAATGATTTTGGCGTTCTCTTCGATGGCCTGCTTCGTGACTTCGTGTTTATGCTGGCCGTCCATGTAGCCGAAGTGGACGATCTCAAACAGCACACGGCCGGCGGCGCGGGTAATGGCGGCTTGGTTGACTGTGCCGTCTTTGAGTGCCTCGGGCATCTTTTTGGGGTCGAGCTTGACGCCGAAGTCGCCCATGTCGCCGGGTGCGGGTACGGGCTCTTCAGGGATGCGGCCGCCGAACATGTCGACCATGGCGTCGCCAACCTGCTTTGCCGGTGGCGGCGGAACAGGCTTGAGGTCGAAGAAGGACGGGATGGACCAGACGGCGCCCGGTGCGGGCTCGCCGGGCATTTCCATGTCGAGGCCGGCGTTGATGAAGTTGACGGCATGCACTGCGCCCCAATCGGAGGTGACGAAGCCCTTGAAGCCGATCTGGTCGCGGAGGATGGCGGTGAGCGTGCCCTTGTTGCCGCAGGCAAAGGTGCCGTTGACGCGGTTGTAGGAGCACATGATGGAGGAGACGCCGGCCTTGACGGCGGCATCGAACGGCGCCACGTAGACTTCGTGCAGGGTCTGGTCGTCGACGAAGATGTTGCCGCTGTCGGAGTCGTAGGCCACGTAGTGCTTGACCTGCGCCATGACGTGCTGTGCCTGGATGCCCTTGATTTCAGCGGCGCCCATCTGGCTAGTAAGGAACGGGTCCTCGCCGAAGGTGTTGTAGCCGCGGCCAAACTCCAGGTCGCGGTCGATGTTCACAAAGGGCTGCAGCGAGACGTCGATGCCCAGCGCGCGATCTTCGCGGCCAATTACGGCGCCGTTGTCCTCAGCGTCCTTGAGGCTGAAGGTGGCGGCGACGCCCATGGTGGCTGTTTCGCCCTGGGACGGGTGACGCGTGAGCACGCCGGGAGGTCCGTCAGCAAAGCGCAGTCCGGGAATGCCGAGGCGGGGAACTCCGGCAAGGTAGCCGGCCTGGCCCTGGTAGACCCTGGGGTCCTCCTGGGTGCCATGGATCAGCGCCAGCTTTTCCTGCAGCGTCATCTGGCTCAGGAGTTTGTCGACGCGGTCGTCTCCCGTGACTACCGGTACGGATTGCGCGAAGGTTGTGCCTGCGCATAGTGCCATCATTGCGAGGCTTAGCGCCGCCGCCCTGGCCGCGCTGAAGAGTGTTTCTTGCTGCAAGGAAGTATGCACTGTCACCACCTGGTCCTCTCAAGAAGAGCGGTCCGCCCCTGGCTTGGAAAGGGGAATCTCAGGATTCGCCGTATCCGCATCGAAGCGCTTTGTCCGGGGCCCGCTTGACGGCAAGAAGTGTAGAACACCTGGCTGGCGATTGTATGTGCAGTGCGTACCTCGGGGCTGGGGGCCGGCTGTGGCTGCAATCGATCGCCGAATAGACGGTTAAATCAAGGATGCAGCTTTGCATTGCGTTTCCCGGGTCTCCCGCGACGGGTGATTGCGAGTTTGCTTGCTGCCGATACTTTACCTATATTTCTGTGATACACATAGTTACCAAACAAACGGAGGCCAGAATAAGACGATGTTCCGCGAGGAGATGTCAACAGGCGAATCACGCAAAGAGACGTATCCCACGTGTGTGGGCTCCCTCTGTCTCGTTCCACGGAGGTGCAGTTCGGCGAACCTGATTTATGCGACTGGCTGCGTGCCGAACGCACCGCGCGCGGTCCGAACAAGAGCTTGTCGTTCTTGCGGTGGCTTGCGCCTGAAGTGTTGTACCGTTATGGCTGCATTCTGCCTTCTAGCGCCTGAAATGGCCCAGTGCCGGCCTTCAGAAGACTCGGGGGCGAGGACAATGCCCGATAAGCCCTCAAAGCCCCCGGTGGAGAGAGAAATCGCCATGATAGGAATGGCATCCTATGGCAATTGGCGGATCTTTGCCGGAGGGCAGGACTGCAAGCTGTTCACGGCGGGATTTGAGTACGACCGGCACTCCTGGGGCTACTTTTTAAAAGCGCGGATGGACTACGTGGCTGAGGTTCTGCCGTTCGTCCTTCTGAGAGAGCCGGCGAAGGCCGACATCTGGGGTGATCCTTCCACCACCGCGAAGAAGACCGTTCCGGGGCTGGGAATTTCGCCGATCGGCATGCGTATGATGTGGTTTGACAAGACGGCGGTGAAGCCCTACTTCATGGTCAAAGGCGGGTTGATCGGCTTCCCTGAGAAGGTGCTTTCGACCAAAGCGTCGTATGAAAGCCTGAGTTTGCAACTGGGTATCGGTATGCAGGTGCGGATGTCCGAACGCACCGATTTGAGGCTGGGCCTATTCAACGATTTCCATTTTTCAAACGCCTTCATCGTTCCGGTCAATCCCGGACTTGACGTGATGAACGCAAGTTTCGGCGTGAGCTACCACCTCGCAAATGCAACTCCCCGGGAACGCCACCGCCGCCATGGCCTCTTCAGGGCAGCGGCAGCTCGGAGTCAAACCCCGTAGTCACCAGGTCGTCGCGCAGGCGGTCGATGGTGGTGAACTGGATGGCATTGATGCCGAGGGCGCGCGCTGCCGCGATGTTGACGAGCTTGTCGTCGAGAAACAGGGTCTCTTCGGGCGCGGTGCCGAGCTGCTGGAGCGTGTGGCGATAGATGGCTGGATCGGGCTTGGCGATGCCGAGCTGATAACTCCAGACCAGGACATCGAAGTCGACGATCCATTGGAACTCGCGCTCGATCTTCTCGAGCACAGTGTCACCCATGTTGGAGAGGATTGCGGTGAGCAGGCCGCGTTGTTTCAGCCTCTGCTGCCAGGCGACCATGGCGGGGTCCTGGGAGGTCCACATGCGGGCGTCGAGGCGGTTGATTTCATCCAGTTCACCCGGGCCGAGGTCGAGCCCGGCGTCCCGCGAGAACTTCTCCCAGAAGGTGATGCCGCTCAGCTCGCCCAGATCGTAGGCGTGGCGATCAACCCAGTAGAGCTGCTCGAAGCGCTCCGCCGGCAGGCCGGTGATGCGGACCATTGCGTCGTGCGCCTCTACGTCTGGCGTACCGGTCAAGACCATTCCGTAGTCGAATACCACCGCGCGCAAACCCAATGTTCCTCCTGCTGTGTGCCCATGTATCGTTGAAAGGGCGCCTGTCCTTATTGTGCCTGATGGGTCTGGGAGGACGTGCTGCGCAGGGGATTTACGGGATGAGGGGCTGGGAATCCATGTCAATTCAGGTCAAACGGCGGCGGTGATGAGGTTTTCGCAGAGATCGAACTGGAACACGGAGGAGAGCGACCTGGCGCGCGCACACCGCGAACGCACGCAGGCCGGGCTGCCGATCGCGGACCTGACGGCATCGAATCCGACGCGCTGCGGGTTTGAGTACGATCCCGGGCTGCTGGCTGCGCTGACCGATCCGCGGGCGTTGGACTACGATCCGCAGCCTCGGGGACTGGCGCGGGCTAGAGAGGCTGTCTGCGCCTACTATGCCCAGCACGGAGCGGCGGTGGCGCCGGAACAGGTGGTTCTGACCACCAGCACCAGCGAGGCGTACAGCTTCTTGTTCCGGTTGCTGTGCGATCCGGGCAGCGAGATCCTGGCGCCGCAGCCGGGCTATCCGCTGTTTGATTTTCTGGCCGCGCTGGACGATGTACGCCTGAAGCCGGCTCCGCTGGTCTACGACCATGGGTGGCAGATTGACCCGGAGGGATTTCGCCGGACCATCACTCCCGAGACGCGGGCTATCGTGCTGGTGCACCCCAATAATCCTACCGGGCACTTCACCAAGCGCTGGGAGGCAGACGAGCTGGCGGCTCTCTGCCGGGAGTTTGGGATGTCGTTGATTGTGGATGAGGTATTTCTGGATTATGGGTTTACAGGTGGAAGTGAAAGTTTTGCTTCAGGTTTGGAGGGGGTCCCGGTCTTCGTCGTCAGCGGGCTGAGCAAGATCGCCGGCCTGCCGCAGATGAAGGCGGCGTGGATTGTCGCAACGGGGCCGGACCGGGGTGCGGCGCTCGATCGGCTCGAGGTGATTGCGGATACTTTTCTGTCGATGAATGCTCCCGTGCAGGGTGCGCTTCCGGCGTGGCTGGAGGGGCGGGAGGCGATTCAGCGGCAGATCCGGGAGCGAGTGAGAGGCAACCTGGCGGAACTGGACCGGCAATTGGCGCAACAGGGCATTGTCCGGAGGCTGGAGGTGGAAGGTGGCTGGTACGCAGTGCTGCGCATCGCGGCCCTCGAGCCCGACGAGACCACGGTGCGGGAACTGCTGGAGCGCGGCGTCTGGGTGCATCCGGGATACTTTTTCGGAATGCCGGAGGCGGGTTGGCTGGTGGTGAGCCTGTTGGGACCAGAGAGGGACTTCAGTACTGGAGTAACCATTCTGCTGGACTATTTAGGTACGCATCAAGGTGGTAACGGTTCGAGCTATATACTTTAAGTGATGGTTGAGTAGTGTGGCTTAACTTGTGGCAATTATGTTGGATATACAGATTCTCCGGTATCGAAATCAACGCTCCTGGAGGAAAGGGTTATGGTTACGTTCTGCTCCGATGGTCGTAGCGGGGCCGTGACCAGGCAGAACGCGGGTTTCGTCGGGCAGGGCGAGCAGGCGGGTTTCGATGGAGTCGATAATCTGCCGGGAGTTGCCGCCAGGAAGGTCGGTGCGGCCGATGCTTCCGGCGAACAGGGTGTCTCCGGCGACGAGCAGTTTGAGCGGAGCAAAGTGGAGACAGACCGATCCCTGGGTGTGGCCGGGGGTGTGCAGCACTTCAGCCGGGTAGCGCCCAAGGCCGACAATCAGGCCATCGGAGAGGCTTCCGTCGGGCGGCGCCGTCTCAGGCGTGGGAACGCCCACCCAGCCGGCCTGCATCTCCATCATTTTGAGCAGGGGCAGATCGTTCTCATTGAGCAGGATGGGAGCGCCGGTGAGCCGTTTCAGCTTGAGGGCGCCCCCAACGTGGTCGATGTGAGCGTGGGTAATGAGGATCTGCTTGAGTTTGAGGCCCAGTTCGGTGAGGCGTCGGTGGAT
>PLXP01000276.1 GCA_003151435.1 Acidobacteriaceae bacterium
AAAAACACAACGGTGCAGAGAGAGACCCTCTCTGCACCGTTGTGTTTTGCTCTTTGGACCGCTGTCAGGCTTTCGTGTCCTGATAGAGCCGGTACTGTTCGCCGTCAATGGCCTGGAACGGCTTCATCGCCCACTTGCCGGCGGCTGTTTCCGTTTCCCAGTCCAACGATCCGCTGCCGAGCTGCCGGGCACTCAGCAATTCCTTTCGCGTCACAGGCGCGTCCGGAGCATTGACGGCAAACAGTGCCAGCGAACCGTGCTGCACTGCCACCAGGTTTGCATGCTGGGGATCGACGGCTTGCAGTGTGAGCGGAATATCGAACTCCAGCGCAATGCGATCGCCGTTCTTCCAGGTACGGGTGATGCTTGCAAAGCGTCCCGGCGTCAGGTCAGTCTGTGCACGCTTGCCGTTGATGCTGAGCGTCGTCTTCGGCCCTGCCCACGCAGGAATCCGCAAGCGCACAGCGAATTTCGTCTCGCGATCGGTCTGGAGTTCAATCTCAGTGTGCGCGGCGTGCGGATACCCGGTGCGTTGCGTCAGGGAGAGATTCGCCCCGTGCTGTTGCCACTTCAAACGAGAGGGCACGTAGAGGTTCACATAGATACCGTCCGCGTCGTGGAAGTAGGAACTGATGCCGTAGTCGGCGGTGATCTGCGGAAACGTTCCCGAGCAGCAAGGCCATTTGTCGGGGTGGTACACCTTGGTGGCCCGCATGTTGTAGTCCGAATAGTAGAAGCTGCTTCCGTCCTCCTTCAGTGGCTTGGCGCCGAGGATGGTGTTGTACAGAACCGTCTCCATGCTGTCGCCGTAGCGGCTGTCGCCCGTGGCGGCCAGCAGATAGCGTGCGATCTTGAAGTGGCCATAAGCGCCACAGGGAGTCTCAAAGCTCGAGTGGGTCTTGTGCAGACTTTCACCCAAATCTCCGCTGCCGGGAACGCGGAAGGCTTCATCCGGCCCCCAGCCTCCCGTCACAAAGCTCTGCGCGGAGCGCACGAAATCGAAGCCGTTCCGCGCCGCGCGCAGGTGCTTGTCATTGCCCAGCACCAGGTAGGCTTGCATGGCGGAGCTGAAGGCGTTCACGTGGCTGTAGGCATGTTCACCGGGCAGTACGTTCTCGCCGCGCGAGAGGGGGTCGAAGTACGAGTCGTCTTCGATGAAGCGCATGCCCAGTGCGCGGTAGCGGGGATTGCCGCTCAGCCGATACGCCAGAAACAAGTTCTCCGGCAGCGTATAGGTCTCGTCCCAGCAGTAGGCGTCATCCTTGTGCGGGCGCGCATACTGCTCCTTGCGCGACAGCGCTTTCTCAGGCAGATGCGGCATCACGGCTTCTGTCGCCGCGGCATGGACAGCCAGCGCGCTCTTGTCGTCCGCAAAACGAAACGCATCGATCAGGCCGCAGCTTGTCTTGTCGTAGGTATAGGCGGGCAGGTGATAGTCGTTGTAGAAGTCAGAGGTAACGGTGGACGCAAAACCCTTGACCAGCCGTTGCACTTTCTCCTGCGTGGCCTTTGAGCCCGTGACGGCGTAGGCCCGTGCCAACCCCGAAAGATATTGACCAAAGCTGTGGCCGGGAACGAACCCGTGAAAACTGCCGCGCCCGTTGAAGGCCGGATCGATGTCGTACCAGCCGCCCATGTCGTCACCCGGCGCAGGCAGCCCCGCCTTTTGGCGAAAAGGCTTCAGCAGCCGGTCCTCATCCAGGCGCAGAAATAAGGCGTGGTTGGTGTCGAACTGCTCCCGCATCGGACCTTCCAGAAGCTCGATCTGGTTGTAGTCGAACAGACCGATGGAAGGCTTAACGGCCACCACGGGATCACTTGGCGCGGTGATCGTGGCGGCCATGGCCCGATGCGGCTTGATGGCCAATGCGGCCGCACCTGCCGCCACCCCAAGAAATCTTCTGCGTGAGTAGGTCTTCATCGGTCTTTCCTCCAAATGCAATTCAAATCGTCGTGGCCGCGCGCTTCACTTTGACTCCCCGGTGGTGCCCATTGTTGCATGCGGCCAGCCGTCTTCCCACGTCAGGGTGGATATTTGCAGCGCAGGCTTGCCTGTGATGGCGTCGTAGGCGTGAAAGACGATAATGTCGCCCTCCGGCCGCTGCAGTACCGACTCGCCTCCCGGGCCAATCCAGCGGCTGTTGGGTGTCAGCAACTGCGTGCCGCCGCCTTCGAGCAGCGGCTTGCCCTCCGCATCGACGTAGGGGCCTGTCACCTTGTGCGAGCGCCCGACCATAGTGCGGTAGCTGCTCCGCGTGCCGCGACAGCACAAATCGAATGAGACGAACAGGTAGTAAAAATCTCCATGACGCACAATAAACGGCGCTTCAATCGCCTCCCAGTCGGGCGGCAGACCCGGCTTTGCGGGTGCGGCACTTTCGGGTTTAGCGCGCGACGCCAGCGCATAGAGCTGCGAATCGGCCGCGGCCAGCTTACCGGTCGCCGCGTCGATCCTCCGCATTTTGATGCCGCTCCAGAAGCTGCCAAAGCTCAGCCAGGGCTGGCCCTTGTCGTCAAACACAATGTTGGGATCGATGGCGTTGAAGTTGTCCGCCTCCGTGGACTTCAGCACCAGTCCTTCATCGTTCCAGTGGTATTTGGGGCTTTTCGGGTCCAGCGTCTCGTTGGTAGCCAGGGCAATGCCCGAGGTGTTCACGCCGAAGGCCGAATAGGCGTAATACAAATGGTATTTGTCCTTGAAGTGGGAGATATCGGGCGCCCACAGCACCTCGGTCTTGGGGCTTGCGGCGTGAATCCAGGCCGGAATCTGATCAAAGACGCTTCCGCAGCGCTTCCATGCCAGCAGATCGCTTGAACAGCGCATGGGGAACTGGCCCTCCTTCGCCGAGAGGGCTGTGGCGAAGACGTAATAGGTACCGCCCTCCCGTGCGATAGAGGGATCGTGAGTGAGCGGGTAATCTCCGCTGAGGGTCAGGGCTTTGGGCCCGTGGCAGAAGAGCGTGGGCGCAAGCACCAGGCCGAGGACGGCTGAAAGGGGGCAGAGAAAACGCATGGGAGCCTTTCTTTACGAATTATGGGTAAACGTTTCCTAGCCAGGGATCTTATACCCCTCCCCAAGACCACGCAATCCTTCGCCTTTTCCTCCTCGGAATGGCCCTTCGCGCGCCCGTCGTTCTCGCTATTGAGTGAAGCCTACGCGCCGCATCAGGGCGTCAAAGTCCGGATCGGAACGCAAGGGGTCAAGACACGGGTCAACCTTTAGATAGACAAGTCCCACATCGTGCGCGTTATACGATTCCTCCAGCCATTTAAACGCATCCTTCTTCCTGCCCAATCCGGCGTAAACCAGCGCTATTTCGTACCTGCCAACCCCGGTTGTTCGCACGTGCTCTTCCAGGTGCGCAATAATCCTGCGCGCCGCGTCCGCCTGGCCCGCACGGGCATAGGCGTTGCCCAGATGCCCGAGCGGATAGGGGTCGTTACCCGCCTTGAGGAACTCGGCAATCGACTCCGCGTACATGCCCTTTTCCACGTAGATGTCGCCTAACAAAAAGCTCCAGTCGGGAGGATTGATCTTGAGTCCCTGAACCGTGCGGGTCACCGCAAGGGCCTGGTCATATTGGCGGGAAAAGTAATAAATGAAACCCTCCGCGTGGAATGTGCTTCCGGCCACAGGATCGAGATCCACGCCCCGCTCCATCTGTGCGAGAGCTTCTTTTAACTGCCCGGTCCTGACCAGGTAGAACGCGTATTTCTGACGAATGGAGGCCGAATTGGGATTGAGTTCGAGCGCCCGGTGGAACTGCACCGCGGCGGCCGGCCAATCCCAGTCGAGAGTCATTGCTGTGTTGCCAAGTTCGGCATGCCCCTCTGACAGCGAATCATCCAGCTCAATCGCTTTCACGGCCTCGGCTTTCTGCCGGGTAAATGCTTCCTTGTAGGGCATTCGGCCCGATTCACCCATCCGCCCGTAGGAACTGGCCAGCGCGGCGTGTGCCTGCGCATAGTTGGGGCTCTTCTCGATAGCCTTGGTCAAATAGTCGATCGCGCTCCTGCAATCGTCCGCTTCCAGGCGGAGAATGCCGTGAAGATACAGGTCCTGAGCTTCCGGATCGATGGGGCGCTTCCGAGCCAGGCGCGCCTGTTCCTCCGGCGTCACCTTGATGCTGATCTCCTCGGCGATCGCCTGCGCCACTTCTCCCTGCCAGGCCAGAACGCTGGTAAGGTCCCGGTCATAGGAATGCGCCCACACGGGGCGGTCGGTCCTGGCATCGATCAACTGCGCGCTGATGCGCACCTGGTTGCCCTCGCGCAGGACGCTTCCCTCCACAATGCCGTCCACGGCCAACTCACGGGCGATATCGGGAAGCTTCTTCTTCGTGCCCTTGTAACTCATTGAAGATGTGAGGGAAATGACGCGCAAGGTCGATACCTGGCCGAGGTCGTTGATCAACTCTTCCGTCATTCCATCGGCGAAATACTCCTGTGCCGGAACGCCGGAGAGGTTTTCAAGCGGCAGAATTGCAATGGAACGAATCCCTCGCTTTGCATCCGCAGCGCTGCTCCACTGCCTGATGCCCAAGTAGGCGATGAAAGCGACGACAACCAGTCCAACCAGAACTCCGGCCAGAACCCACGGTGCGTGGAAAATGCCCTTCTTCGGCTGGGCCCGCGCCGGCTCAGCTTTCGCCTCGGGGCTTGCGACTGTCTGTTCCTCGTATGGTGCGGGGGAGGGAAGTTCCGCGGAAACTGAATGGAACCCTTTGGGCGCGGTCGGCGCGTGGGTTTCCAGCGGCTCGAAGTGAAACCGCGGAACATAGGATCCGCTGGGAAGTTCAATGCGGACCTCGGGTTTCTCTTCCTTCATTTCGCTGTAGTACTGAGCCAGCTTCTTTCTCGCGTCGCTGGCCCTGACGCGTACGACGGAATCGCTGCCGGTGTCGTAACTGACCGGGCGGCCGAACATCTCGGCCCCGATCATCCGCTCTCTTAGGCTGTCGATTTCCCCTTCAAGGGCATGTCCGACGATCAGCTGAAGAAAATCCTGGGTGCGTTTGCTTCCGGCGAACGCATGGCTCACCAGAACCTCCTTGAGGCTTTGGCGCACTGCCTTGATCTGCTCAGGCGTGAGCAGATCCGGCTCACTAAGCCGAGATGGACCGCCTCTCAACATCGCGTATGCAGGTTCCTGTTAATCCCCTACTATACCACCGCCAAAAATCGGCTTCCGAGCCGCGTAACGTGCCTGCCCAGCACATAACATCCCTTGTTTTGATCATCGTCAAGTTTAACGATTAAAACAGCTTATGCGGACGTAACGTCCCGTTAAACCGTTAATAGCATTACAACTTCGAAGGATCTGGTGCTTGAATGTCCCTGCTGCTCAGACAGGCAAATTTCCGGTAACGTCCAGCAAACGTTTACCCTAAAGCCTTATGGCACCTTTCGAACAGCCGTTTCTTACGTGTCAACCGACGTTTCTCGACTCAGCAAAGAGCAGACCTGTTGATCTGCTCTGGAGACAAGCCATCAATCCTCTCGTGAACCAGTCCGATCGCAACCCAACGACTCGCAAGTCGGGGAGTCTGCCCAAGAGGTGCCTCCGGACAGGCCTGGTCCTTGCGGCTCTCTCGACTGCCGTTCTTGGTGGGATGTGCCCGGTTCCAGCGCTGGCGCAAAAGGCGGAGAACCAGGACGTTCGCCAGGCGATGCAACAAGGAGCCGAGGCGATGGTTGCGGGTGACTTCAACGCTGCAATCACGGCGTACACAAATGTGACGCGCAAAATGCCGGAGTTTGCCGAGGGGTACTTCAATCTGGGCCTGGCGCTGCAACAGGCAGGCAGGCTGGACGAGGCGCGTGCGGCGCTGGAGAAGGCGCTGCGCCTGAAGCCCGGACTCCGTGGCGCCAACCTGTTTCTCGGCGTTGTCGCCTATCGCCAGAATCGCTTCAAGGACGCCGAAGCCAGTCTGCTGCAGGAAACGCGCATCGATCCGAGCAGCGCCAAAGCTTTCATGTGGCTGGGCGTCTGCCGCCTGGCGCAGGACGATCCGCGGGGGGCAATCACCCCTCTGGACAAAGCCTACGCCCTCGATCCGCACGATGTGGACATCCTCTACCATCGCGGCCACGCCTATCTGCTGGTGGCCAACGCGTCGTACAGCGCAATGTTCGCTATGGATCACGACTCGATGCGCGTTCACCAGGTGCTGGCTGAGGCCTACGCCCAGGCGTATCGCACCCAGGAAGCCATCGATGAGTTTGAAATTGCGGTGAGGATGGTCCCCCGCCAGCCGGGGCTGCATGAGGAATTGGCCGACCAGTACTGGGCCGCCGGACAGCTTGACAAGGCAGCCGGAAGATACCGCGAAGAACTCGCCATCGATCCCCGCTCCGTCTCCACCCAGTACAAACTGGGCAGCCTGCTCGTGCTGGAACAGAAGCAGGCCCAGAATCCCACCGAGGGCGTCCAGTTGCTGCGCGATGCCCTGAAGGCCGATCCGTCGCTGAGTGATGCGCACTATTACCTGGGCACCGGGTTGATGGGCATCGACCGCGATCAGGACGCAATCGGCGAATTTCAACGGGCCATTGCCGCCGATCCCAACGACGATCGCGCCATGACCTCCTATTACAAGCTGGCGCAAATCTATCGCAAGCTGCATGAAACGCACGAGGCGCAGACCGCCATGCAGGATTTTCAACGGATGAGGGCACAGGTGAAGGCGCGCCAGGTGCAGAAGAGCGCACAGATCGTGCGAAAACGGACCGAACTGCCGGTTGACGATCCCGAGAAGGCCGTGATCTCCGCTGAACCTTGATCGATACCATGTTTTGACCGTTGCGGAAGCAGGCCGCGACCGTCGCGAACCGCTCAAACGGCGAGCAGGAAGCAGTTAAAGACCTGCAAGGAAATGAAAGCAACAGATCTCGAAGAAAGCGTTTGCTCAGGAGGCAGACTATGAATACACGATCAAGCACAATGATGCAGGTCATGGCCCCATACAGGCTATGGATGACATTGCTCGTGATGCTTTTGGCTTTCACCGTGCCCGTCGCGGCCCAACTCGACACCGGCTCCATCAGCGGCGTTGTTACCGATCCCGCCGGCAAGGTGGTACAGGGCGCAGCCATCACGGCCAACGAAACCTCCACGGGCACTACCTATTCCACCACCAGTTCCAACACCGGCTACTATGTTCTGCCGTCCGTACACCCCGGAAAGTATGAGGTCAAGGTCACAGCGGCCGGCTTCAAGACGGCCGTGTATAACGGCGTTGTCGTTGCCGTCAGTTCTCAGGTCGGTCAGGATATTTCCCTCGCGGTGGGCGCGGCTTCAGAGAGCGTCAACGTGACTGCGGGAACCATGTCGCTGGAGACGGAGAGCTCCGACATCGACGCCTCCATCACACCAGCCCAGGTCGCAGATCTTCCCTTGCAGGTGTCGGGCAACTTGCGCACGCTCTCCACCCTTGAATTCCTTGTCCCGGGCGCGGTCGGTCCCGGAACGTCGTCGGGCGGCTCCGGCTTCCAGATGGCCAAGATCAACGGCGGCCAGGAAGAAGGAACCGACTACCTCGTGGACGGTATCACCACCAACCGCATGGAAAACGGCTCCGGCTCCTTTGACATCGTCTCGCCTTCTGTCGAAGCGGTGAATGAGTTCCACATCAGCCTTTCCGGCCTGCCCGCGGAACTGGGCAGAACCACCGGCGGACTTGCCAACTTCAACACCAAGGGCGGCACCAACGACTACCACGGCTCCGTATTCAACATTTATAAGAACTCCGCGTTGGACGCCAATAACTGGTTCAATAACGGCTATCTTGCCAGTGCAACCGACCCTGTGACGCGGGCCAGCCTGCAGCGTCCGGCCGACACCAAAAACAACTTCGGTGGATCGTTGGGCGGACCCATCCGGCTCCCGCACGTCTATAACGGCAAGGACAAGAGTTTCTTCTTCTTTGCATGGGAGCAGCTTCGCTACTCCACCGGCTCTGCCGTCTCCAGCTTGATTCCAACTCCCTCCATGCTCGGCAGCGACAGCGCATACCTCGACTTTTCATCCACTCTGGGCGGCCGGATTCCGGGCGCCACCGCCTGCGACGGGACTACGCCCCTCTATTACGGTGAGATCTTCGATCCGGCACTGGAAAACAATGGCTGCCGCGTCACTCCTTTCAAAGATGGAAGCGGCGTCCTGAACAGGATTCCAGTCGCCCGTGAGAGCCAGGTCGCCAAGGCTGTCCTCAAGTACATGCCGTCGCCCAATCTCACCGGCGGCACCAACAACTTTGTCTATGACACCCACGACAGCATCAGCCAGACGGTCTACAGCTTCCGGATCGACCAGAACATCGGCACCAACCACAAGATCTGGGGCTTCTTCAGTTCCAGAGAAAACACCGACCAGGGCAATGGCATGAACCTGCCGGCGCCGCTCACCTCCGGTGGAGGCCAGCACAGCGACCAGTTGGGCAAGCTCTTCCGCCTGGGTTGGGATTGGATTGCGACTCCGACCTTGATCAATTCGCTGACCCTGGGCGCCAACCGCTCCAACAACATCACCACGTCGCCTGCTGCCCACCTCAACTCCAATTGGGATAAGACATTGGGCATCGCCAATGGCTCAGGTCCAGTCTTCCCGGGATTCGTATTCGTGGGAAGTCCCTACCCTAGCTTTGGCGAAAACGCCGGCGCACAGGACACTGACAACACCATCGCGCTCAACGACATCGTGCACTGGCAGCATGGCGCGCACTCCATCAAGGTGGGCGGCGAAGCGCAATATCACCAGTACTCGTTCATCAGCCGCATCGGCGGCACCTGCAGCGGCAACTCCGGTTGCTTCACGTTCTGGGCCAATCAGACCGCATCCGACACCACCTACTGGGGCCGCGATGGCAACTCCTTCGCAGCGTTCCTTATCGGCCAGGCCGGCACTGCGAATGCCATCGCTCAACTGCACGCACCCCGCTGGATCACTCACTACGGCGCTTTGTTTGCGCAGGACGATTGGAAGCTGCGTTCAAACCTGACCGTCAATCTGGGAGTGCGCTGGAGCTTCGATACTCCGCGTCATGAAGCCGCTGGCGACACCACCAACTTCAGCCCCACCACTCCCAATGCGGGAGCCAACGGTATTCCTGGAGCCCTGGTCTTTGCCGGCAAGGGCACAGGCCGCAACGGCAATGTAGGAGAAACCTGGGCCGACACCTACTACAAGGATATTGAACCGCGCGTCGGCTTCGCCTGGGAGCCCGCATTCCTTAACCACAAGGTCGTCGTCCGCGGCAATGGCGGCATCTATTATGGACCGCTGGTCTACGCCGACTTTGGCCAGGGTACTCTCCAGGGATTCACCGCCAATCAGACCTTGTTCTCAGGCGATCCCATGTCGGGGCCGCAGGTGGATGCGGGGCTTCCTCTTCTGCCCACCACGCCTAACCTCGATCCAACCCAGTTGAACGGCCAGAGTACAGACTCCGTGGGCAAGACCAACGGCCGCCCGGCGATGATCGAGATCTGGACCCTCGAAAACCAGATTCAGATCAACCCCAACATGTTCTTCTCTCTCGGCTACCTGGGCATGCATTCCACTCACCTGCACGCCCTGCTCGACTATCCCAACGACATTCCCCTGAAAGATCTGGCATTGGGCAACCATCTCACGTGGTGGACGAGGGCCAATCCCGATGTGACGGCTCCCTACGCCAACTTCTACAACACCTGGGGTCAATATGTTTGGGTGGAACAGGCTCTGCGTCCGTTCCCGCAATATGGCTACATCAACCAGGACAGCTACCTGCA
The DNA here is from genome assembly GCA_003151435.1 of Acidobacteriaceae bacterium. Taxonomy (GTDB): domain Bacteria; phylum Acidobacteriota; class Terriglobia; order Terriglobales; family Acidobacteriaceae; genus Telmatobacter. The sequence continues at coordinate 9,772 of PLXP01000276.1, forward strand.
GAACACCGGGCAATCCAGCTACGAGGCATTGACCGCCAAGCTGGAACGTCGCTTCCACAACGGTCTTCAGGTGTTGGCTTCGTACACCTTCTCCAAGACGTTGACCGATGCCGATGCCATCCAGCCCTACTACAGCACCCTGCAAAATCAGGGCGGAACGCAAAACCCCTACAACCACAAGGCAGAGAAAGCCGTCAGCAATGAGGACATTCCGAACAACGTTGTGCTCAGCTACCTCTATGAATTGCCGGTTGGCCAGGTCAAGCATTTCCTGGGCAGTGCGCCCAAGCCCGTCAGTGCAGTCATCTCGCACTGGCGCATCAGCGGTGTGCAGCGCTACCTCGGCGGACAGCCCATCAGCTTCTTCGGAGCCAATGGCATCCCTGGCTTTGACAATGGCATTCGCCCCAACCGCGTCACCAGCCAGCCGGTCCGCAGTTCCGGAAAATTCAACCCCTTCAACTTCAAAAACACAGGCACGGTCGGCTCCGGTTCCGGTGCTTGCACCACCGGTTACTGGAACTGCAGTGCGTTCGCGGATCCCAACCCCAACCCCCAGCCGTACGTTGCGTACCAATTCGGCGACATGCCGCGCAACTCTTCTGACATAAGAGGATTCGCGTTCTACGACGAGGACTTCGGCATCAACAAAGCGATACCGATCAACGAGAGAATCTCCGCGGACTTCCGCGGTGAGATGTTCAACGCATTCAACCGTCACTCGTTCAATAAACCCGATTCCGGCATTCAGGACGCTAACTTCGGCCAGGTCACCAGCACTCTGCTTGGACCTAGAAACGTCCAGTTCATGCTGAGAGTCACGTTCTAACTTCATCGTCCTCCAGGCTTGCACATGCAAGCCCGGAGAACTAACGAGGACGCGGCAGGTGAACTGTACAACTGCCGCGCCCTCGTTTTTTGTGCATCGCCCTCCTCACGTTTCAACTTCATCATCGCAATCATCTCAACGTCGCAATCATCAAGGTAGATTCCGTGAAACTTCACATCCTCACTCTTATGACGTTGGCTGCTGCTTGTGTCCTGACCGGATGCGGCGGAGGCGGCTCCAGCACCGTCATCACTCCTCCGACAACCACAACGACCGACATGGGAACCTTAGCTACCTTTGCTGACACCAACAGCTACACCATCAAGAATGCATCCAGCAGCATGGCACTGGGCATATCCGCGCAGAGCCAGACTGCCGGAGCCAACGTGGTGCAGGAATCCACAAGCGCCACAGATACGCAGTGGCACTTCATCCCCATGAACAACAGTCAATACAACATTGAAAACATGCTCACGCACCAGGTGCTCGGAGTCTCGGGCGCCTCCATCGCAACCGGAGCGCAGGTGGTGCAATACGCTGACAACGGCGCCTCTGATCACATCTGGCAGTTCTATCTGCTCAGTGACAACAACTACCTCATCAAGAACGTCAAAAGCGGCGACTACCTTGAAGACGCCAACTCCGGCGCCACTTCCTCTGCCACCATCGACCAGGGGGCGCGCTCCAGTTCCACCACCGGATGCACATGTCAGGAGTGGGCGCTCACTTCCGGTGCTGCAGCTTACTCCAGTCCCGCTACCGTGTCCGTTTCTTACTCCTCCACTTCCGATTCGTCGGCCATCGGAATCCACGATCCTTCCATGGTGAAGGCCGGTTCCTTGTACGATCTCTTCTCGACGCATGGCGCCATCCACGCCCATCAATCCAATGACCGCGCAACCTTCTCCGACGACGGATATGCGTTGGCTTCGCTGCCGTCCTGGACCAACACGTATACCGGATCGAGCGGCGATCTCTGGGCCCCCGATGCCTCCTACCACAGCGCCAGCAGCAATCCGTACTGGCTCTACTACGCCGCATCCACCTTTGGCAGCACCAACTCAGCCATCGGACTGGCCACCAGCAGCAGCGGAGTCCCCGGCACCTTCATTGACTCCGGCGCGGCCATCTACACCTCCGCCAATTGCCCCGGCTCCAACGCCATTGACCCTTCCTCCGTCGTCGACACCGCGGGAAAAGCCTGGATGGTCTTCGGTTCCTGGTCCAGCGGAATCCAGATTGTGCCGGTCAACAACACCACCGGAATTCCCACCGGCGCGGCCTGCACACAGTTGGCCTATCATCCCTCCGGCACCGGCATTGAAGGTGCTTATGTCTACCCGCACGGCGGCTACTACTACCTGTTCGCCTCCATCGACAGTTGCTGTGCCGGAACCACAAGCACCTACCGCATCATCGTTGGACGCTCCTCCTCCGTCAACGGTCCCTACACCGATCGTGGAGGCGTGGCGCTCACCGCTGGCGGTGGAACCATCGTGCTCAGCGCGCACGACAACGTCAATGGTCCCGGTGGTCAGACGGTCCTGAAAGACACAACTGGCGACATCCTCGTATACCACTACTACGACGGCAACAACAACGGATACCCGGCCGTGGGCTTCAACCTTCTGGGCTGGACCTCCGACGGTTGGCCCTACGTGCAATAAGCCGTTATTGATCACTGCAAAACGAATGTCCCATCCAGTCTGATGCGTGCGAAGTTTTCAAGAATCGTTTTGTAACAGCGCACGTCTTTACATCCTGCGGAAAAGCTCTTTGGCTTTGAAAGCGCGCCGGGTGCCAATGATGTCGAAAGCACTATTCATAATCTCCATTTCCTTGCAGGACTGCTTGGAAGGAGTCTACAAGGCGACCGTTGTCTGCCAGCGACATGCAGTCCGTCGGTATTCTTCTCTGTTTCCTGTTAAAACTGTGCAGTAACCTATCGCCCAACCCGAGCGTTCGTTGATTGGAAGCATCCTCAAGTCGATAGCGGTTCTTATTCTTCCAGTCTTGCAATTGATTGCAATTTCTGGCGTGGCAAAGGAAGCAAATTCTCGTCGCCACTTTCTGCGACTGCCCAGGTTGTTTAGAGTTTGGCATCCGCGTCATTCTACCCACACCTTCTCTGTCGATTGTGGAGGTGAAATGACAACAAATACTTACTTAAAGACTCCAGAAGTGACAGTTGCCACGAATACTACTCCTCCACGATAACATTGTGTTTTCTACAATTGCCGGTGCAATCAATTGCACTTGCTGCCTGATCTGTCGCGTGGAAGCCTTATCGATTTCATCTTATGTTCCACTTTGGCCGCTTTGCAATTGATTGCAGATTCAGTCCGAGCAGGAAGTGGTGCTTTATACTGCCCCCGGTATCGGGAGCGACCAACTCAAGGCCGCCACTGGCGGGATTCGGGTTGGTACGCCTAGCAGCCTGTGGTGCAACTGGCGATTTTCCAAGTCGGCTGGGAGCGAAGCCTGATGGAGCGGTTTCGACCCAGATGAGCATGAACGACGCGGGTGCTGGATTCAACCGCACTGTTGGGCCGGAATAAGTTGATGAGGCTCCCAAT
>PLXP01000176.1 GCA_003151435.1 Acidobacteriaceae bacterium
AGCTGTGACAGCCCAATTTGAAACGCAGAAACTCAGGAGCGGGACAGTCCCACCACCAACGCTTCCCATTCCGCCTCAAGCTTGGGCCGGTGGAAGTTGCGTCCTGCGCGCTGGTACCAATAGTCGGCGTTGTCAGCCTTGCCTTCCTTGCGATGCAGGTAGGCGTGAACGGCCATCCCTTCCGGGGTTTCGAGTTCATCGACCAGGGCGTGGGCCAGGGTCCAGTCCCCTTTTGCGTCCCACCAGAGGGCGGCGACGGGGGCGGGTAACCCTTCAGGCGGGAATTCGGCGGCAAGGGATGCGCGGAACTGCTGTGCGTCCATTCACATCTTCTATCACTTTTCGGGTGTGGTTGCGGAAGGAATCTCCGGAGCTCGCTATTTCCCCTCTGAAGCCGATTCTTACGTCTCCAGCCGGACCTGTACCTTTGCGCTCATGGACGGAGCATAAAGCAAGGGTCTGCCTGACCCGGCGAGTTCTCTTCTCCGGGTCAGGCATACCGGCAATGTCACTTTTGTTCGGCGGCTTTGGCCATCTGATCGTGCATTTCAGCAAGTTCGTGGCTCTTGACGGCCATCTCCTTGAAGGTCTGAACGAAATACTCGCAATGACCGATGGTGCTTGCCCGGTTCTTGTCAGTGGACAGGCTCGAGTTCGCCTTGTACGCGGCAATCATCGCTTCGTGTTGTTGCGTCTGTGCCCGGTAATCCTGTGCCTTCGCCTCATAGAACTGGGCGATGCGCTGATGCTCCGCCGGTGTTTTCGCGGACGCAATCAAGACGTTAAGTTGCTGCTTGTCGAGATGCTCCGCCTTGGACTGCTGAGCAGACGGCGTTTGGCCAAAAGCGGTAACGGCCACCACAACGGCGAGCGAGAGGACGGACAGAATGCTGAGAAAACGCGCGGAATTACGGTTCATAGAAGTTCTCCTTGGCAAATCAATTGTTCGAATGAATGCGCGCCGCAGGAGCGTCTACAGTCCTGGGCAGGATTCGCGCTGAAATGCAAGGAGGGATTTAGATCCGGAAGACTTGGAAGAGAATATTTCTAGATGACGACACGGTGATTGGTTCATTGGACCAGCGAGTGGCCAGATCAGCCGGCAAGTGCGCAGGAAAAGGAACATCCCGCATCAATTGCAAATGGCTGTCAATCTTTGATTGAGCCTGCAATGCGAGGGGTTCGGCAGTCCGGGGTAACGAAGCAAGCGAAGCCACCGGTTGACCGCAGCCCGATTCGGCAGGTGCGGCGGCCATCGAGGTCTGGCAACCCGCGCTCATTTGCATGCTCACCGCATCGCTCATCCCGCTCATCGCAGTGCAGCAGACAGGTGCGCATCCATCGCCTTGCTGTACGCATGAAGTGCATGCCAATAGAGGCTGACCGGCCAGCAGCGCCATAACAACGAGAACGACGAGTTGGGCGAGCCCCTTCATCATGCATCCTGAATATGAACTGATTCACAATCTCGAACTGTGATGTGCATCACCTAAGCCGATGTAACTCTTGTTCGGCGGTCCAGGAAGATCACAATCGCGTTGACCTTGGCGGTGGAATTCGTCCCCCGAAATCCTGGCGGGCGTCTGGATGACCTTGAATCGCCCCACGAGCCAGCTTCCAGATCTCGTCGCAGAACAACCTGAGATGAGCAGTCCTACGACGAGACCAGGGAATAACTAAATCGACCCAGTCCTGGAAGCCACCATCTTCCATTGGCCAGCGTCGTAGAACAATAATCCAAATGCGTGAACCGTTGATCCGCTTGCGATCGGTGACGTGCCTGAAACGGTTGTTTCGGACTGCTGGAAAACCATCACGCTGGTAGCGCGGGTCAGGGTCGTGAAGGCGCAATCCGACGGCAAAGTGAGCGTAAAGATGGTGGTCGAACCGCTCGTAATTGCCGTTGCGATCGTGCCGCTGAGCCCCCGCGGTTCAAGGGCAACTTCCGAGGCCGTGATCGTTCCCGCCATGGAACTACCGCCCATCATTCCACCACCCATGCCCCCGCTCATCATGCCAGTTGAACTGATCGGCATCACGCTCTGCCCCGCATAGATGTGGGTGGCATCAAACACTGGTGTGAACGGCAGTCCCGACATATTCATGCCGTCCTCGTCGATCTTGTAGGTGGTGCCTCCGTTCAAATCGATCGTCGCACCAGCCGCGAAGGAAGACGCCATCATGCCGGTGCCTGCTCCGTTCTGCATGACCATCGTGAGCGCCGTTGCGGGTTGTCCGGTCACTGCCGTGATCATGCCTCCTCCCATGACGCCACCGGAGTTCATCATGGACTGGACTTTAGTCGCCATCAACGAGCCGTCGGGCTGCAGACTGGCATCTACAACAAGGAGCATGCCACTCGCCATGCCGCTCATACTGGTGCTGTCGAAGTGTGTGGACGAGTTGGTGGCAAACGTGAAAGTCTGGGCCGCCTGCATCGAGTTCATGACAAAAGAGTTCCCCGACACGCTGGAGACCGCTCCCATCATCTGCTGAATTCCGCCATTGGCAAAATCAGCGGCATTTCCCGAACCCTGCATGCCCGAAGTAACGTGGAACACTGGGTTGAGGCTCAGATTGCCGCTGGCATTTGCGGTGACTGAGCTTGCCAGATCCAGATCGAAGCCCATTGCCATGGGCGTCGAGCCCACGGTGATCGAACTGCTGAACGTCACAGTTGCCGAGACGGGGCCGGAAATGGTCATTTGAACCAGCACTTTCGTTGTTGGGTCCATGTACATCGCGGTTGCCGAGCCAATGGTGATCGATGCGCCTGTGTAGGTTCCCTGAGGCGCGTTGACCATCGTAAGGGGCTGCATGACGCCCATCAGATGCATCATTTCCATCGGAACCGCGGAGGAAACCAGACTTACCGATCCACTGCTTCCGGTCAGCGACATCGCATTGATGTTCATCGAAAAGGCAAGCATCCAGTCCGCCGGCGCATCGCCCAAATTGATCTGGACCGCTGTCTTGGCGGCAGGAGTCGGCGTCGGGTTGGTTGTTGCACCATTGCTGCTGCCGCATGCAGCGAGTGCAACTGTCACTGCCGTAGCGACAGAGGCGACTATGAAGTTCCGCAGCGTAGGGCGCGGAGACGATTGTGCTCTTTGTGTACCCATGTTGCCCTCCAGGAGAAGTAGGAGAAGCGCAGATTTGGTGCCAGTCGTCTTTCATCTAGCCCCAGAGGAATTTCGCAAACTTACCCAGATCTGCCTACTCGCGTGTCTCCAACTCCACTCCCTTTGATGCATGCAATCTGTGATTTAGGTCACATCTCAGGTAAGACACAATCCAAGGGAAACTTTGAATTCGGATCAATATCACACCACTTCGCCGGGATGCGTGGCCTTCCGTGATGAAAGCCATATTCTCTTTGGCTAACTTGCTGCCAAAGCGGCAGATCTCCATTGTTCCTGGTTGCAGGATGGGACTTGGCAGTGTGGCCCAAGTCGGCTTGTTGCGTTGTTCGCCAGTGTCCGCGGAACGTGCCATCTGCTGCCGTGATCAATCGGACCGAGCACCCAACTCGCCCTCCCGCGGCGGCACGCTAAAAGCGCAGCAGATAGCTGACTTTGACGAAGACCTGCCGGTCAGTTGACGTGCTGGGTACGTTAAGGAGGCTGTAAGCAGGCGACGCAGTTGCGGAATAGTCGACGTTCTGAAAGGTGTCGGCATAGCCCACATAGACTGCTGTGCCGGGATGCGGCAGGTAAGTAAACAGCAGCGTGGTGTCGGCCTGCTTGGAGTACGCGCTGGAGACGAGCGCATTGTTGGGCAGCAGCGCGTTGTAATCGAGGATGGCATTGAAGGAATAGTCGCGATTGAACTGGTAGTTGATCTTCGACCGGATGAGGTGGTTAGTAAAGATGGTCCCACTGGGCAGTGAAGCGGCCGGAAGCGAACCTGCGCCGGTGGCCAGGCGCGTGTAGTAGTAGATTTCGTCGAGGCGCAGATGCGATTGCGGACGCAGCGTGACCAATGCGTACACATTGTCCGCTTTGCCGAGAAACGGTGTGACTCCCGCAGCCGGATAGTAGTTAGGCGATGTGCCCCAGTTGTAGTAACCACTCACGTCGATCCACTTATACCAGGAGGTGGTGAGAGAGACGGTCGTGGATTGTTCCCCAAAACCGATGCCGGAATAGAGTTCGTAACCCTGCTGATAGCTCAGCGCTACCTGGGTCAGATTTGGCAGAGTGACTGTGAAAGTTGGGTCGACGAACCAGTTCTGCAACCGTTTCTCGTGGTCGTAGATGAGGATGGTGTCCATCGACGGGCCATAGGCGAAGACTGTGTGGCTGGCGGTCGGCTTCCATTGATAGCTTGAGTAGTTTTCAAATCGCCGTATATCGGTGCGGCTGATGTAGCCGAGGGTCGAGTTGAGGCCGGGGCTGCGGTCGGTGTAGATCGTCTGGATTGTTTTGTGATTGTCCGACTTCTTAAGGCTGAGGATGTAGCCTGGCCCGGCCTCGTAACCGCTGGGACTCTCATGGGTCTGCGTGGTAGTGGCCTGGCCGGCCAGCGTCCAGTTGTGCGGGGCCACATAACGGAGGTCGATGGATCCGACGCGGTTGGTCGCTGTTTTGAACTCCGTCCCGCCCAGGAACAGCCCCACGTGCGATTGGTGGCCGAACTCGCGTTCGCTGCGAAACACCGCGTCTACGGCACGATCGCCGTGTCCGGTCTGGCCCTGTGCCAGCACCTCACCGGGAGCGCGATCATCGGCGACCAACGTGCCCAGACTCCAACGACCCACAGAGCCCGTTAACTTTGCGCCAAACTGCGGATCGACAATGCGGCGCGAAAAGAACAACTGTTCTGGCATGGTGAAGGTGGACGCATTCTCGAGAAAAAACGGCCGGCGCTCAGGGAAGATGACCTCGTATCGCTCGTTGACCTGGACTTTGGGGTCGTCGGTGCCGATTTCGCTGAAGTCGGGATTGAAAGCCAGGTCGACCGTGAGTGCATCGCGGATGACCGCCTTGGCATCGAGGCCCACATGGTGCTCCGTCTGCTGCTGGAAGCCGGTTTGCGGGTCAAGGTAGTTGTCGCGGGAGGTTAGCCCATAAGGGATGAGTTGAATATTGCGGCCGGGAGAGATATCTTCGTCGATCTCAATGGGAGCGAACTGGCCCACGAACTGCGGCAGACCCGCGTGAGAGATAAATGGCCAGATGGAGAACTCGTTGTTGCGTTGGATGGCGCGCGCCAGGCAGATGTTCCACAGCTGCTTGCGGGCGCGGGGAAAGCGCAGGCTACGGAATGGGATGGTCTCCAGAACGACGTAGCCATCTGCCGTGATTCGGCCTTCGGAGTACCAAAGCCCCTCCCAACTGGGGTCGTCCCCAATGCCGTCGGTGGTGCGGCCGTCATATTGAATGCCGTAGGGGTTCACGTCGAACCAGTAGGCGTGCTTGTGGTCCTGAAATGTGTCGATGTTGACGGTGACTCGGTCGTCGGTGTCGATCTGCTTGCGCGGCGCGACGCGGGCACGGATCTTGGCGGGATCGTCCCTGCAGATCCAGCCGACATAGAGGTTTTTGCTGTCGTAGGAGAGATACGCAGCCGTGGGCTGGCTCACAGGCTCGCCGTCGTGCGGATCGAACTGCTTGAAAATGGTGACCACCGCCTCTGCCTCGCGAGGCGTACCGTTGAGGAAATCGGAGAGCTTGGGAGCGCGGCTGATACGTGGAATCTTGAGTGGCGGCAGTTCAACTGCGGCGCAGACAATGGGAAACATGACGGCCGCACACACCACTGCGCTTACCCGCCTTAGGCGGCCGAGCGAAAAAATGGAAATCATGAGGTCCTGAACTCCAATACTTCCAGCCACTTGCAAAACCGGCACCGACTTGAAAAGGATTAGGCATAAGTCTAGCAAGTTGTGCCTGCGGCGCACCGTTCACCCATCACACGACGTCAGGTCGAGAGGAGCGATCTTTGCGCTGGCTGGCCGGTGGCCTGGATCGCCTCCTTTTTCTGAAATAGAGTGATTTAGGTCACATCTGCGAAGCAATTGTGCTGGTAAAACAAGGTAAACATTCCAATGAGGTGCAGAAGGGTCCGCGAGGGGGGAATTGGGAGAGGCTGGCATCTGGAGGTGCCAGCCTCCCCCTCCCGGAGGTCAACCCATGCCCGTGGTTCGAATTTGCAACTCAGACTGAAATGGTCGTATACTGAAGTCCGACTATTCTGGTCGTAGTTCAAGGGTGCTGCTGTTCCCGCAGCCCCATGGGGTCCGGCAGGTGAGCGTGCTGAGCGAATTAAACGTTGGAAAGACCGGGGTTATCGTGGCCCTGGAACTTCCTGAGACGGTACAGAACCACTTGATGCATATGGGTTTTGTGCCCGATGCATTGGTGACGACACTGCGCCGCGCACCCGCCGGCGATCCCACTGTCTACAGCGTGGACGGCTTGGAAATCGCCCTCCGACACGAGACGGCCGAAGCTATCCGGGTCCGTGATGCCGAACTTGAATCTCCCGGAACTGAGATAGCCGTCGATTTGGCCGGGGTCTCGCGATGAGCAGCTGCTGCGAATCTCCAACCTTTGAGTCGCCCTCGGCGCCGCCTTCAGGAGATCTGCACACAGTTGTCCTAATTGGGCCCCCAAACGCCGGCAAATCCACCCTTTTCAACAAGCTTACCGGCCTGCGGCAAAAGGTAGCCAACTACCCCGGGGTCACGGTGGAACAGCGCATGGGACTCATGTCGGGCGTGGGCCGCGACGACCTTACGCTGATCGACCTGCCCGGTGTTTACTCTCTGACTCCTTACTCTGAAGACGCCCGCGTGGCGGTGGACGTGCTGAAGGGCAAGATGCCCGGTACACCCAAGCCCGACGCGGTGATTCTTGTCCTCGATTCGCTGCACCTTACCCGCCAGCTGATGCTTGCGGCGCCGGTGCTGGCGTTGGGACTGCCCACGCTGGTTCTACTCAATATGAGCGACCTGATGGAGGCCCGCGGCGGCGCGGCTGACCCCTTGAAATTGGCCAAGGAACTGGGCGCGCCGGTGGCTCTGATCAGCGCCACTAAGGGCACCGGTCTCAATGCTGTGCCTCTCTTCCTCAATCAACACAGGGAAAACAAAGCACAACAGCAGCTGACACTTCCAGTTCTGGGCAATGCCGCCAGCACCCACACATGGGCAGCCCAGTTGAGCCGGCGCACAGGTTACCGCGCCCCGCTCTCCACCGAGGGCAGCCGCAAGCTCGACAACATTCTTCTGCACCGCATTTGGGGACCGCTGCTCTTTCTGCTGGTGGTCGTCGGCGTATTTGAAGTGGTCTTCTCCATCGGCCAACCCCTTGCGGACGGCTTTGGCGAAATCCTGGCGCGCGCCGGCGACCTGGTGAGGCCGGTGCTTCCCTCCGGGTGGCTGCAGTCGCTGGTACTGGACGGCGCATGGAAGGGCATCTCGTCGGTACTGGTGTTTCTACCGCAGATTCTGCTGCTGTTTCTCTTCATCGGCGTGCTGGAGGATACCGGCTACCTGGCCCGCGCTGCGTTGATTGCGGACCGCGTGATGCGCACCACCGGGCTGAACGGCAAGGCATTCATTCCACTGCTCTCAGCCTATGCCTGCGCAGTTCCGGCCATCATGGCGACGCGCACCATTGAAAACAAGCGCGACCGGATGGCGACGATCCTGGTGACGCCGTTCATGACGTGCTCGGCGCGGCTACCCGTTTACATGCTGCTGATTGCCGCGTTTATTCCCAACATCACGTATCTGCACGGATTTCTGGGGCTGCGCACTGTTGTGATGCTGGGCCTATACGTAGCGGGTTTTGTGGCCGCAATGACCACGGCCTGGTTGCTGAAGAGTTCCATCCTAAAGTCAAGCGAGACGCCATTCATTCTGGAACTGCCGCAGTATCGCATGCCGACGCTTCGGGGCCTCACGATGCGGCTGGTGGATCGTGCGCGGGTGTTTCTGCGCCAGGCAGGCACGGTCATCCTGGCCGTCACGCTGGTGCTGTGGGTGCTTGCGCATTTGCCGGTAATTCACGCGGCCGGCGGCTCATTTACGGCCCCGCAGTTGGCCGACAGCGTGATCGGGCGACTGGGCCACTTCATCGAGCCGGTGATTGCGCCGCTGGGCTTCAACTGGAAGATCGGCATTGGCCTGTTGTCGAGCGTGCTGGCCCGCGAAGTGATGGTGAGCACGATGGGCACGCTCTATGGCGCGGACCCCGGCACGCAGGCGCTGAACCTGCAGACTGCCCTGCATCACGACATGACGCTGGGCGGCGCGCTGGCGCTGATGATCTTCTTCGCTTTTGCCATGCAGTGCACATCTACCATGGCGGTGGTGCGGCGCGAGACGAATAGCTGGAAGTGGCCGGCAATTCAATTCGCCTACATGCTGGTGATGGCCTATGTCGCTGCCTTCGCGGTGAATCATATCGTCACGGCGATCTTCGGATAACATCCCTTCACAAGAGTGCGGCCGCGTTGCGGCTGAGAGATGCCTGGGCCGGATTGCGCCCGACGCGTGGGCGATTGCAGCACTTGTGAGAAACTGGAAGTGCAGTAATTCTCCGGGGCTGACCTCGTGCGCTCGCCCCTCAACCTTGATTCAACCCCGGCTTTACAAGGCCCTGCGGAGTCGATAGCCCGCTGCGGCCCGCTTTTAGGAACCAGAAAAAGAATGCTCAGTGTAAGCAACGTGACCATGCGCTACGGCTCGAAGCTCCTGTTCGAGGACGTGAGCGTCAGCTTCGTCCCCGGACGCCGCTACGGCCTGACCGGACCCAACGGCTCCGGCAAATCCACCTTCATGAAGATCCTCACCGGCGAACTCGACGCGCAGAAGGGCAACGTCGTGCGCCCGCGCAAGTTTGGCGTTCTGCGCCAGGACCAGTTCGCCTTCGACGCCTATCGCGTCATCGACACCGTCATCATGGGCAACAAGCCTATCTGGGCCGCCCTTGAAGAGCGCGACCGCATCTACGAAAAGCCTGAGCTATCCGACGCCGACGGCATGCGTCTCGGCGAGCTTGAAG
>PLXP01000258.1 GCA_003151435.1 Acidobacteriaceae bacterium
ACTCCCCTTACACAAAAGGTAATTTTGAATTTGAACGGGTAGTGAGGGGTTGGCGAAGTAGTGTCCCTGTGCTTGACCTGCGCCTTAAGAGGTAATACGTTTATGGCAAATGACTCGATCGACCAAAACGGACAAGGCTCGGCGGTTGAACGCGGCTTATGCCATGCTTCAGCGCAATACGCCATTGTCCAAGGCCATGCAGCGTTTGTCTGGACAGTTCGACCTGTCGGAACGTCAAGCCTACCGATACCTGGAGGAAGCGGCACATCTGGAGCGACCTGTCGAGATCACCGAGGCTACGGTGCCGATCACCCTCAAGGTTCCAGCGCGAACAGCACGTCTTCTCCGGGCGTGTGCGAGAAGCAGTGGGCTGACCATCGGAGCCATCGTGACACAGGCATTGACCATGTTTCTAAACACTCAGAGAAGGCATGGCTAAGCGGCTCCCAAAGCTTAGCCCGCTTCAAGTTCACATTGAGTATCTGTTTGACCGCCTGCACGATTCGAAGCTCGCCCAAGCCTACAGTCTTCTGGTACCCATTCGGGAACGTCCCGTCGGCGGCAGTGTAAAGGAGTTCAATCATGAGGATGGCGGCGATCTACGCACGAGTCTCTTCGGAGCAGCAGCGGGAGGCGAACACGATAGCGAGCCAGACGGCGGCGCTGATCGAGTTTGCCCAAGGTCACGATCTGGAGGTACTTTAAGAGTGGGTCTTCGAAGATGATGGCTATAGTGGAGCGACGTTGGAACGGCCGGGGCTTGAGCGTGTGAGGGATCTGGCTGCTGAAGGGCAGATTCAAGTTGTGCTGGCGTACTCACCGGACCGCTTGAGCCGCAAGTATGCGTACCAGATTTTGTTGATAGAGGAGCTGGCCCGTAACGGAGTCGAGACGTTATTTGTTAAGGCACCGCAGGGATCCAGCGCGGAAGATCAACTGCTTGTGCAATTCCAAGGGATGATATCGGAGTATGAAAGGGCGCAGATACTGGAGCGGTCACGCCGCGGTAAGCGGCACCGGGCCCAGTCCGGTGAGGTCAGCGTGATGAGCGGCGCTCCGTATGGCTACCGCTATGTCCGCAAGACGGACGTGGCGCCGGCTGCGTACGTTGTACTTGAAGCCGAGGCCCGTGTGGTCGAGCGCATCTATGAGATGTACACGGTGGATTGCCTGAGCATCGGCGAGATTACACGTCAGATCAACGCCGAAGGCATCCCGACTCGCAAAGCAAGCGCGCGGTGGGAACGCTCGACCGTATGGGCCGTGTTGCGCAACTCTGCGTATCGTGGCCTTGCCTGTTTCGGCAAGACGCGCGCTTCTTCCCGGACACGCGTCATCCGCCCGCAGCGTCGGAGGGGTGTGATTACACCCAGCATGACCGCAGGCCACGAACGGCCTCGGGATGAGTGGATCGAGATCCCTGTGCCGGCGCTGGTAAGCGAAGATCGCTTTGCTCGTGCCCAGGAACTTCTACAGGAAAACAAGGTGCGATCGCGCCGCCGCACCATCGAGCCGAGCATTGTGCAGGGGATGGTCAGTTGCCAAAAGTGCGGCTACGCCTTCTCGCGCACATCGACGCGAACGAGTGCTCGCAAGATCCACTACTACAAATGTCTTGGTTCCGATGGATGGCGCAAGCTGGGCGGCCCTGTTTGCGACAACGGCCGCCTGATCCGGCAGGATCTGCTCGATCAGATCGTCTGGGCCGAGGTCATCCGGCTGTTGGAAGACCCCACGCTCATACAGCAAGAACTGGACCGTCGACTGGCAGCAGCGCGCTCGTCCGATCCGGCCAAAAAGCGCGAGCAAAGTCTGCAAAGAGAATTGGTGCATGTTGGCAAAGGCATCGAACGCCTTCTCAGCGCCTACCAGGAAGCACTCATGTCGATCGAGCAGCTGCGTGAGCGCATGCCAGGACTACGCCAGCGCGAACAGGCGCTCCGTGCTGAGCTGCAGGCAATCGCCGACCAGGCCAATGATCGGGCAGTCTTTCTGCGGTTGGCGGAGAATCTTACTGGGTTCCTTGAGCGTCTGCGTGGCGCTGCTGATACGCTGAGTATCACTGAGCGGCAGAGAATCGTCAGGCTGGTTGTAAAAGACGTCCTGATAGGAGACGACACAATCACGATTCGCCATAGCATTTCAGTTCCACCGCAGGGCGGCAATCTGCCGTCAAGCAGAGCTGACGGTCAGAATTACCTTTTGTGTAAGGGGAGTGATGTCGCTCGCTCTGGACAATCCACTTTGGGTGCGAGCCCACCCGGTCGCACCCTGCGCGCCCACGCCACCGCCGGTAATGGGCAACGCGGCAGGGAACCCGCGCTTCCGTCGCACTCCCACACGTTGGTGGGCTCCCTGACGCACTAGATGAATCGGATTGCGGTCGAAGAACCCGTATCGACAGGCGTGGTTGAACAGAACGGACATTACATTGCGGATCTTTGCGCAACTGCTCTTCGCCAGTGGCAATCGACGTAGCCAGGACTCAACTTCGATGGTTCTGATGCTGCGAAGTTCGTATCTGCCCCACTCGGGAACAATCCATCGACGTAGATAGACGGCATATCCTCTCTTCGTGGAATAGCTGCGCCATGTATTGCTCCGGGCCAGTTCACGTTGCTCGAAATGACCGCAAAGTTGTGCGATTGTCATTGCGACCGAATTAGGACGCTGGTTGGCCCAGTTGACTTCGGAGATCAGGCCGGAAACCGCATTTCGAGCAGATTCGGCTTCCGGATACTTCTCAACAGTTCCAATCACCCTTTTGCGGTAGACGCGTCTGCCGTTAGCGGCCTTCTCCGACCAACGGAACTGCCAGACATCAGGTCATTCGAGCCGACTCTTGGTGGTGGGCTGCCTTGTTGCATTTGAATCCTCCTTAGCCGCCGTGGCGGCGTTGAGAAGATGTTCTCCGATCAGGCCGAGAAGAGCCATCATCGGAGTTGAGATGGGCTCGACCTTTGCCAGAACGCCTGGTTCAGATCGTCGAGTGAATTACTTTACGGCAGCAGAGTTCTAGGCCAGTGCCTGAATGTGTAATCGGTGTGGGCAGGAGATTTGAGAACGTCGCGAGTCTTTTGAAATTCTAGAAACCTATGGCTCTTGACTTACCATCCCTATTTCATCTTGGCGCGCGTAGGCTGCTACTAAGAAAGCTGTCGTCAATGCCGCGACGAAGGCAACAATGGCGCTGGCAAGGAAGACTGCGCGCGAGCTTGAATGAGCGGCTCGGCGATGACTCTCTTTTCTAGCCGGCCTTCGCAGTTCGCATCGACCAAGACCAGCCATGGAATCAGAGCCCGTTGCCGGACGGTCTGGAATTCAGCCACTTGCACCACGGGCTGTTAAGTTAAGTTACTCATTCAATCAGACGCCGTCGATCCGACTCACCGCGCGTAACCGGCCAGCTTGAGCACATAAGCATAGTTCCCGGGCAGATGCTCCGGCAGCGTCACCTGCAGATTACCGTCCGCTGCCTTCGTGTCCAGCTGCTTGGCATCGCCCAGCATCGTCACCCGCACGCCCGGCCGCGCGCCAACACCGTCAATCGTCGCCGTCCGAACCTTCGGAGTCCCCAAAATCGTCGCGTACAGATCACTTCCCTTGCGGGTGAAGCGCAGATCGTCGCCTTCAACAGTCTTGCCCACGGCGCGCTCCCACGGCACGGTGTCGTAGATCGCTTCGCCGTTCTGCTTGAGCCAGGCACCCAGCGCTTTCAACCGCTCCATCTGCACGGGAGGAATAGTCCCATCGTCTTCTGGCCCCACGTCCAGGAGCAGGTTGCCGTTCTTACTCACAATGTCCACCAACAGCGAAATCAGATCGGCGGAAGCAATGGTCTCCGCCTCGCCCTCGGCGCGGTTATACCCAAACGACCGCCCCAGACCGCGGCACTCCTCCCACTTCTTCGCAGCGATCTTGTCCAGTTTCTGATACTCCGGCGAAATAAAATCCGCGTGCTTAATTCCGAATCGATCGTCCACTACTCCATCCGGCACGGTGTTGTAGTAATCCGCCTCAACCTGCATCGGCTGGCCCGTCTTCGGCCAGTCGATGTCGTTCCAGAGAACCGCCGGGTGATAACGATTGATCAGCTCATGAATCTGTGCGAATGCGTAATCCCCATAGGCCTTTGATTCCGGCTTCACGCTCTCGTAGTCCGGGGGCGTCTCGATGGGACCAGAGTTAAATGTCCAGTCGTACCCACCGGAGTAATAGAGCCCCATTTTCATTTCCTCTTTGCGTACGGCCGCTGTCAGCTCGCCCACAATGTCACGCTCTGCGTGCCGCTCGTTCTGCGGAATCGAAGGATTCGGATTCACCGTCGTGCTCGGCCATAGCGTGAAGCCCTCGTGGTGCTTCGTCGTCAGCACTACATAGCGCGCCCCTGCGTCGCGGAAGGTCTCTGCCCACTCGTCGGGATTCCACTTCTTCGACTCGCGGTTGAAGATGGGAGCAAAGTCGTAGTAGCTGAAATTCGCCCCGTAGTGTTCGTTGTGATATGCCTGCGTCGGCGAGCCCGGAATGCGCATGACGTTCAAGTACCACTCCGCGTAGGGGTTGCTCTTGATGTAGTCCACGTTCGTAAAGTCGTGCTCGGGATGCGACAACGGCGCCCAGCCCGGCACCGAGTACAGTCCCCAATGGATGAAGATCCCCAACTTGGCCCCCGCATACCACTGCGGCAGCGGATGACTGTCCAGCGACTCAAGCGTCGGCTTATAGTTCATGTGCTCTTGTGCCGTGCACACTGCGCTTGCCGGCATCAGCAACCCTGCCAACGTCAAAAAAAATCCAACTCGACGAATCATTGCCAATTCTCCTTCATCGCCCCGTTTCTCGGTAACGCTAACGTTAACGCATAATAACCCTCCGTCACGATCCTGCCAACCTTATAGTGCAAGTGCGCGCCGTAGCCTACAGTTTATGCAGCATCAGGCGATTCGTAGATAAGTTTCGTCACCGGCTGGAATTGCGACGAACTTCCCGTTTGCGATTTTGCGGGTTGCAATAACAAGACGACGCTCAACAGAGCGAGAAGACTACGACCCGGATGACGATCTCTCGACTACTGGGTCGTCCGCAGATTACGAATTCAATGGAATGGGTCGCAGGGCTTGCCGTCGCACATCGCGCCGGTAATGCCTTTACCTTCGGTGATGGTATAGATGCGGTCAACGGCGGGCAGTGTCACCTTTTCCACGGTGCCGCTGGGCCAGTGAATCTCCAATTGATCGACTTTATCCAAGTTGCCCAAACCAAAGTGGACGCGCATGTCATTTGACGAGAGATAGCTTCCGCCGCTCAGAACGTCTCCCCGCTGACGCATCCGGTTTGCGGTCAGGTAGACGGATGCGCCGACCGCGTCGCGGGGGCTTTTAGGTCCGCCGATGAGCTTCATCTCGACCCAATGATGGTGGTCGGGATTGACGTTGCGCAACAGCACCGGGACGCCGTCCATGCTGTTGATGACCGCGTCGATTTTGCCGTCGTTGAAGAGGTCCCCAAACGCTGCGCCACGGCCGACGGTGACCACCGCCAGTCCTGTTCCCTCGACCGCAGGCACCAGCTCGAATTTGCCGTTGCCCAGATTGCGATAGAGCAGCGGGCGCTGGGCGTAGCTTTGTCCCCACTCCGGATGCTGATCGACCTGTGGATAGACGTGGCCGTTCACGATGAACAGATCCTTCCAGCCGTCGTTGTCGTAATCGAGGAATCCATCGCCAAATTTCACAAAAGGGATAGAAGACTGGGCAATTCCGGCCTGGTAACTGACATCGGTGAAGGCCCCTGTGCCATTGTTCCGGAAAAGTATTGGGTAATCATCTGAGAAGGTTGTGCTCAGCACGGAGAGATGTCCGTTGTTCTCGTAGTCTCCAACTGCGAGCCCCATATTGGCCGCCTCGCGTCCGTCTCCGTTAAGCGCGAATCCGCTTTCGTAACTGTCGTCCTTGAAGGTGCCGTTCCCCTTGTTAATGTACAAATAGTTCGGCGTGGAGTCGTTGGCCACCAGGAGGTCCGGCTTGCCGTCGTTGTTGACGTCGGCAAACAGCGCGTCGAGCCCGTAATAACCGTTGGGACCGTCCACGCCCAGCTTCTTGCTGACGTCTGTAAAGGTACCGTCGCCGTTGCTGTGGAAGAGATGATCGTGTGCTCCCTGAAGGCCGCGCGGGCCGCACATCACCTTCACGCCGCGGTACTGGCAGAAGTCGTAACCAGCGGTCTTGGACCCGGAGAGCGGAGCATTTTTCAGGTCAAGATCAATATAGCCGGCCACAAATAGATCGAGATTGCCGTCGCCGTCGTAGTCCCCGAAGGTGGCGCCAGTGTGGTCAATCGCCAGATCGGCCGAACCTTCGTCGAGGGCCACACCGGCCTGCAACGCGAAATCGGTAAACGTGCCGTCGTGATTGTTGTGATAGAGCCGACTGGCACCGACATTGGTAACGTAGAGATCGGGCCAACCGTCGTTGTCGTAATCGCCGACAACGCAACCCGTTCCCCATCGGTCGTTCACCACACCTGCGCTCGCGGTCACGTCGGTGAACGTGCCGTCATGATTATTATGGAAGAGTGCCGCATGCGGTGAAGGCCCCCTCCCTGTTAGAGCGTCCAGCGTCGACCCGTTCACCAGATAAATATCGAGCCAGCCGTCGTTATCGTAATCAAGAAGGCAGACGCCTGAGCCCTTTGCTTCAATGATCACTCGCTTATCCGGCTTACCGGTTACGTTCCGCCATTTCGAGAGCCCCGCCTTTTCGGTTACATCGATGAACACCAGCGGACCCGTCTTCACGAAGCCACCGGCCGTGATGGGACGGTGCTGACTATCGAATACCGCCGCCTGCGGGCCGGCGTTGGTCATTTCTCCGCCTGTTGCTCGTCCCTGCTGGCCCGCGGCCATTACCGCATCCGGGGAAACGCGCAGTACGAGAGCGAGCAAGGCGCAAACTGTTGACAGCAGAAGAAAGGACCGGAACCATAGGGGTTTGATGTATCTTCCAATCCTGCCAGGCAGGACTGAGCGCAGGGGGTGAACGCTGAGCCAGTAGAATCGCAACTCACTTTTACCTCTTCCGGACATGGTACAACGGCACTGCACGGCGTATCGATTAGAGGGTGTCTACGCGCAGGCACTACACGGACCGTCTCCGCGCGCCAGATCGCATGCGCTCCGCCAACGCGAACGTCGATACAACGAGCGGTAACCCCGTGGTCTTGAGACTGCCCCGTAAATGCCTCCGTGGACGTCCCGAACCACTATATGTGAGGCCAATTCGCATTCAACGCCACGCTCTCGAGAAGGAGGCGACTTGCCTTGCCTTCATTTCTTTCGAGACGTGCGACCTGTGGCACCTAGCTAGAGGGGCTTTGTCGCGGGGATGGAGTGGCGGCCCCAACCTCTTAACTGGCATTGAATGAATAACGTACACCGACGTCGTATCACCTGCAGCCAGTTTTAGAAAAAATCCTTGACAATCGCGCGACCAACCTCTAGTTTTGTGGCGCGGTAAAGTAATCGTTAACTTGCCGACTTCAAAACTCGCTCAAACAGACAGTCGGTAAACGTTATCTCGGACGTGCACCAACAAATTTAAAGGAGGCAGTATGGAGACCTTCGTCAGGAAACTCCGGAATAGGCACTGGTATCTCGGGCTGCTCGTGATGCTTTTGAGCGTTGCGGGTTTGGTGCCCCCTGTCGCCATGGGTCAACAGGCAACCGCGAACGTTAACGGCGTCGTCAAGGATCCAACCGGCGCTGCAGTTGCAAATGTGCAGGTTGAGCTCACGAACGTCAACACCGGGGTCGTGAGGAAAACAGCCACCAACACCGACGGAATTTACGACTTCCCGACTGTCGTGCCAGGCGCCTATAGCATGCAGGCGTCTGCAGCCGGCTTTGCCGCGGTGTCGCAGCCGCCCGTAACCCTCCAAGTTGGCCAGACTGCTACGTTCGACTTTCAACTGAGGGTCGGCGCAGCGACGAGCACCGTCACGGTAACCGCGGCCGCGCCCACGTTGGAGTTTGCAACCTCGGAACTGGGCACAGTAGTTTCGCCGCAGGAAATGAACGACCTGCCTTTGAACGGCCGCAACTTCACCGAATTATTGACGATCCTGCCGGGTGTCGCGAACATCAATACCGACCAGAACGGCGGCGGAGGCGGCGGGTGGAATGGCGCGTCGATCGGGCAATTCAGTTTCCCGGCAGTGAACGGCGCCCGCAACCGCAGCAACATGTTCGTTCTCGACGGCTCTAACGACCTGAACACGCTGTCCGGAACATATAACTATTCGCCCATCGTGGACGCCATTCTGGAGTTCAAGAGCCAGGGTCACAACGATCTGGCCGAGTACGGCGGTGCCGCCGGAGCCACGGTGAGCGTGGTCACAAAATCCGGAACCAACCAGTACCATGGCGCTCTTTGGGAGTACCTGCGAAACCAGGTGATGGACTCCACCGGCTACTTTGCGAAAACACTGGCTCCCCTGCGGCAGAACCAGTTTGGCGCTTCGGTCGGCGGTCCGCTTTCGATTCCAAAGCTGTATAACGGCAAGAATCGCACCTTCTTCTTCGTAGCCTGGGAAGACTTTAAGTACCGTTCCGCGGTGGAAACCGGAACCACGGGACCAACGGCTGATATGCGCGCCGGCGACTTCAGCGCCCTCGGCGTAACCCTCTACGATCCGGCGACCACGACTTACAACGGCACCACTTACTCACGCCAGACCTTTACCCAGGAGTACAACGAAGGGCCGGGGAACCCGTCTTTGTGCGGCGGCCACATCAATTGCATCCCAACCAGCCGGATCAGTCCGATCTCGTCGCTCTATGAGTCGGTCATCCCGCAGAGCGGCGCCCTGGTAAACGGGAGCAACCTCTATGTCCCCGCAAGGTCCACGAAAGACCAGCAATCGGGAACGGTGCGAGTGGATCAGAACTTCGGCAACAATAACCAGGTCATGTTTCGATACAGCCAGTTCGATCTGTTCACGACAGACCCGTCGGGTACAATTGGCAGTTCCTTCGTCCACGTTCCCGGCCACAACTACATCGGGCACTGGACGCACACGTATAGTCCGACGGCCTTCTCGGACGTGTACTTCGGCAGAAACTACGGATACACATACACCGGCACCGCTCATGCCGGCGAGGATGCGGCGTTTTTATCGCAGTTGAAGACACTCGGGATGTCCCCGTACTTTATGACCCTGAACAACACGGTGTATGCTCCGCAGTATTCGGCGGGCGGCTATGTCGGGTTGACCGGTTCGCAGTTGCAGGCCTCCGGGTTGGGGGATGACTGGCAGTTCGGCGGTTCATTCACCAAGATCCTGGGCAGGCACACGATCAAGGCCGGCGCCGATTTTGTGACAAACAACTTCACTTCGCCGATCGCATACTCCAATATTGGTTTCGCATCCGTGCAAACCGGGGGTGTCGGGGCAAACCAAGGCGACGGCGGAAATAGCTGGGCGTCTTTGCTGCTCGGTGTTCCGTCCTCAGCCGGCTACCGGAACATCGGTGAATCGGCTTCCAGCGGCTGGATCAACGGGATCTATATCCAGGACCAGTTCAAGGCGACGAGCCGTCTAACCGTCAACCTCGGCTTCCGCAACGACATGGTCTACACGCCGATTTATGGGACAGGTAAGGCCGGAAACTATTACACGGGCGAGGCCAACCCGGTCACCGGCCAGTACATCCTCAACGCGCTTCCGCCCAACTGCTCGGCGTCCCAGGGCGCGCCCTGCATTCCGACGGGCATCTACACTGCATCCAGCACGCCTGCTCCGGGCGGGCTTCCCGCGCACGCAATTGTCAGCTCGAGTCTCCGCGTGATCAAGAACTCGCTGGCCGACTGGGCTCCCCGGCTCGGCTTGGCCTACCGCCTCAATGACAAGACAGTCATTCGTGCAGCTTATAGCCGCTTCTATGACGAGTGGGCTGACATCACTCAACTCTCGCAGAACTTCGGCGGGAACTGGCCCGCGGTCGCCACCATCCAAAACAACGGTCTGAACGTCAATGCTCCAACGGTGACTGCGGCCGATCCGCTGCAATTTGGGACCAGTGGTGGATCGCTCGTTTATCCAATCAACGACTTCAGCCAGGTCAGCCAGTGGATGGTGGATCCGAACCTCCAGACTCCGGTCTTCGACCAGTGGAACGTGGGTATCCAGCGGCAGTTACCGGCCAATATCACTCTCGATGCGAACTATGTCGGCTCGAACGGCAGGCATGAGGACTGGGGTCCGACAATGAACACCCCCCAGCCGGGAGCAGGCGATGTTCAAGCCCGGCGGCCATATCCCTACATGCTGCAGCAATGGTTCGACCAGAGCGTGGGTGACAGCCGTTACAACGCCATGCAGGTCACGCTTACCGAACGTCCCACGCATGGGATTAACTTCCTGGCCGCCTACACGCTGTCGCAGTCGAACGCGGACGGCTGCAACCTGGGTGCAAGCTGCGACTCGTCGAATCCGTACAACCGCAAGAGCGACTACGGCACCTCGGACCTCAACGAGAAGAACGTGTTCTCGGTGGCATTTACGGCGGAGTCGCCATATGACAAGTCTCCCAATAAGCTGCTGGCCACCGTGGCTGGCGGATGGGCGGTCAACGGCATTGTGCAAATCACTTCGGGACAGCCTTACACGGTGACCACAGGCACTGATAAAGAGAATATTGGCTGCTGCCTGCAGCAACGAGCGAACATGGTCAGCAACCCGAACAGCAACGTCCCTGCCAACTCTACTGAAATTCAATGGATCAACCCCAACGCCTTCGCGCAGCCGGCGCCGTTCACATACGGCACTGAAAAGGTGAACCCGTTTGTTTCGCAACACTGGAACAATGTCGACATGTCCTTGTTTCGTCAGTTCCATATAGGGCTCGGAGAGGAGAGATACTTCGAATTCCGCGCCGAATCGTTTAACCTCTTCAACAACGTTGTTTTCCCCGTTCCCAATACGAGCGTCAATGCACCGCTGGACTCCGCCGGGAATCCGACCTTCGGGACCGTCAACTACCAGCGCAACGTACCGCGCCAGTTGCAGATGAGTCTGAAGTTCTACTACTAGTACCCTGAATTCGTGGTTTTGCAATCCGATACACGAATCTCGGTTGGGGGTGCCCAAGGGTCTCGTCTGCTGCGGCGGATGAGACCTGGAAGATCACAAATCCACGCGGTCACGATGGTAGTCCGCCTTTAATGAATGAAACTCCATAGTGTCATCGCCGCACGCAACATCGCGGCGGTGGCACTATTCTCTTCAACGCCTCAATCTATGCTAAAAGAGTGAAGTCGAAAAGGAACGCGTTTGGCGGTGTTGATTCTATTGCTTTGCTCTGTTGTGCTCGGTGGAATCGTATTTGCCCTGGGCCTCGTGTCGCGCCCGGCCGCTGATCCGGCTGCGATCATCGACGGCTCCCGGCGAACCTTTCTGCGCGCCGCCAGTTTCCTGGCCCCGAAAATGCTGTTTCCCTGGTTGCGACCGCGCCGGAGCGGGCAGTTTCAAGATTTCTTCCCGTCGATTGCACTTCCATCAGCCATCAAGTTTGAGGACATCGCTCAAAAAGCCGGCGTACATTTTGTGACTGAGAACTGCCCGACCCCGGAGAAACACCAGCCGGAAACCATGCCTGCCGGCATTGCGTTGTTCGACTACGACGGGGATGGTCTGCTCGACATTTACCTGGTCAACGGCGCCGAGATGCCATCCATGGTGAAAACGGGCCCGAAGTATTACAACCGCCTATTTCACAACAACGGCGATGGAACGTTCACCGATGTTTCCGAGCGCGCTGGAGTCACCGGAGCGGGTTATGGGATGGGCGCGGCGGTGGGCGATTACGACAACGACGGCCGGCCCGACCTGTTTCTGGCCAACGTCAACGGAAATCAGCTTTTTCACAACAATGGCGACGGCACGTTCACCGACGTCACCGCGAAAGCGGGTTTGGGCGGCGCCGTGTACAAGGGCCGCAAGATGTGGTCCATCGCGGCCGGCTGGTTCGACTATAACAACGACGGACTGCTGGACCTGTTTGTGGCAAATTACTGCCAGTGGGATCCGCGCTACGAACCTGTCTGCATGGGTCTGGATGGCCGCGGTTACTGTCACCCCGGCAGCTTCGCTCCACTTCCCAACACGCTGTACCGTAACAACGGCGATGGTACCTTCACCGATGTTTCGGCGGAGACCGGAATTTCAGCCGTGCTGGGTAAGGGAATGGGAGTCGTGTTTGCGGATTACGACGGCGACGGCTTTCTCGACGTGTTTGTGGCCAACGACAACAGCCCGAACCTCCTGTTTCACAATTTGGGAGGAAAGCGATTTGAGGAGGTGGGTTTTGAGGCAGGTGTGGCCTTCAACGACGAAGGGGCCGCCCTTGCAGGAATGGGCGCTGACTTCCGGGATCTGAACAACGATGGCTTNNGACCTGGTGGTGGCCCGCAGCAATGTGCTGGACAATATCGGGGAGATTTCACGGCATTTTAGCTATGCCGAACCAAACGCGGTCTTTCGTAATCTCGGGAACGGGCAGTTCGAAGATGTGAGCGCTGCTGCTGGGGCCGACTTTAAACGGCCAGCCCCGCACCGGGGGCTCGCGTACGGGGATCTTAATAACGACGGACGGATGGATCTCGTTGTGACCTCTCTGGGTGGACCGGTCAGCGTACTCCGCAATGTCACCCAAACAGGCAATCACTGGATACTGCTGAGGCTTGTTGGAACAAAAAGCAACCGCATGGGCCTTGGCGCGCAGATTCGGGTGACCACTGACGATGGCAGGAAGCTTTATAACGAGGCGACGACTAGCACGGGCTATGCCGCATCAAGCGATCCACGCGTTCATTTTGGTCTGGGCAAATCGAGCGTGATCAGGGAAATCGAGATCCGCTGGCCATCGGGTACGCGCCAGTTGTTGCACGATGTGACTGCCGATCGCATACTCGAGGTGACCGAGCCCCGCAATTTCGGTCAGCAATGAATGTGGCCAAGGTGGCATTTTACCCGGAGCGGATCCATCATGAAGCGATCAATCATTTGCTGTAGCGCATTTCTACTATTTGTCGGCGCACGCGCCGCGGCGCAACTGCCGGACACCTGCAAACCGCCGGCGGCTGCCACGCATGCGCCAGCCGGCTCATCACCCGCGAGAGTATTTGATGCCGTGGGCGTCTGGTTCGCACAAAAAGGCGATCTCAATTGTTCAGTCGCGGCGTTCAAACAGGCCTTGCGGCTGGAGCCGCGCTTGGCCGAGGCGCATTTCGACCTTGGGCTCGTTCGGCAAAGTCAGCAGCAGCCTGCGGCCGCAATCAGCGAGTTCCGCCTGGCTCTGCAGTACGATCCCGCATTGCTGCTGGCGCATTGTGCGCTGGGGTCGTCCCTCGGAGACCCGACCGAGGCGGAAGCCGAATTTCGCAAAGCGCTCGCAGTGAAACCGCAATTAGTCTGCGCCCTGGACGGGATGGCGCAGGTTCGGGTGAAGGAGAGACGATACGATGCCGCCATGGATTACTGGCGGCAGGCCCTCCGGATTCAACCTGACGCTCCGGATTTGCAGATCGCTTTGGCAACGGCGACATATAAGTCTGCCAAGGCCAGGCAGGCCGATGGGCTGCCGGCCTTGGATGGCGCCGGGGTGGCTGACGCGATTAGGCTTCTAACGGACTTGCTCAAGAGCCATCCCGACATAACGGCTGCATACTTTACTCTTGGCAACATCTATGCGAACGAGCGCCGTGATCGCGAGGCCGCGGATGAATACCAGGAGGTGACCCGCCGGAGTCCCACCGATACGGTCGCGCTGGCTGCGCAGGTCAAGGCGCTCATCGACTCATCAGCATATACCGAGGCGCTTGCGCCCGCCCGCGATTACGCGCGCCGGAAACCGAACGATCCCTCGGGGCACGTTATGCTTGGCACGGTGTACCAGCAACTGGGCGATTACGCCAAGGCAGAGCCGGAACTTGAGCTTGGAGCCGCCAGGGCGCCCGACGATTTTGAGGCTCGATATCAGCTCGGGCTCGTTTTGGCGCGCATGGGAAAGCCCGATCAGGCCCTGCCCCAGTTGCAGAAAGCTGTCGCGCTAAAACCCGGGGATAGGTCGGCCCAGTACCAGTTGGTCGCTGTGCTGCGCTCGCTTGGTCAAACGCAGGAGGCAACGCAGTTAGTGGGGCAGTTGCGGAAAGAACAGGGCGAAGAATCCCTGAATAGCCAGCTGGCATCCGAGGGAACCAAGGCGAATGACCTGCTGCAATCCGGGAAACCGGCAGAGGCAGCCCAGATTTATCGCCACATGCTCGAAGAGAATCCGGACAGCGCCTGGACGGCTTATAATCTCGCGCTGGCGCTTGAAGCCACGAACGATATGAAATCCGCTGAAGACACCCTCCGCAATGCGATCAACATCGATCCGAAGCTGGCCAAGGTTCAGACCGAATTGGGCCGGCTGGAGTTGGCGAAAGGCGACTTGCAATCCGCGCAGAAGTGGCTCGAATCCGCACTTGACCTGGAACCTGAACTCGTGGAGGCACGCGGAAATCTGGCGATGCTTTATGCCAAGAAGGGCAATGTGGTAGCGGCCGAAAGACTTCTTCGACAGGCCATCGAAGACGATCCGAAGTATATGAATGGCCATTTGAACCTGGGGTTGATTCTTGCCCAGCAGAACAGGAAATCCGGCGCTGAGGAGGAACTCGACAAAGCCGTCGCGCTGTCGCCAAACGATCCCGCCACAATATCGACGGCTGGAAAANNGCTGCGGCGCATTTGGACCTGGCACTTGCGCTCGCCGACAGTTACGACTTGACCGCGGCCCTGGTGCAAACTGGCGAGGCGGTCCGCCTTGCTCCGCAGTCTGGTGTCGCCCATTTCTATCGCGGGCGTGTTCTGTACGATCTCAACCGCACCACCGAGGCACAGTCTGAGTTCGAAACTGCCTGCAGGCTGGCTCCGCTGATTCCAGAGCCGCGGTATTTTCTCGCCCTCATTGACAAGCAGCAGGGCAAGCCCCAGCTTGCAGCCAGCCTTTTCGAAGAGACCGTCAAACTGCAACCCCGCAACGTAATGGCATGGTATATGCTTGGCCAATCCCTTGAGCAGGAGTCCGAGACGGCGAAGGCGCTAGCGGCTTGGCGGAATGCGATCGCGATCGATCCGAACTTTACCCAGGCACTGTTTAGCCTGGCGCGAGCATTGCGATCTACAGATCAAGCTGAGTCCGAGCAGTTCATGGCGCGCTACACCGCTGTCCAGAAAGAGCGGCGCATTCTGGACCGCGCGGACTCGCTGGCCAACAACGGTATTGAAGCCGAGTCCGCTCACGACTGGCCCGAAGCGATCCGGCAGTTGAAAGAAGCTATCGCGACGTGTGGTGACTGCGCGGCGAAAGCCGACCTTCACAGGAAACTGGGCATCATCGACTGCCAGTCTGGCGATCTCGACAACGGTGAGAAGGAACTGCTGGCCGCGAAGGCGCTCAAGCCGGATGATCCCGTGACCCAGGCTGCCCTTGAGTTGGTCGCCCGGGCTCGAAGCCAGTACTCCGAATCCGCTATCGGCAAGGCGCGTTAGCGCTGGCGGTCTCCTCCTCTTGCACTGTGAGCAATTAGGGCAAATCGGCCTTCAGAGCGATTGTTCCTCCCATAAATCCAGGCCGAACCCCTTGCTCTTTTGTCTCGCAGTCAAGTGCTAGAGGTCCGGCTCTTTTGCTCCAGTTCAGCTCAGCGCGATTCTTATCGCAGCGCCGTAGTCATTGACCCCCCTAGTCTGCCGCGGTATCTCTACGTGCAGTACGTCTGCGCCCTGGGACCACTTTATCTGCGCTTCCGAGCCGAGAACGGTCACGTTCTGAACCTTGCCTGGATTGGTCTTGCTCGACAATCCCAGCGAGGCAATTTGCACATCTCCATACGGCCATCCGAGGCAGATTGCGTAGATCACGGTATTGGCCTTGTTGCGCGTAAAGCGGAAGTCTTTGCTTCCCAGAGCTTTGATGCTGGTGCCCTTGAACGATCCGCTGTCTATGTTGTTTGGCCCCTCGCCGTAGACTGTCCAGGGCCGCGTTTCGTAGATTGCCTCACCGTTGATCTTCAGCCATGCTTCAATCTGGTCGAGGACAGCGATTTCTTTACTGTCGATCGTCCCATCCGGCATGCCAGGCAAATTCAGGATGAAAGTGCCATTTTTGCTTACCGTGTCGACAAGCCAGTGGATCACATCTCGCGGGGGCAGATAGCCTCCAAATTCACCCGGTTCGTCAAAGAGCCTGCGTTGGTAGTGCCAATCTCCAATGCACGTCTCCGACTGCCACGCGTAAGGCATAATCCCGCTTGTTAATCCGCGTTCGTAATCCGCAACCAACGCCTTGGCCAACTTGTCCGGGACTTGCTTGCCGTTGAGGATGGCCTCCATCTTTCCGCGTGTCTTCAAGTTGTGGTTATAGAAATACGAGCCGATATTCATGCCTCCCCAGCCCAGTGGAAGCAGCGAATTATCGAAGTAGAGCAGGTCAGGATCGTGTTGATCGATCAGGTCTCGCGTCCGGTCGTAGAAATGCTTCACGTAGGAAGCGTCGGGCAGCGCATCCTTTGGATGCTTCGCGGCATAGAGCATTTGCGGATCGAGCCCATCCCACCACTGTCCGTTCCCCTCGGCCTTCGTCATGCGGCCGTCGTATGACACACCCGCGTACGGGCCGCTTTTGTCGGCGTCGTGTGCCGTCTGGAACCACCACCAGTTGCGCGCCTGGTGTACGGTTACGCCAAAGCGCATTCCCTGTCTCCGCGCCGCGGCAGCCCACTCGCCCACCACATCGCGGTGCGGACCGTGATTCATTGCATTCCAGGGTTGATGCTTTGAGTTCCACGTGTCAAATCCATCGTGGTGATTCGCGAGCGCAAGAAACAGACGCGCCCCGGCATCCTTGAAGCGCTGGATCAGAGCCTCCGGTTCCCAGTTGAGAAGCGTCCACTGTGCACAAAGGTCCTTGTACCCAAACTTGGAGGGGTGTCCATATTTCTGCATCTGGAATTTGTAGTCGTGAGAGCCTTCTGTGTACATTCTTCGTGCGTACCAGTCGCCATATTCAGGAACGCATTGCGGACTCCAATGCGCCCATACGCCGAACTTTGCATCGCGATACCACTCGGGTACGTCGTATTGCAGCAAGGAATCCCAGGTCGGCTGATAAGGGCCTTCACCACTCAGCCCACTTATGGGAGCCTGCATCGGTACGCCATCCCAGGAACCGCCGGGCAACTCTGGCGGCTCACCCCATGCGGTTGGTGTCCAGGTCGCATTGTCGAGTTTAGTCTCGACGATCTTGCCATCTACAAGCGCGTAGAAGATGCGTTCGTTCTCTGGAGTTGCGCAGAATTCTTCATAAGTCTGGTGANNGCGGCAGCCGCGATCAGCTTGCAGAAGTCTCTTCGTTGCATCTTTTCATCGCTCCTTTTAGCCCTCGCGGGCCGGCCAATTGACCAAGGTGTTTTTATCAGGTGTGACAGCTCAATTTAGCGCTGCGCCTGAGCTGCAATCCCGGTGGACCTCTGTTCCACCGGGTAATTCAATGAATCTCAGGGTGGACAGAAATCCCTTGTCCCACCTGCCGGATGAAGCTTGCGATAGGACCAAGGTCCACCAATCCATCGAACGAATACAGGCCAACAGATTGACATAAGGGAATCGCTCAAGAACACTCACAGCTGTTTGGGGTTTTGTCTGGGACGACATAAAATCATATGGCGCTTACTCCATTTGCCAAGGAATGTCTTAATCGCTTCTCAGCCGCATCGCTCCAATACCCGCAATCCAACCGCATAAAGTCCGAGGTGTAGGGAATAGTGAGCGTTGTTTTGAGGATGAGTATCTGATACAACCGTGAGCCCTCATTCGTGCGTGATTCTTCCGGCTTAACCGAGTTGCATCACCTCAATCGGCATTTCAGGAGAATACAAACGAATACGCCTCGTACTCGGCAGAATGTGTCGTGATTATGCTGGTGTGATTCTCCCGTTGGGGTCCCAAAGATCTTCCCAGGATTGGTCATCCTTCCAAAGAAATACCTGCCCCTTGATCAACCGGCAGTTGCGATCCAGTTTTGCAATAGCCTCCATGTCCGCCGGAGCTAACGGTTTGCTGACAACACCAAGAAGGTTGCTGAGCATGTTTCGCGGATTCGCCGAGAAGGGAATTGGAATCTGTCCACGCTGGATGGCCCACTTTATGCACACGATAGCGGGGTGTACCCCGAGGTTTTGTGCAATTTCGAGGATCACAGGATCTTCAACAGGGGATGTATCTTCCGGCGTTTGGTCTCGTTCCGGACGTCCCGGTGATCCGATTGGCGAGTATCCAATCGGCTGAATGCCTTTATCGAGCAGGTAACGGAAAAACTCTGGCTGCTGAAAGTGGGGATGAAGCTCCATTTCGTTGGCGACCGGTTTGATGCGTGCGTCACGGAGAAGCAACTCCATCTTGGGGATGGTCATATTGGATGTCCCAATGTGACGGACCAGTCCACGATCGACCAGCACCTCCATCTTGCGCCAGGTCCGCATGTAATTCCCGTGGATGTAAGGCACTGCATGCGCGTAACGCGCAGAAACATCACAACCGGGAGGATGATGATTGGGGAAGGGCCAGTGAACTAAATAAAGATCAAGGTAGCCAGCCTGAAGATCGGACAATGACTTTTCACATGAGGGAATAACATCATTTTCTCCGTGTTTATCGTTCCAAAGCTTGGAGGTGATCCAGACTTCATTGCGGCGAAGTTCTTTCTGAAACATCGCTCTGAACACTCTGCCGATCTGCTCTTCATTGCCATAAACAGATGCGCAATCAAAATGTCGATACCCGATGGAGGCAGCGTATTTTACCGCTTCGGCCACCGCTTCGTGTGAGACATGGTCAGAGCCAAAGGTTCCCAGGCCGATGGAAGGCATTCTGGCCCCTGAACTCAACGTGCGAAAGGGAACCAGCGCAGGATCGACACCGGCGACCGGTTGATCGAACTGGGCAAGCGTAGAAGGCATCAGCTCTAACCTCATAAACCCCGTAATTAATCGTTAACTGAAGCGCTGACTATTCTATTCATATCTCGAGGAGGGAGTCAAGGAAAAAGGGGCAATCGTTGGATTGCTGGAATGTGCTTCTTGAAGTTGGCGGAATAGCCTGGAAGCAAGGTCGATCAGATCCCGTCTCAATGTGAGCCATTCGGGCGTAGTGCCGGGCGAGGCGAAGTAGACATACTTGACACCGGCCTTGTCGAGCATCGTGCGGAAAGCGCCGACGGCTCCCGGAGACGGACCGGTCTCCTGTGTCCTGTCCCGATGCCGAGCCACAACAGCTTCACGTTCTCGTTAAAGGCCGCGCCGTCTTTCAATACTCAATTGATAGCGGTATTCGGGTCTAGGAGTCTGTCGGAAATAACGTAATCGCCGACAGATTTTTGCGTGGTTGCGCATGGTACCTGAGTCTTCATCGAGCGCCAGACCCCATTGGTGCATTCCAATTGGAATTGAACGGAACGACTGTCCAGCACCGTCGAACACCTTCAAGGTTAAACTCTCATACCCCAACAAATAGACGATATTCGTCGAAGAGTCGACCGCGATCAGGTCGGATGATCCGGCGTTCAGATGGGTGACGGCGTTGGACGCGCAATCGAGAATGGTCAACTGGTCGCTGAAGCTGTGCGAGATGTACGCCTTGCCAGTAACAGAGTTGACGACAATGGAATAAGGGTGGCTGCCAACGGCTGTCGTTGCGACGACCGCGTCGATCTCTCCATCGATGACGCTCACCGTGCCATCGCCGGCGCATCCGGTGATGAAGAATGTTGGTAGCCACTTCACGATTGAGAATGAGGAGTGGTACACGTACGACAAGTCGCCACGGCCCAAAGTCCGTGTTCTGGCTAGCGTGGACGAGACTACTTATTCCCCGGCGAGCGCCATAAAGATGGGCGATCATCCTGTGGTGTGGACCAATGAAAGTTTCAAGGCGCGAAATGTCTACATCTTTATGGGCCACCACGCGGAGCTCTTTCAAAACAGGGCCGTCACAACGCTCTTCCACAATGCCATTCTGTGGGCACATCAATGAGCAGACAATTGCTTCTCGTTTTCACAATGCTGGCCCTGACCACGATGCCAGGAGCGGCTTCACGCAAGCAGGCGCCGTTCAGCGTTCTTGCGTTCTATTCCGCCAACGTAGAGCACGATCATGTTGAGTTCGCCGAGCAGGCAGTGCGATTCTTTTCCGAAATGGCAAGCAGAGATCACTTTCAGTTCGAGTCCACGGCGAATTGGGAGGACCTGAATACGAAGCGTCTCGAGCACGTCGATGTTGTTCTATGGCTCAACGATTCTCCTCACACCAACCAGGAGCGAACTGCGTTTGAACAATACGAGGAGCGCGGGGGAGGCTGGCTCGGATTTCATGCCTCGGCGTACAACGACAGCGATACGCACTGGCCATGGTTCGTTCAATTCCTTGGAGGCGCCGTGTTTTATGGCAACAACTGGCCGCCACTACCCGCGACACTGCGCGTAGACGACAAGGCAAGTCCGGTCACCAGGCGCCTGCCACCACAATTTGTAGCCCCTGCAAACGAGTGGTACAGCTGGATGCCCAGCCCTCGCGCAAACAAAGACGTAAAGGTGCTGCTGACACTTGACACATCCAACTACCCGTTGGGATTCAAAGACACGCTGACCAGCGGCGACATTCCAGTCGTTTGGACCAATACAAAATACAGAATGCTCTACATGAACATGGGCCACGGAGACAAAATATTTACCGATGCGCACCAGAACGATCTGTTTGAGGACGCGCTGCACTGGCTCGGTGGACGGCGCTAATGCGCGCTCTGGCCAACGGGAGTTTGAATTCCCGAAGGTGCAGGATGCCTTCCGCAACAGGGCGCCCTCAACCGTTTCATCCGCAGTTCGACCTTGGAAACCACACCAGCGTCTGGAGGTTCGTCGCCCGCCTTCGGCGATCCGCTGCTTGTCGTACGCATCGTTGCTCGTCGAGAAGAAGATCGCTCTGAGGGGGGGCGCCAGATTTTCTGAGATGGAAAGAGTTTCTGGGAGGAGTGATTGATTCAACGCACCGGATGCAGCGTTCGTGTCCAGCGTGTATCCGTAAAGAAATGAAGGGCGACGTGGCCCATCCATGCGACCGTATTGCCGATCCCTCTCTTCTCGGACTGGTCGTCCGATGTTTTGAAAGACCAGTAGTTGAACAAGGGTCGTCCCATGATGTTTTCGCGCGGCACAAATCCCCAGTAGCGCGAGTCCATGCTGCCGTGGCGGTGGTCGCCCATCATGAAATACTTGCCGGGAGGCACCACCAGGTCGCCATTCTCAATATGGCTGGGAAGGGCCACCACCCAGGTATTGACCGCGCCGTGATTGTCATCCGGCGTAGGAACAACGGAAGGGAACTCGTCGAGAAAAGCTTGCTCGCCCACTGGCGCGGGAGTATCGAGCCCGTCCTGCGGCGGGTTCTGCGCGACGCCGTTCAAGATCACGGTTCCGTCACGCAGATGGATATGATCGCCAGGCACGCCGACGAGGCGCTTGACCAGGATCAGGTACTGAGGGTTGCCATCCGCGTCTGGTTCGGGTTCCGGGGCTGGCCTGATGAAGACGACGACATCCCCGCGCTTCGGCTCGCGATAGTGGATCACCGGCATCCACGGGGCGGCGGGTGACAGCGTGATCCGGTCCACCAGCAAGTGATCGCCCACCAGCAGCGTGTTCTCCATCGATCCCGACGGAATCTGGAAGTTCTGCGCGAGAAACGTCAGGATGAACAACCCGGCCACCAGGACCGAACAGATGCTGGCGACGGCTTCAAACGGCGTCTCTTTACCGCGATCCGGCGTTGGAGAAGTCGAACTTTGAGGCGTCGTCCTGGTGGCGCGCGGACTTGCTTTGGCCATTCGCGAACTCAGTTTTCCGGCGCGAGATTCCGTCCCGCACACTGCTATCAATATACCCATTCGCCATTGATAATGCGGAGAACAACTGTGAGGTATATCTGATTCAGCGCTCCGCTCAGGCCTTTGTCAGGTAACCCATCCCCGCCAGCACGCCGCGCATGTAAGCCACGCTCGCAATCACGCCGGGCATGGGATCGTCTCCATGCACTTCGTACTCAAGATCGACGAAACCCTTGTAGCGAGTCGCGATGAGAGCGTCGAACATTTCACGCACCGGCATGATCCCATCACCCACCGCCACCTGACTCTCCTTGCTTTCAAAGCTGGTCAGGTCTTTCATGTGGACATTGAAGAGCCGCGGCCCTACCTCGTGGATTGCCTCGACAACATCGGTGCCGGCGCGCACCGTGTGCCCCACATCGATGCAGCAGCCGATGCGGGGATCCATATTCTTGACCAGCTTAAGAATGTCGAGTGGAGAAGGCCACACCTTGTCTTCAGGACCGTGGTTGTGAATGGCGATGCGGATGTCGTACTCCTGCACAAACTTCTCAACACGCGGAAGCGTCTGCGGTGTCGGGTCGCCCGCGACAATCACGCCAATGCCGGCGCGCTTGCAATATTCGAACTTGCTGCGGATGTCGGCGTCATCGTCTTTGGGGAAATAGATTGCGCCCGCCGCGTGGAGTTTGATTCCAGCGGCCGCGTAGTCGGCCAGCGCC
Source organism: Acidobacteriaceae bacterium (assembly GCA_003151435.1). Lineage (GTDB taxonomy): Bacteria > Acidobacteriota > Terriglobia > Terriglobales > Acidobacteriaceae > Telmatobacter. The sequence goes on from PLXP01000258.1 coordinate 22,696, forward strand.
TTGGCCTCTTCCTGCGCATCGGTGGGAAGATGGTCCTTCACGTCCTTCGCATTCAACTCGCTGATCATGAACTGCTTCAGGAATCCGATCGTCTGCGCGCGCGTGAAGTTACGGAACGTATAACTCGCGATTCCAAGCTGAATGGGCGAGGGCTTTCCGGATGCATGCGAAGGCTCGGCAAAAATGGGCGCAGCGCCGGATGCAGCGCAGGCTGCGGCAATCAACGCTCCCGATTGAAAGAAGTTGCGGCGTGACAATTTGTCGTTCATGGGTCTTGAGGCTCCTTGGCCTCTCCCGTTACGTTGGCAATCATTTGAGGCGCTTCAGCGAAGTTGGCGGCAGTCGAACGGTTGGGCTCACTTCCACGCGCGTTCGGCTCTCACAGATGAGGCGCCCAGCCCTTCTCGTAGTCGCGTCCCCACATCTTCATTGCTTCAGCGTCGCCGCGAATCTTGCCGTCGGCGGTGTCCACCTGAAGGGTGCGGTTCACTTCCCACGCAACGTTTGAAAGTTGAAGCATGGTGACCGCGACGTTGCCCACTTCAATCGGCGCATTCAGCTTTTCACCCTTGCGGATGCCCGCGATAAAGTTGGCAAAGTGCATGTCCGTCATTGAATCGCGTCCGGTCAGGTCGGAGGACAAGGTTTGTTCTTTGCTGGCCTTCACCTCTTTGGTCTTGTTGCCTTTCAAATCGTAAATCTCGTAACCATCGCGATCGACGAGCACAGTGCCCGTGGTGCCCATGATGGTTGAACCGCGATCCCGCCCGTAGAACTTCATACCCTGGCAGCACTTGCCTTCCCAGTTGATCGTCTTGTCGTCGTAGTTGAAGTTGGTGTTCAGAGTGTCGTAAAACTGCCAGTCGTCTTTGAAGTGATACCGGCCACCCGCCGCATCAATTGTCTTTGGAAAGTCGACGCCAAGCGCCCAGCGGCACACGTCCACTTCGTGCGTGCCGTTGTTCAGCGTCTCGCCCGTGCCCCAAATCTTGAACCAGTGCCAGTTATACGGCTGCACGTTGTCCTTGTAAGGCTGCCGCGGCGCCGGCCCCTGCCACAGGTCCCAGTCCAGTTGCGCCGGCACGGCAGCTTCCTTGCCCACTCCAATCGACTTTCTGACGTTGCTGTACCAGCACTTGGCGTAATAGGCACGGCCGATAACACCATTGTGAATCTGGTCGACAATCTCGATGGTGTGCGGCGACGAGCGCTGCTGCGTGCCCATCTGCACAAGCTTTCCATACTTGCGCTGTGCCTGCACCAGCAGCGCGCCCTCGGCCGGATTGTGGCTGCATGGCTTTTCAACATACACATGCTTCCCCGCCTGCAGTCCCGCGATCGCCATGGGCGCGTGCCAGTGGTCGGGAGCGGCGATGGTGATGGCGTCCACTTCCTTCAGTTGAAGGATGTGCCGGAAGTCCTTGTCGGTCGCCGGAGCGTATCCCAATTCGCGCTCGGTATCGTCGGCGAATTTCTTCAGAGTCTTGCTGTCGACATCGCAGACGTGGGAGATGCGCGCGGTGCTTTTGTTGGCTTTCAACGCGGAGAGGTGCGCATAGGCACGGCTGTGAAGGCCAATGACAGCAAAGTTGAGACGATCGTTGGACCCCATAATCTGTCCATAGCTCTTGGCGGTTGACGAAATCGCCAAACCTGCCGCTCCCACTGCGAGCGTATCGAGAAATTCACGCCGAGTCACCAATTCAATCCTCCATCAAACCAGCAAAGGTTTGAGCGATCTAGTCGCGTCATCCATCCTAAATCGATTCTTCGAAGAAAGGTAATGAAGCGCGAGATCATTAAGGATTTTGTGCACACCGGCATAGTTGATACAGCTTGCGCGCACTCCAACTATGCAGGGAAATCTGCGAGCCTTATCGAGAAGCTTCGACTCGAATTCATCCAAGTGACCGCAGCCCTCGATCGTGCACGTTCAATCAGGGCGAGAGGCCATGACCAGGTACGAGAACATGCCTGCATCCGCGATGTAGAGCACCTTCCAGCCGGACGCGGCCAGCAGATCGCACACGTCCCGCTTTGCGATGCGATGCGCCTTTGGCGGCCCCGGAGGCGAATCCAGATCGGCACACCAGTCCAGAATGGCGATGCGGCCCGCGGGCTTGAGGATGCGCGCCGCTTCTCCAAGCACAGCGGGGTGGCTGTCGAATTCGTGCCACACGTTCGCCATCAGAATCAAGTCGCAGGAGGAGTCGGGAATATTGGTCGCGGACGCCTCCCCGTGAACACAATGCACATTCACGGTGTGCGATTCCGCCACCCTGGCCTGAAGCTTCGCAAGCATTTGCGGCTCCACGTCCACCGCGTATACCTTGCCGCTTGCGCCCACAACTTCCGCGATGGGCAAAGCGAAGTACCCGGTGCCTGCGCCGACGTCCGCAACTGCCAGGTCCGGCTGCAGCGCAAGCCGAGCCAGTACGGCCTCCACCGGAAGCCAGGTCTTGCGTTCGGGCGCGTCCAGTTTGCCGGCCATCGCCGGATCGAATCTCCGTTCATGCATTGGGTTCACCTGCCGCAACTCTGTTCGTTCACCTGATCCTTGCAGCCTAGCATGCGAAGGATCGGCATGGCAGGGCACCAGTTTGTAAAGGCCGATTGCAGCATGTTGAGTCCGGCGAAGGCCGTGAGCCATAACCAGTTCGGCGAGAAAAAGTGAGCGAGGGCAAGCGATAACAACACCATGGCGCCGCCCATCAGGCGCACTCCACGTTCAACGGTCATGCTATAACTCCTTCTTCTTTCGATTCGGGTGTGATTGTGGATTCAATCTTCGCATGAATCATGTAGTAGAGGATCGGAATCGTCGGCCACGACAGGAACGTGGATGCGACTGCGCCCGCAATGAGCGACACTGCGAGCCCCTGGAAGATGGGGTCGGTGAGAATGACGCTTGCGCCAACAACCACAGCCGCGGCGGTCAACAGCATGGGACGAAAGCGAATGGCGCCCGCATCGATCACTGCCTCGGCCAGCGGTGCTCCCTGGCGGCGGCGAAGCTCGATAAAGTCGACAAGGATGATGGAATTGCGCACGATGATGCCCGCGCCGGCGATGAAGCCGATCATTGAAGTTGCCGTGAAGAACGCGCCAAGCATGGCATGAGCAGGCAGAATGCCCACCAGCGTAAGCGGAATGGGAGCCATGATGATGAGCGGCACGACGAACGAACGAAACCAGCCCACCACGAGCACGTAGATCAGAATCAGCACGGCTGCGAAGGCGAGGCCAAGGTCGCGAAAGACCTCGATGGTGATGTGCCATTCGCCGTCCCACTTCATCGAGTAGTGGTCAGTCGATTCAGGCTGCACCGCGTTGTAGCGCGTAAGCGTGTATCCGGCTGGGAGCGTAAGGTGGTCGAGCGCCTGGTTCATTTTGAGAATCGCGTACACCGGGCTCTCCTCCGCGCCGGCCACATCGCCGGTTACATACACCACGCGACGCAGATTCTTGTGATAGATGCTGGGCTCGATCGTCTTGTGCTCAACGGTGACGAGTTCGCGCAGCGACACCATACCCCCGTCCGCTCCCGGCAGGCGAATGCTCTCCAGTGCCTGTTCGGATGAGCGATCCATTCGTGCGAGTTCAACGGTGGTGGGGATCGGCTCGCGCGCCGTGGGATCGTGATTGAGCCCCACCTGCATGCCCGAGGTCGCGAGCGCCAGCGTACGCGCAACATCGGTCACGGCGATGCCATGTTGCGCAGCCTTCACTTCATCCACGTGAATGTCGAGACGGGGCTGCGGATCTTCGACGTACCAGTCGGCGTCCACCACGCCTGACGTTTGCTTGAAAACCGTTTTGATCTGCTGCGCCACTTGCGTCTGTCCTGCAAGGTCGGGGCCGTAGACCTCTGCCACCAGCGTTTGCACCACCGGCGGACCCGGCGGCACTTCGCTTACCTGGATGCGCGCGCCGTATTGATTGCCGATGGCCAGCAGTAGCGGGCGCATTTTCTTGGCGATGGTGTGGCTCTGGTCCTTACGCACGTTGGCGGGCATCAGGTTCACTTGAATGTCAGCCTGGTTGGGCATGCGACGCATGTAGTAGTGGCGCACCAGTCCATTGAAGTTGAAAGGTCCTGAAGTGCCTGCATAGACCTGGTAGTTCAGCACGTCGCGTTGCTGCCCGATTTCAGCGCCCAGTGCTTGTGCAACGCGCGCCGTCTGTTCCAGGGGCGTTCCGTCGGGCATGTTGATGACGACCTGGAATTCGCTCTTGTTATCGAAGGGCAGCATCTTCACGCGCACAAGTCCGAGAGGAACCAGCGCCATTGAGACGAGCAGCAGCACAGCCACTCCCACAAAGAAGAAGAGGCGGTTGCGCGCGGAACCGATCAGCGGCGCCATCACGCGCCGATAGAGATGGGTTCTCCAGTTCTCGTGTTCCGGCTCCAGCAGATGAGCGCCGCCCATGTGTTTGCCCAGCAGCCGCAGCGCCGCCCAGGGCGAAACGATGAACGCCACCAGCAGCGAAAAGATCATTGCCGCCGAAGCGCCCACGGGGATGGGCCGCATGTACGGGCCCATCAGGCAGCGGACAAACGCCATCGGCAGCACCGCGGCAAGCACGGCGAACGTGGCGAGAATGGTGGGGTTGCCCACTTCGGCCACCGCTTCAACGGCGACATCCGTGCATGAGCGGTTCTGGCTGGCGGGCAGACGATAGTGGCGCACAATGTTCTCCACCACCACGATGGCGTCGTCCACCAGGATGCCGATGCTGAAGATCAAAGCAAACAGCGTTACACGATTGATGGTGTAGCCGAGGAAGTTAAACACCGACATGGTCAGCGCGAGTGTGACCGGAATGGCAAGCAGCACAACGCCGGACTCGCGCCAACCGAGAAACAGCGCGACCAGTATCGTGACGGAAAGCGTGGCCAGCAGCAGGTGCTCCAGCAGTTCGTCTGACTTGGCCTTGGCTGTCTCACCATAGTTGCGTGTCGTGGTGATCGTCACATCGTTCGGCAGCGTTGTGCCCTGCATCTCATGCACGCGCTTCAGCACAGCGTTTGCAATGTCTGTCGCGTTGGTCCCCTTGCGTTTGGCCACGGTGATGGTGACGGCAGGATATTGTTGCGGCGCCTGGTGCGCGCCCGCGCTGGCATTGGATGTTCCGAAGAGCACGTAGTCCGATGGATCTGCGGGGCCATCGATAATGTTCTCGGCTACATCGCGAAGATACACCGGGCGTCCATGATCGGCGGCCACCACCACTCGCTCAAGATCCTCGCGCCTGGTGAAGAGGTTTCCGGCGTCCACGCGAATTTCGCTGTTGTTCTCCGCAAAGCTGCCCGCCTGCACGCTCGCGTTTGCCGCTTGAAGATGCCCGACGATTGCCATGGGCGACAAGCTATAGGCATTGAGCTTCGCGGTGCTGAGCACGACGCGCAGGCTGCGCGGAAGGCCGCCAATGATAGTGGTCTGCGACACGTCGGTAGTCTGCTTTATGTTGTGCTGCACCTCGGCCGCCATCGTGCGAAGCTGGTAGCCGTTGTAGTGATCGCCCCACAGAGTAAGCGAGAGAATCGGCACATCGTCGATGGAGCGGGCCTTGATAATGGGCTGCGAAACTCCCGGAGGCATGCGGTCGAAGTTTGAGTAGAGCTTGCTGTAGACCTTGATCAGCGCGTCTTCCTGCTGCGTGCCGACGAGGAAGCGCACGATGACCAGGCTCTGTCCGGGGCTCGACGTGGAGTAGACGTACTCCACGCCGGAGATCTCGTGGACCAGAGACTCGATGGGCAACGTTACGCGCTGCTCCACTTCGGCCGGTGATGCGCCGGGCATTGCCGTTGTGATGTCGAGCATGGGAACAAGAATCTGCGGCTCTTCTTCGCGCGGAATGATGGCCACCGCGAAGATTCCCAGCGCCAGCGATGCGGCGATGAAGAGCGGAGTCATCTTGGAGTCAATGAAGGCCGCGGCCATGCGCCCGGCAATGCCAAGGTGTTCCTTCATGGCTGCACCTCGATGCGCTTGCCGCTCAGTTCGCGATCACCGGGGTTCAGGATCACGGTTTCTCCCGCGCCGACACCCGAAAGAGCTTCAATCATGCCGGCCTGTTGCGCTCCGACCGTGACGTAGCGCAGCCATGCGATGTGGTTGCTGTCAACCACCCACACGCTGTTCAGTGACCCGTGGGCGACGAGCGCCGCTTGCGGCAGCAGGATGGCNNGCATTCCCGTGCGCAACGAAGGCAGCAGGGACTCATCGACCGTAACGTGCAATTGCAGCGGGCCGGCCTTGTCGATTTCGAGCAACGGAACACCCGGGGCCGCAAGTGTTCCGGGGTCCACGTGGCGCGCCGTCACTGTGCCTGCGAAGGGCGCGACGATGCGGGAGTAGCCGGCCGCGGTGCGAGCGCCGGACGCCCCTGCCTCTGCGGCCGACATCTGCGCTTTTGCGGCCTCGAGCTGCGCACCGGCCTCTTGCGAGCGGCGCTCCACCACGTCGAATTCCTGTGGGCTCACGCTCTTGCGATCGCGCAGAGTCTGATAGCGCGCGAGTGTTGATGCGGCGAGACTCGACTCGGCTTCTGCAACCTCAACGGCGTGCTTGGCGCCGGCGACGTTGGCCTGCACGCGCGCCACATCCGATTGCGACTGCGCGTCATCGAGCCGCACCACGGTTTGTCCCGCGGCCACCGCATCGCCCTCGCGCACTTGGACTGCGACGATGCGTCCCATCACCTGTGCGGAAAGTGCGGCGGACTCGCTGGCGTGAATCGTGCCGACGGCGCGGTTCGCCACTGGAACCTGTTCGAGCTTTGCTTGTCCAATCGCCAGTCCTGAAACCACTGCGGGTGCTGTGGGAGCCGTCTGCTTCGTGCTGCATCCGGATAGGAACACGAGAGCCGCAAGGCCAATGGCGAAAGTGCTGTACAACAATGTCTTGTTCATTGCAGGTCCTCTTGATTGGCCGGGTTCAGTGTTCCCATCGCAAATTGGAGATCGGCATACGTGAGCGTGTTGCCAAACACGGCCTGCCAATAATTGGCGCTGCTCTGCCTCTGCGCATCCTCCACGCGAAGAAGTTCCGTTACTGTTGCAAGGCCCGATTCGTAACGGTCTTTCAGAATGCGCAAGCTCTCTTCCGCCTGTGCCACCGATGCTCGCGCAACCTCAAGCTTCTGGCTCGCCGACCGGTGCGCGTACCAAGCCTGCGTCACTTCGAGCCGTATCTCGTCGTCCGCTGAGGTGCTGGCGGCTTCCATGCGTTCGAGTGCGATCTTTGCCGCGGCAACCTGCTGGCGCTTTGCGGCAGGCAGCAGGTCCACGCGAAGCTCCGCCCCGGCCGTCCAGTTGTTGCCGCCCGATCCGGCGATGGAGGCGCGGTCCCTCTCCCACGAGCCGAACGTGCTGATCGTGGGGCCGTAACCCGACTTCGCCGATTGCACGCCCACCTTCTGCGCAGCCAACTGCTGCTTCAGGCTCTCGCGATCCTGCCGCGATTGAAGCGCCAGCGAGACGGTGTCGCCCAGCGGCCGTACATCGAATGTCTTCTCTGCCAAATCCTGCAGGCGCCTCTGTTCGGCCGGTATCGGCGCGCCGATGGCCCGCTCCAACTGAGCCCAGGCAATCTCAAGATTGCCTTCCGATTCAATCCGTTCCTGCTGGCGTTCGGCAAGATTGCTTGAAGCTACGAGTTGATCGGAGTCAACTGCCATGCCTGCGTCGACGCGACTCTTGCTGGAGTCGAGCAGTGCCTTTGCGGTGTCCACCGCGTGCTGCGCCACATCAACATACTTCGCCGCAAAAAGAATCCCCTCGTAGCTCGCCACCACATGATGCGCAATCTCCTGATCGGAGCGGCTGAGGGATGCCTGTGCGCTCCTGGATTGCAGGTCAGTTTTGCGCATCTCAAGCTCGGTGCGGAAAGAGTCAAAGGCGACCCATTGCCCGGCGAAACGGCTGGTGAAGTTATTCGCCGGGTGAGGGCGATTGAGATTGTTGAGCGCAAAATTGGCCTGTCCAAACTGCTGTTGCCGCAGCAGCGTGCCGAACACATAAACGGGGTCGTCTCCGCGCGTCACACCTTCGCTGAACCCAAGATTCGGCAGCAGGGAAGTGCGGGCCATGCGCGAGCCGATGCGCGCCGCCGCCACGTCCGATTGTGCAATCTTCCGGTCTGGATTTTTGTCCAGAGCCATCGCCACGGCATCGCGCAGCGTAAAGGCAGCCGCACTCTGCGCCTGGGCGTGACCGGCAGACGCCGCCGCAATGCACAACGCCACGATGAAACTGAACTGAAGTTTATTCTGCACCACTGATCCCCAAGTCTCGTCCTGCACCTGAATAGGGTGCTCACCGGAACAAAGACATGGGAAAGTGAAAGCGTTACAGATCGTCGAGTTTATTTCAACGCAAAGGGAAGACCGACCAGGCGCAGGTACTCGCGGGTGAGCAAAGCACGCAGCCGCTGCGAAACCTGCGAGTCGCATGGGACGTCGAGCTTTTCGCAGCGGTCGATGGCATTGCGCAGATCGCGCAGAAAAATCACGCAGGCAGGGCAAGCCTCAATGTGGCTCTGCATCTCGTCGCAAGTCTTCGGCGCCAGCCGTCCGTCGACATATTCCGAAAGATTGGCGAACAGTTCCCGGCACTCCGCGGGACGCTTCTTCGGCGCCCTCTTTCTTGTCGGCAAGGGAATGCGAGGCGCAGACGCGGGAGGGTCCGCGACTTTATCTGCCGACTGCGCCATTGCTTTCCGCACCGCAAGCCGCGCGCGATGCAGGCGCACCCGAACCGTGCCGGGTGTCAGGCCAAGCACTTTCGCAACGTCTTCCGTGTCCAGGTCTTCCATGTCGTGCAGCACCAGAACGATCCTGTAGTTTTGGGGCAACTGGAGTACTGCCCGCTGCAGCAGTTGAGCCTGTTCGCCGCTAAGGGCTTCCTGCTCGGGGCTGGCCGCGCCATCCTGCAACATCCGGCTCAGCTCCACCTCATCCGGCATCAGCTCATCCAGCGAAAGCATATGCTTGGGAGCGCCCGCGCTGGTGCGACGCATTCGCCAGCAGCGGTTGCGCGTGACCGTGTAGAGCCACACTGCGAGAGCACGCGGGTCCTCGATCCTGGCCAAGTGCGGCAGCGAGCGCATCAACACTTCCTGCATGGTGTCTTCAGCATCCTCGGGATGCCCGCAGACCTTCATGCTGAACGAATACACCGTGTCCTGCATCAGGCGAATCGCCTCGCTGACGCTGTCAGGATGATCGTCTCGAAGTAACGTGATTGCCTTCAGTAGTTGCGGACGCATGAGGTTCTCAGCAAAGTCTTTTTGTCCCAGCACAATCAAGCAGACAAATCATAGGTCTTGATCTTATGCGCTGGCGACGAATCCTTTTCATTTTCGCATCCAAGACTCAAATTACGAGTGGCGATTGAAGCTTCGCGGCGTTCGTGGCGACCGCCATTAATGTGCTGGAGGCCCAGCCTCCAAATGCAGCGACGAGTTGATGGCTCCCAGCAGCCTTCCTGAGGAATCGCTCGAATAGTCCCAGAACATCACGCCACCCAGCCTGTGTGTCAGCACGTAGTTGCACTTGGCGGCGATGGATTGCGCGTCTTCATACGTGACAAAAATGTGCTTGTCTTCGTTGTAGAGATAGGGCACGGACGCAACCGGGTCCCAATAGCGCGTGTAGCCGTGGTCGAGCATCGTGCTCTCGATCAGGCTGTAGGGCGCGAACGCATTCGGTATCGGCTTGCCGGGCTGGTAGAGGCCATGCTCGCGGTCCGCGACCTCGCCCCACACATGGCCATAGAAGGGAATGCCGAGAAGAAGTTTCGATGCTGGCACTCCCGCACGCTCGAAGGCTCGAACCGACGCGTCGCCTGAAACCTTGGTGGGATCCGCTGGATTGGTAAACAGCGGCGCATGATGGCCGCTGATCGGCCCCGAGCCGGGCTCGTAATAGTCGTACGACATCAGGTTGACGGTGTCGACATATCGCTGCACCTTCCCCATTTCGGTGTGGGCCAGGAACTCATCCGAGGCGCCCGCCGCAATGGTGAGATAGAGTCTCCGTCCGCTCTTCCTTGTCTCCGCATCGAATCGCGCGCGCAACTCTTTCACCAGCAGGGTAAAGTTCCGCTTGTCTTCGCCGCGGAAAGCGTGGCCCGCGCCCGGCATTCCCGGATACTCCCAGTCGATATCGAGCCCATCGAGATGGTAGAGGATGAGAAAGTCCATCGCGCTCTGGACGAAACGCTCGCGGCTCTCCTTCGTCAACACGGCGTCAGAGAAGTTGCCGGACCACAGCCATCCGCCGACTGAAATGAGAATCGTGAGGGCGGGATTCTCCTTCCGCAACGCAACAAGGGACGCAAGGTTGCCAGGGTCATCGGGATACCCGGTGACCATGCGGCCATCCTGAATGTTGGCGAAGGCGTAGTTGATGCGCGTGAGGCTGTGCGCGTCAATCTGCCCCGGCTGCAGCGGCGCATGATGTGCAAAGACATACGCCACCACCGCGGGCGTAGCGCGATGCGTGGCTGCGGAGGCGCAAAGCGCCGGGATGGCGAAAGCGATGCTGAAAACGGCGAGTCGAATTGTCGACATGCCTTAAGACTATCAATCTGCGCTGCAATCGCCATCCATATTCGAACGAAGAGCTGATCTCCTGTCCCAGAAGTACGTTAAAGAATAGGCTGTTATCCTTGCGGAATTTGGCGCGCTTTTTGCGCCACATGTAGTCGAAGGATCTGCGTTTCCGTCCGGCGACGTTTTCAATCGACTTTTGGGACTGCATTCTAAAGAGATTTGAATAGGGAATCTAAAGGGGCCCGTGGATCAGGCCCGCGTGTGATGGTCGGCCCAGGCCCTTTGCAGCATGGCTGCTGCCTTATTCACAGGTACGGGGCGTTTCGCTCTTCTCTTGTCCCAAAACACGACACACGCCGCAACGGCAGCCGAAATTCCACCCACGTAAAAAGCCAAACGAGCCATCTTGGTATTCCTCCATGCCCCTATCCGATGCAGACCTTGCGAGGCGAGATGTCGGCGCATTCAATCCTCGGAAAAGAGGTTGAAGACGATGCGATTTCTGACCGAGGCCACCCATACATTCGAAAGTCGTGATTCTGCGCCCCAGCGAGCATGATACGATGCGCACACGCTGGTGATTGCTCTGGCATTTCATCTCCCCCTGTGAGGCTTCGTATGCGGGCTGCGGCTACTCTTCTGTCGATGTTGATTCTGTGCGGAACACTTTTTGGCCAGGCCGCGGCGAACACCGCCGAGGTCGCAGGACAAGCAATGCCGTTCGACGTGGTCATTGTGAACGCTCACATCGTCGATGGCACCGGCTCTCCGTGGTACTCCGGACAGGTTGGAATTCGCGCCGGCCGCATCGCCGCCATCGGTAACCTTGAAGGCGCGCCGCGGCGCCAGACCATCGACGCAAAGGGCAAAGTGGTCGCTCCGGGATTCATCGACATGCTGGGCCAGTCGGAGTTGTCCATTCTCGTCGACCCCCGCCTCCCCTCGAAGATCTACCAGGGCATCACCACCGAAATCACCGGCGAAGGCAATTCCGCCGCACCCGTTAATGCCACGATGATCGCCAATGATCGTGCCGGTTACGAGCATCTGAAAATCAATCCCGACTGGACCACTTTTCGCGAGTATTTCGCGCGCCTCGAACGCCATGGCATGGGCATCAATCTCGGCAGCTATGTGGGCGCCACCAGCGTGCGGCGCATGGTGCTGGGCGATGCCGATGTGCAGCCGTCAGGATCGCAACTCGCCCAGATGCAGGCGCTGGTGCGCCAAGCCATGAAAGACGGTGCGATGGGTGTGTCGACCGCCCTCCAGTATTCGCCCGCGCCCTATGCCAGAACGGACGAATTGATCGCGCTCGCCGGCGAGGCCGCGAAGTATGGCGGCATCTATGCCACCCACATGCGCAGCGAGGGCGACGCGGAGCCCGCGGCCATCGACGAAGCCGTGCGCATTGGCCGCGAGGGGCACATTCCTGTCGAGATCTGGCACCTGAAAGCCGCGGGCAAAGCCAACTGGGGCCAAATGCCGCAAATCGTCGCGCAGATCGATGCGGCGCGCGCCTCCGGTGTGGACATCGGCGCCAACACCTACGCGTACACCGCGTGGTTCAACACCTTCTCCGCGTTCATTCCGCCCTGGGCGCACGATGGCGGCGACGCGAAACTCATCGAGCGGCTCAAGGATCCGGCCACGCGCACCCGCATTCGCAATGACATGCTTTCAACCAGCGGCAATTGGGACAACGAATGGCAGGAGGTTCCGGGACCCGAAGCGATTCTGATTGCGGTCGTCCAGAATCCCGAGCTGGTGCCGTTGCAGGGCAAGCGGCTCTCTGAGGTGGCAGCGCTCTGGCACGAAGATCCCATCGACGCGCTCTGCGACCTGCTCATCAAGGACAAGGCCTTCACCGAGGTCGCTGTCTTCGCCATGAGCGAACCCGATGTTGTGCTGGCCCTCAAACAGCCGTGGGTCTCCTTTGACAACGACTCGCAGGGCACCTCGCCTGACGGCCTTCTCGGCCAGGAGCATCCCCATCCGCGCGCCTATGGAACCTTCCCCCGCGTGCTGCGCAAGTATGTGCGCGAGGAGCACGCACTCACGCTGGAGGATGCGATTCGCAAGTTCACCGCGTTGCCGGCGCAGCGTATGCGGCTTATCGATCGAGGCGTATTGAAGCAGGGCATGTGGGCCGATGTGGTTATCTTCGATCCCGCGACCATTCGCGACGTGGCCACCTACGAGCAGCCCAACCAGCTTTCGCAAGGCATGGACTACGTGCTTGTAAACGGAGTGCCGGTGATCGCGGAAGGCCACATGACCGGTGCGCTGCCAGGAAAAGTTCTGCGCGGCCCAGGCTACGCTGCGCATTGAAACGTTCATCGCCAAAAAATCGCTGGGGCTCTGCGTGAAATGGGCCGGTGTGGTGTCTCAGAAGTCCACATCGAAATCGAATGTCATCCTGAGCGAGCGTAGCGAGTCGAAGGATCTGCGGTTGCTTTTCAGCCTGTCATTCTAAGCGCGGACGAGTCGAAAGCCTGCCCTGAACGCAGCCGAACGGAATCCGCGTTTTCAAGGTTTACGCGCACGTACCACGCCCCTTCACTCTTGCAGCGAACTTCAGACTCACCACACCAGGTCTTTGACCGCAGGTTGTTGTACCAAAAAATGGGTGCCCCACCCTCGACGCGTCTTTGTTTTTGCGCCCAGGGTGGGATACCACAGCCCTCCATCGCAAGGCACGAAATCACGCGGTCATAGACCCAGATCCTGGTTGAAATCAATTCATCCCGCTTAACCCGGCCATTCACTCCGCCGGTACAGGAAAAAACTTGATTTGCGTCCCGGACAGAACAGCCAGTTGAGAACCGTCGGGGGATAGGGCGTAGCCGCTGTGGCTTGCTATTGGCTCTTTCACGCGAACTGCCGCCAGTCGCTTCCCGTCTGCAGCCCGGTAAACACGCACCTCCTCTGAATCGAGGTCCGAGCTCTGGAACACTTCGCCGGGCGACAATTCCCGGCCTGCCTCTACAACCTTCACTGCAAATGTCCCATTCTGATTGTTCCCCGCGGCTTCCCGACCCAACTCCCGGGGACCTGACTTTCCCCGCAGAATCAGCTTCCCATCCGCTCGCAGCACACGATATTCGGGGTCGCCGCTTGGCACGCTGCAACTAAGCAGAAACAGCAGGTCCGGTGCAACGCTTGAGAGTTCCGGGGTGCATTGTGAATCGAATCGCGCCAGCGTGATGGTTTTGTTCTCCCAGGTGCTCATTGCCAGCCGGTACCGCATCTTGGGTTGGGCCAGCAGCTTTACTTGCCCTTCGTTCAAAAGGGTTGGTGGCAGCAGGCCAGAGGTCGTCGACGCCCCTGCGATTGTCTTGAAATCCTTGTCGAGAATCGACACATCGACATCTTCCTCCGGTTCATCCCCGGCATTGTCGCGGAGTTTTGAATGGAGTTCCGGTGAGTGCCGCTCTCGCAGTGTCGCCACCGCCATCAATTCTCCATTCGGCGCAATACGAACAAAGGCAAGCGGGCCTGCGAGCGGAATCCGGCGTTCAAGTTCCATTCCTGCTCGATACACGCGCAGCTCGTTCCCGACGTGGACGAGGATGCGGTTTCCGTCAAGCTGCCAGAGATACCGGCGCGAATCGGTCAACTCCCAATCGACGGCACGCAGGATGTTGCGGCTGTGTGCGTCCAGCAGAACAGCACGGATCATTCTGATGTGCGCGCCGTTCCTTGATGCTCCTCCACGTCGAATCAGGGGATGTGGATTGAACGTAAACAGCAGCTCTTGCGGGCCAATCCAGGCCAGCGTTTCCTCATCGTCAAAGTCGTACATTGCCTTGTGGAAACGCGGTACATACCCCAGCGGACGAATTGCAATCGAGGTCGCACCAAGACCCGCAAGTTCATTCGCGGTCACCGGCAAATCGAGGGCGCAGCCCGGAGGCGCACAGACTTCGAGGTTATCGAAGTTGCCTGCCGCCATCGCAGCAGCCGGAACAGGCATCGACCGCGGCGGAACGGCTGTACCCGCATCGCCCGATGCCGCAAGCGAAGCCGCTGAAGGTTGAAAAGCATCCGAGGCTGGAACCAGCAGAAACTGCGTGTACGCGTCGAGAGACACATCTCGCTCTTTTGAGGAGAGAACCGAGCTCCGGTTAGGGCCTGTTCCGAGTTCAAGTTTCAATCCCTTGATGTCCACAACGGCGCCGGGCTGGAGATTCGGGCGCATTGGGAACCGGTGCCTGATCCCCGTGAACTCCAGATGCGTGATGTAGGAATCCCCTGGGGCTGCACTTCCCATTCCAGCCAGCATCCCATTTGCGTGTGGATTCGAAAACGACATGGGCATCCCGAATTGGGAGTCGGGCGCATTCGCATAATTGAACGGGACCCCCGCTACCGCCGCAAGCACCAGGTCGATCGGTGTCAAATCCGCCCCATTGCACTGTGCCTTGTTGAAGGCCAGCGCGAGCTTCGATTCACTTCCCATCTTGCGTGGAACGGCTGAAACGACGGCTGCCTCCAGCGTTGCGCCGCGCAGGAGGATGCAATCTTTCCCGCTCCAATCCACGGTGACACGCGCAAAAACCGTCTCTCCGCCCGCGAAGTGGCGCACATTGAGGTGCGCGAGCAGCTCCGCTTGGATGGGGCCGTATTTCGCTTCTGGCGGGGACTGGCCAAACCCACTGCACAGGCAGAGCTCAAGCAGGATTGACCCAACAGCTTGCCGTTTCATCGCGCCTCACAAAGAGCCCGATTCACTGCGAAAAAGCACAGATCGTTCTGACACGATTCTCAAACGAAGGGTTGCAATCTGTGCCGGTGTTATCCCATCACGTTACCATGTCCGTCCCGCAACTCGTCTCCTCTCCAATTGCACGTCGATCCCGCCCCCGCGGTGGCTGGAGACACGGCCGGAGACACGATGGAGAGCAGAATTGCGTAAAAGACGCTGGATTTCCACGGAAGCACGCCCCAGGATATTGGCGCTTAAAGGACACCTCGCACAGTCGCACAGTGCACACGAGTGCGACGCGTGTCGATACAGTTGGCGCCAATGAGAAGGCTGTCTGGGGAGCTTTTCTGGCTTTTGATATCTGATTGTTTAGATAGGATATGGTGCGCCCGGAGAGATTCGAACTCCCGGCCTTCTGGTTCGTAGCCAGACGCTCTATCCAGCTGAGCTACGGGCGCACACTTGCTTCCTTGTAGAGTTCCTTGCAGAACCTAAGACAGATTATCAGGGTTTCTGCGGTGATGCAATCTGTTCTACGGCCGCTGGTACCGGCGCAGGCGGAGGAATCAGCGGCAGCTCTTCGGCGATCTCCAGACCCGCGCGGAGCACCAGTTGGGTCACCATGGCGGTGTTCAGGCGGGTGGCGTCGTACTCCACGCGCAGGGTGCGGGCAGCGCGGTCGAAGCTCAGGCGGCGGATGCCGTACACATCCCGCGTATTGGCCAGCGCGAAGGTCGCAGCCTCAGTGGGCGGCGTGGCATAGCGAAACAGGATTTCCACCGTGGTCATAACGCAATGATACCAAGGCTGGCGGCAGGGGACCGGTCGCTTTAGCCTTGAACCTACATCGTCTGCAGAAACGCGCGAATTTCGGGGTTCGACCAGTCGGGGTCACCCACAATCTTGCGGCGAATGACGCCTTTGCGGTCGATGATGTAGGTTTCCGGCCAACCCTCCGTGTGGTAAAGCTTTGCGGCGTTCTGCGCTGGATCGCGAACGGTGGTCAAGTCGACACGATGCCGAATGAGGAAGCGGGCATAGGCGTCCGGGTCCTCGTCGATGCTGACGCCCAGAATGGCCAGGTCGGGCCGGTCGTGGTGCAGATCTTCCAGGCCCGGCGTCTCCTGAATGCAGGGCGCGCACCAGCTCGCCCAAAAATTCAGCAGCACCACCTGGCCGCGATAGCCGGCCAAATGGACGGAATGGGCGCCGTCGTTGACGGTGAAGTCGGGGGCAACCTTGCCCACCTGGGCAGGGTGGTCGCCGCGATTGCAGCCGGACAGCAGCGTCAGCGACAGCAGCGCGAAGGAAAACAGCCAGGGAAGCGGAACCAATCGTCGGCGGGGCACATACTTATAATACGGAAACGAAAGGGCAGGAGTGAAGGGGCAGATCTCCATGGGGAAAGACACCACCGAGACCACCGAAGCCGAGGGTGCGGGCGCCTTTAAGCCGGTGCTTGGGCTTTCTGACGACCCGGGCGAGCGGCCGGAGTGGCCGGTGCGCGCCGGCACGGTATACGACCAGCCCGAGCCGGAGGCGCTGCTGGAACTGACGGTGATCGTTCCGGCGCGGAATGAGGAAGACTGCATCGACGCCTGCCTGGAGTCGCTGGTCAACCAGTCTGACGACATCTTCGCACTGGGCCGCGACTGGGAGTTGGTCGTGGTCGACGACGGCTCCACCGACCGCACCGTGGAGATCGCGCGCAGCTTTGCCGGAGTCACCGTGCTGAAGGCCGCCAAGCTGGAGCCGGGCTGGACCGGCAAGGTCAACGCCATTTGGACCGCGGCGCGCAAGGCGCGAGGCCGTTGGCTGCTGTTTATCGATGCCGACACCCTGCACGAGCCGGGAGACCTGCGCCGCGCCCTGCACGAGGCCGCGCGCCACAAAGTGGGCGTGCTGAGCTATTCCCCACGCCAGGTCGTGGCCGGGCTGGCCCAGCGGTCGCTCATGCCGCTGGTGTTCTGCGAACTGGCGCTGGCTTATCCCCCGGCCAAGGTGTCTGACCCCAACCAGCGCATCGCCGCGGCCAACGGGCAGTTTCTACTGGTGGAGCGCGAGGCTTACCGGCGGCTGGGCGGCCACGCGGCCGTCCATGACCGGGTGCTCGAGGATGTGGAACTGGCATTTCTGGCCAAGCGCCGCAGGGTCGGCCTCCGCTTTCGCTATGCCGACGACGCCGTGGCCACGCGCATGTATCGTTCCACCGGTGCCATGATCGAGGGCTGGACCAAGAACCTTGCGTTGCTTTTCCACAACGCGCTGGCGCTGGCGGTGTGGCGGGCTCTGGACGTGTTGCTGCTGGTGGGATTGCCGATTCTGGCCCTGGAACTGTGGAATGCGCATTTCGCGGCGCGGTCGTTCACGTGGCTGGGTGCGGGGTGGATCCTGGCCCTGCTTTGGGTGCGAACTCTGGTGCGCTTCTACGCGCGCGTCGCCAAATCGAACTTCCCCTTTGCCGATTGCGCCCTGGCGCCGCTGGGGCTGCCGCTGTTCGTGGTGCTGCTCTATCGCAGTTGGTTTCAGCACCGGATTCTGAAGCAGGTCAGTTGGAAAGGGCGCACGTACAGGCCCTGAGTGTTTGAGAGGCGGCCTGTGGGTAAATGAAGCCCTCCCGGCTAGCCGGGCATCTCAGCATGTGAGGCATTCGATGATTTTTCTAACCCGGCGGGCTACTTTCTCCGCTTCGCACTATTACTGGAATGATACGTGGCCGGCGGAGAAGAACCAGCAGGTCTTTGGCCGCTGCGCCAATCGCAATGGACACGGGCACAACTACACGCTGGAGGTGACGGTGGCCGGCGAGCCCGACGCTGTAACGGGCTTCGTGGTGGACCTGAAGTGGCTCAAAGATGTGATCGATCGCGAAGTGATGGCGGCCTACGATCATCGCCACCTGAACCTGGAGGTCCCTGAATTTGCGTCAATCAATCCCACCACGGAGAACATCGCCATTGCGGCGTGGCGCCGGCTGCAACCCGCTGTTACGGCCGCCGGCGGCGCACGGCTGAGCCGCGTACGAGTCTACGAGACGCCCGACATTTTTGCGGAATACAGGGGCGAGGCATGAAGGCATATTTCGGCCGCCGCTACATGCTGAGTGCCAGCCATCGGCTGCACAGCGATGCGCTGTCGGCGGAAGAGAACCAGGCCACGTATGGCAAGTGCAACAACCCTTATGGTCACGGTCACAACTATGTTGTGGAAGTGCTGGTGGGTGGCAACGTTGCGCCGGAGACGGGAATGGTTCTCGACCTGGTCGCGATGGATGAAGTGGTGCGCACACGCGTGCTGCAGCGTTTCGACCACACCAACTTGAACCAGGACCCGCTGTTTACATCGCAGGTGCCCACCACGGAAAATTTATGCAGGGCGGTATTCGATCTTTTGAAAGACGAATTGCCCGCTGGCCAGTTGGACTATGTGCGCGTTGAAGAGACGGAAAACAATTTCTTTCAGTGCTACGCCGCGGGCGCGGAGAGTTCGGGCCGTTGACAACCGCCGCGAGTGAGCGGGAAACAGGAAGTTCGCACGGATCGCGCGTGCGCGAGGGGATCGCTGAATGGCACAACCTGTAATCATAACCAAGTCGAAGTCGAGTGCGCCGATTGAAAAGGGCTCGCTGAAAGATTGCAGCACCCAGGATTTGTATCGCGAGATTCTGAGCCGTCTTGGCGAAGATCCCGAGCGCGACGGGCTGCTGGCCACACCGGTGCGTGTCGAAAAGTCCATGGCCTTTTTGACCAAGGGCTACCGCGAAGACCCCAACCAGATTTTGCGCGGCGCGCTGTTTGAGGTGGACTACGACGAAATGGTCATCGTCAAGGACGTGGAGATGTTCTCGCTATGCGAGCATCACATGCTGCCTTTCTTTGGCAAGGTTCACGTGGCCTACATTCCCAAGGGCAAGGTGATCGGCCTCAGCAAAATTGCGCGCCTCGTCGAAGTGTTTGCGCGGCGGCTCCAGGTCCAGGAGCGCATGACGCGCCAGATTGCCGACGCCATCCAGGAAGCGATTGACCCCCAGGGCGTGGGCGTGGTGATCGAGGCGCGCCACCTGTGCATGATGATGCGCGGCATCGAAAAACAGAACTCGTCCACGGTCACTTCGGCCATGGTGGGCTGCTTCCGGCAAAAAGAGACCCGTGCGGAGTTCCTCTCCCTGGTGCGGCAGCCGGGCGTGATGTGATCGGCGATGTGACCCCGCGGGGCCCGGTCCGCTAAAGTAGATTAGTGAACGGGCTGCTGGTGATCGACAAGCCGGGTGGGATGACAAGCCACGATGTCGTGAGCCGTCTGCGCAAGCTCACCGGCGAAAAATCCATTGGCCACCTGGGCACGCTGGATCCCATGGCGACCGGCGTTCTACCGTTGCTGCTGGGCAGGTACACGCGCCTCGCGCAATATTTCTCCTCCGCCGAAAAAAGCTACACAGGCACCATTCGTTTCGGCTTCGCGACGGACACTTACGACGCCGAGGGCCAGGCGTCCGGGCCGTTGGTGGCGCTGTCGCTGACGCTCGAGCAGGTGCGTACTGCGGCCGCGCGCTTCCACGGCGAGATGGAGCAGATGCCCCCGCCCTACTCCGCCAAAAAGATTGCCGGCACCCCGGCCTACAAGCTGGCACGCGCAGGCAAGCCGGTGGAATTGAAGACTGCCAGGGTCTGCATCGCTTCCTTCGAAATTGTCTCGTTTGACGGTGCCGAGGCCGGCTTTGCCATGAGCATCAGTGCGGGCGGTTATGTGCGGTCCGTCGCGCATGAACTGGGTCAGGACCTTGGCTGCGGAGCCCATCTCGGCAGCCTTCGCCGCACCCAGGCCGGTGTGTTCACCCTGGCCGATGCGCACACGCTTGAGGAACTCCAGCCGCTGGCGGGAAACGTCGACGCGCTTGAGGCCTTGTGCCTGCATCCGCGCAGCCTGTTGCCGCACATGCCCTCCGTCACCGGCGACGACCACAGTCTTGGCCGGTTGCGCAACGGGGGCCAGGCCAATCTGCCGGAGTTCTCTTCCGCCCCGCTGGTCAAGGTCTTCGCAGGACAGCGCGAGCTTGTGGGCATTGCAAAGCGAGTGGCGGGAACCCTGTTTCAGCCCGTCGCAGTGATGGGGTAAAAACAGTAGTCAGCAGATAGTTGTCAGTTGTCAGCATGTGGATGAGCAGAGCTGTGCGTTGGTGCGTGCGATCAATTTGCAGTTTGTATGAGTGGCCGCTGATTGATGCCCGTTGATCTCACTGAGAACTGGTGACTGTGAACTGAGAACTGAGAACTAAGAACTGAGAACTGCTTTATCCGCTTTTCCTCAGCATCGGCTTCAGCGCCGGGAACAGCGTGTCGGCGATCATCGTGGAACCTTTCGCTGTGGGATGGATGCCGTCGCCTTGAATAGTTCCCGGCACGTTCTCCAGGCCTTTGTAGATCATGGGAACAAACGCGGTGTGATGTTTGGCGGCAAGATCGCGAAAGACGGCTTCGAATAAATGAATGTAGTCCGGACCGTAGTTGGGCGGCAGCGTGATTCCCGCCAGCAGCACCTTGATGTGGGCGTTTTCGAGCGCGGTGAGAACGGTATCCAGGTTGCGCCGCGTCTGGTCCGGGGGAAGTCCGCGCAGCCCATCGTTGCCGCCGAACTCCACAATCACAATCTCAGGATGCAGTTGCAACACGGCGCGCAAATCGGCCACGGCGTCCTTGGTGGTGGCGCCGCTGGTGCCCTGGTTGTTCACCGTGTAGTGGTAGCCCTGTCCGTCGAGCTTGCGCTGCAGCGCATCGGGATACGATTGACCAGTCTGCAATCCATAGCCCGCGGTGATGCTGTCTCCAAAACAAACCAGCACTGGCCGCCCCGCGGCAAACGTCGGGCAAACCCCGAAGAGCATTAAAAATGAAACGATGAGAGCTCGGCGAACGTCCACACACACAGTGTATCTGCGCAAGGCAGAGGTCGGGGACTAGGGGCCGGTATGCTGGTCATTCAGGAGGCAGGCGGGTGATTGAGGTCCGGGACGCACGAAAGTGGATTCAGAACGGCGCACGGCGCGTGGAGATTCTGAAGGGGATCTCGTTGACCATTCCTGCGGGACAGTTTGTGGCCATTGTCGGCGCCAGCGGCAGCGGCAAAAGTACGCTGCTTGGCCTGCTGGCGGGGCTCGATACGCCAAGCTCCGGCGAAATCTGGCTCGACGGGGTACCGATTCACAACCTCGCGGAGGCGCAACTGGCCGCGGTCCGCGGGCGCAAGATCGGCTTCGTCTTCCAGTCGTACCAACTGATTGCGACCCTCACTGCGCTTGAAAATGTGCTGCTGCCCTTCGAGTTGAATCTCGACGGCAACGGCCTGAAACAGGCGCGGCGGCTGCTTGAAGAGGTTGGCTTGGCGGAGCGCATGGATCACTACCCGGTGCAGCTCTCGGGCGGAGAGCAGCAGCGCGTGGCGCTGGCCCGCGCCTTTGTGGTGGAGCCTCCCATCGTCATGGCCGACGAGCCGACGGGCAACCTCGACTCCGCCAACGGCCGCCTCGTGCTTGACCTGCTGCTGGAGCGCAACAGGCGCGCGGGCACCACGCTGGTCCTGGTGACGCACGATGTGGAGGTGGCCAGCATGGCCGATCGCAAGATCGTGCTGCGCGACGGCCAGGTCGTGGAAGACACCCTGCCGTACGAACCCGAAGCAGTGGCCTCAGAGCAGGCGCAGAATGGCTAGCCCAAGCTCGCCTTACCCAAAACGCTCGCTAAGCTGGAAGCGCGCCGCCGCAATCGGTTGGCGTGACCTGAAGTCGGCTCCCGGCAAGTTTGGCTTCGTGGTGCTCTCCGTAGCCATCGGCGTCGCCGCGCTGGTGGGCGTGCGCGGCTTCAGTGACAGCTTCCGGGGCACGCTCAGCACTGAGGCGCGCTCCCTGATGGCCGGGGACCTGAGCGCGCGCATCTTTCATCAGCCAACCACCGCGGAGCAGGCAAAGATCGACGCTTTCGCGCAGCAGGGAATCCGCTCCACCTGGGTGGTCGAAACCATCTCCATGGCCTCCGTGCCGCCGGATCCCGTTCCCGTTCTGGTGACCCTCAAGGCCGTGGACCCCGCCGTCTATCCGTTCTACGGCAACGCGGAACTGGAGCCTGACATCAGCCTGCAGCAAGCTCTGCAGGGCGACTCCGTGGTGGTGGCGGAGGAGTTTCTCATCCGGCTGAACGCGCATGTGGGGCAGTCGCTCCGCCTGGGCGGCAGAGCCTTCCGCATCGCGGCGGTGCTCAGGCAGGAGCCGGACCGCATCTCGGCCGGTGCCGGCATTGGGCCGAGGGTGATGATCTCCTGGGCGGCGCTTGACCAGACCGCGCTGCTGGGCCCGGGTAACAGGGCCAGCCGGCGGCTGCTGCTCAAGCTGCCTGCAGCGGCCGATCCGGTCGCGATGCGCAAGCAGGTGGAAGACGCGCTGCCCGACGCGCAGGTGACGGACTATCGCGAAGGGAATCCGGCGCTGACCGACGGGCTTGACCACGCCACCGCGATTCTGAGCC
Source organism: Acidobacteriaceae bacterium (assembly GCA_003151435.1). Lineage (GTDB taxonomy): Bacteria > Acidobacteriota > Terriglobia > Terriglobales > Acidobacteriaceae > Telmatobacter. Next base: position 45,480 of record PLXP01000258.1, read on the forward strand.
TCATCTGCCTGGTCGCCATGGTGCTGGGCGCCATCGGCGTGGCCATGGCCATGCACGCGCACCTTGAGCAGCGCATGGACATGCTCGCCATCCTCAAGGCGGTGGGCGCCGGCTCGGCGGACCTGCTGCGCATTTTTCTGCTGCAAACCCTTGGGCTGGGCCTCGCCGGAGGGCTGCTGGGCGTGGCAGCCGGAGTGGGCGTCATGGAGGCGTTGCCGGCGGTATTTGGCAAGCTGATTCCGATGCACGTGACGCTTGGGTTTCCGTGGCGCTCAGTGGCTGCGGGAATGGGAACCGGGCTGCTGACGACGCTGCTGTTCTGCCTTCCGCCCCTGCTCGATGTGCGCAATGTTCGGCCGGTGCTGGTGCTGCGCAGGCTGGTGGAAACGGGGCCCGAGGGCATTGGGGGCTTCTTCGCGAAGTGGTGGGCGCGGCGCTTGCAACTGGGCCTTGCGGCGCTGGTGCTGGTGGCGTTGGGCGGCATCGCGTGGGCGCTTTCAGATTCAGCCACCGTAGGCAAGTGGTTCGCGGCCGGGCTGGCGGGGGCCCTGTTTGTGCTGCTGGTGCTGGCGGCCGTGGCGCTGGCTACGCTGCGTTTTGTCTTGAATCGGGTGCGGCTCCATCTGCCGTCGTCGCTGCGTCACGGGCTGGCCAATCTCTATCGGCCTGGCAATCAGTCGGCCGCGGTGCTGGCGGCGCTGGGCACCGGCGTCATGCTCATCCTCGCCGTTTACCTCATGCAGGCGGCCCTGCTGCGCGAAATTCGCGAGACCGCTTCCCCCAAGCTGCCCAATATCTTCCTCATCGATGTCACCACGGAGGAGTCCTCGGGCGTAAGGGCGTTCTTTCAGCATCAGCCCGGCGTGACGCAGGCTCTCGACCTCATGCCCGTCGTCGTGGGCCACTTTGTCTCGCTCAACGGTCAGCCGGTGGAGCAGTTGAAGGGGCAGCATTTCCCTCGTCACCTGCTTGAAAGCGCGGAGTTGAGCTGGGCCGACGCGCAGCCCGCCGGTGACAAGATCACGCAGGGCAAGTGGTGGACCGATGCGAATGCGCAGCAGATTGCCATCGGCGAAGGCGCGGCGCAGCGGCTCCACCTGGGCTTGGGCTCAAGCGTGGAGTTGGAAACCGCCGCCGCGGGCGTTCACAAGCTCAAAGTGGCTGCGCTCTATCGCGCCGATGGACAGCACCTGGGCGCTCGGGTGCCGTTCATGTTGCCATCCGGCCAGCTCAAGGGCGAAGTGGCCACATGGTACGGCGGTGCGCATGTCGATCCCCGGCAGGTGCCGGCGCTGGAGCGCGCGCTGTTCGCGGCCTATCCCACCATTACAGTCATCAACCTTGCCGACGTGCTGGTGCGCATCGAGAGCGTGGTCGATCAGATCACGTTTGTGGTGCGTTTCCTGGCCGGTTTCTCCATCTTTGCGGGCTTGACGATCCTGGCTTCGAGCATTGCCAGTACGCGCTTCCGGCGCATGCGCGAAGCGGTGGTGCTCAAGACGCTTGGCGCCACCCGCATGCGCATCGTGCGCACGTTCAGCGTGGAGTTCAGTGTGCTTGGATTGCTGGCGGGCCTGGTCGGCGTAATCTTCGCCAACCTCCTTACGCGGGTGCTGTTGCACAAGATGGATGTGGGCTTCCATATTGAGTGGGCGGCGACTGCTGTCGCGTTGGTAGGTACGGCTGTCTTGGCCACGGCCACAGGCTGGATCGCGAGTTATCGCATTCTGGGACTTCGGCCGCTCGAAGTGTTACGCGAAGAGTAATTAAAGCTTGAACGAACCGGGATGAAATGTTTCAGATTCGTTGGGCCTTGAAAACATGCTAGGTCTCTGACCGCTTGATGTTGTACCCATGTGGGTGCCCCATCCTTGCGGCGTACTTGTTCTTGCCGCAAGGGTGGGAAAGCACAAAACTCGGCTACAACCTACGTCTCAAAAAAGCAAATTCACGCGGTCGGAGACCTGGTATCGAGCCGGCGGAAGGTCTTGCACTGGCTGCCGCGCTTCACCAAATACCCGTAGCCTCGGTTGATCCACCGATGTTCAGTAAGCATCCACGGTTATCACAATGACATGTGACACCTATCTTCGCGGGCAAAAATAACATCCCCGCTTGTGACTTGATCTCCACGCATCCAAGCCTCGTAAGACGGGATGAGCTGCATTGCTCATCGGCAATCAGATGGCTTCAGGTAACCTTCGCGCCTGTTTATAAGAAAGGGAATCGGGTAGCCATCTTGTTGAAAAAAGTGTACCCTGACGGGTGGCGCTATGGTACGTTTATGAGTGCCGTACAGTATTCCGACAGGCCGTCCTGTAGACGGTGCGACCGATTCGGAGCCGCACACTGTGTTCACAAGACAACCATTGATTCTTTTAGTGTTTCAGCCATTGCGGAGGATAAACGCATGCATTCTCATGTATTGAAATCTATGAGCCGGGTTTTAGTTTTGGCGACGGTGGCTCTCATGCCCGTTGGTCTCGCCGCCCAGGATTCGACGAAGCCTGCCCCGAAAGCCTCTGCGGCGGATTCCCCGTCCAGGTCGGATATTTTTGTGGGCTATAGCTACCTCGCGCCCAAGGATACGGTCGATGTTCTGCAACGGAACGGCACCACCTTGCCCTTCTCCTACAAGTCCGCGAATTACGGCATCCTCGGCAGCGGCGCCTACTTCTTCAACAAGTATGTCGGCGCTCAGGTTGAAGTCGGTGCGCACGATATGTGGATTAATTCGCCATCCAGCAACGACGGATTCATCACCACATCCGGCGGTTTGATCGCCCGTTTTCCGACCGGCGAGATTACGCCATTCATCCACGGGTTAGTGGGCGGTGCACGTGTCGGCGGTCCGGACGAGGAGCCCTACAAGTGGGGCATGGACCTGACAGCCGGAGGCGGATTGGATTATGAGACTCCGCTCTTCAATCACCACCTCGCCCTCCGCCTGTTTCAGGCTGACTACGAATACATGCACGTCAATTGGGGCCCTGGCCCAATCGGCGGCAGAGCCAACATCAACGCGGCGCGCCTCAGCACGGGCTTGGTTTTCCACGTCGGCTCCATCGCGCCGCCTCCGCAGCTGACCGTGGCATGCTCCGCCAATCCGACATCCGTTTTCCCCGGCGATCCCATCAATCTGACGGCGACCGTTGGTTCTCAGGATCCGAAGCTGGGTGTGGTTTACAGCTGGTCGGGCGACGGCGTCTCGGGTACCGGCGCCACCGCTACCGTCAATACCGCAGCGTTGGCCCCCGGCACACATACCGTGAAGTGCGACGCCAAGGAAGGCAAACCCGGCAAAGAAGGCCTGAAGCCCTGGGAAGTTGCCGTCGAAGGCACCACGACCTTCACCGTCAAGGAATTCGAGCCGCCGACCATCAGCTGCTCGGCCAGCCCCACCACCATCAAGCCGGGCGACAGCAGCACCATTACCGCCTCTGGCATGAGCCCGCAGAACCGTCCGCTGACCTACACCTACTCCGCTGCTGCAGGCACCGTCAACGGCACCGGCTCTACCGCGAGCTTCTCTTCCACGGGCGCGCCCACCGGCCCGGTGTCGATCACTTGCAACGTTGCTGACGACAAGGGCCACAACGCCTCGTCCACGACGACGGTAACCATCGAAGCTCCGCCGCCGCCGCCGCAGCCCCACACCCAGGCTCTCTGCCCCATTACCTTCGAGAAGGACAAGAAGCGCCCGACTCGTGTGGATAATGAAGCCAAGGCTTGCCTCGATGAAGTGGCTCTCGACCTGCAGAAGCAGTCCGATGCCAAGGCCGTGATTGTCGGTGAGTCGAACAGCAAGGAAAAGACCTTGCCGAAGCATCACCGCAAGAATGCCAAGCTTCAGGACTTTGCCGGCGAACGCGCCGTCAACACCAAGCAATACCTGGTAACGGAAAAGGGCATTGACGCCTCCCGCATCACCGTAGCGACTGGAACCGCGGACGATCAGAAGGTGGAAGATTACCTTGTGCCCGCCGGCGCGACCTTCAGCTCCGATGTGTCCGGTACCACCCCACTTGACGAGTCGAGCGTGAAGCCCCAGGTGCGCAAGCCTCTCGGAGAAAAGCCTCACCACCACAAGAAGCACGCCGAAGCCAAGTAGTCGGGGCGCAAGGCGTTCAAACTGAATCGTCTGCCCGTCAAGCCGCCAATCCTTCAGAGATTGCAGCTTGACGGGCAGCGACTCGTCTTCCAGCAATCCTTGAGGTTGACCGGTACCCCGGTCAGCCTCTTCAATTTGTGTGCTTGTCCTGCACAAGACCCTCCTGATGCAAAACTGCATCCCATATCCTGGATGGATTCTTTGCCTATTTTTCTCGTTTCTCTTTGCCGTCCCAAACGGTTTGTGCCGGCAGTGTTCCTGTTGCTGGCCGGTCTCACTTGCAGGGGGCTCCAGGCCCAGGCGCCCTGGACTCCGGTCGGCCCCGACGGCGGCGATGCGCGCGCTTTGACAGCGGTCCCCGGCCAACCTCGACACCTTTATCTCGGCACCACCAACAGCTGGGTCTATGAGTCCACCGACGAAGGCGCTACCTGGCATCGCCTCTCCAAGCTCGACTCGTCTGACGACCTGGTGATCGATCACATCGTGGTCGACCCCATCAATCCCTCGCTGATTTATGTCCCGGCCTGGAAGTTCGATCACGCCGCAGGCGGACTCTGGATCAGCCACGACGCAGGCAAGACCTGGAACGTCGTCGCCGGGCTGCGAGGGCAATCGATCCGCGCCTTTGCCCAGGCGCCTTCCGACCCCGGGACACTGTTTGCGGGCACCCTCGAAGGCGTCTACCGCTCCACGGATGCCGGCGCCACCTGGACCCTCATCAGCCCTCCCGGCAGCAAGGAAATCCACGAGGTGGAGTCCCTGGCAGTCGACCCGGCCAATCCGCAAATCGTGTATGCCGGTACATGGCATCTGCCCTGGAAGACTCAGGACGGCGGCAAGAACTGGGAAAACATCAAGCAGGGCGTAATCGACGATTCCGATGTGTTCTCCATCATCGTTGACCCCAGCCAGTCCAACATTGTCTACGCCAGCGCCTGCAGCGGAATCTACAAGAGCGAGACCGCCGGCAGGCTATTCAAGAAGATCCAGGGAATACCCGCCACGGCGCGGCGCACCCGCGTGCTGCGTCAGGATCCTCTTCACCGCGAAGTTGTCTATGCCGGAACCACCGAGGGCCTGTACAAGACGGTCGATGGCGGCAAGACCTTCCGCCGTATGACCGGGCCCGACGTCATTGTGAACGACGTCTATGTCGATGCCGGCAATACGGACCATGTGCTTCTGGCCACCGATCGCGCCGGTGTTCTCGCCAGCAACGACGCCGCATCCACTTTTGAGGCCACGAATCACGGCTTCTCCGCACGCAAGGTGGAGGCGCTGTTGGTCGATCCGGGCAATTCCTCGCAGGTTGTCGCCGGCGTGGTCAACGACAAGACCTATGGCGGCGTGTTTGTCTCTGCCAATGGCGGTGCACAGTGGAAACACGTCAGCGAGGGCCTCGACGGCCGCGATGTCTTTGCCTTGGCCAAGGCGCCGGACGGGACCATCCTGGCCGGGACGAACAGCGGCATCTTCGCCCTGGACCCGGATGCCGCCGCCTGGATACCGAAGAACACCATCACCAACACCATTGCCAGGCCCACCGCCGCCATTGTGCGCGGAAAGCACGTCACGATCGAGAAGAAGGTGAAAGAAGCCGTGCGCGAATTGGGTAGCCGCGTTTCTGCCCTTGACCTGTCTGGGGACGTCTGGGCAGCCGCGGGCTCCAGCGGCCTGTTCACCAGCAAAGACAAAGGCGCTACGTGGCAGGGCGGCCCGGTGATGGGGACGGGCGACTACATCTCCGTCACCGCTCGCGGATCGGTCATGGCCGCGGCGCGAACCAATGCCGTGGTCATCTCCAACGACGCCGGCCTCACGTGGTGGCCCATGGGCATCCCCACCGCTCTCACGCGCATTCATCGCGTCGCCTTTTCATCCGACGGCACCTTGTGGCTGGGCGCCCGGGAAGGCGTCTACTTTACCCGGGACAAGGGAAAGACCTGGATGTGGGTCCACCGGCTCCCGCTCGTGGACGTGAGCGACCTCTTCTACGATGCGCGACAAAACGAAGTTCTTGTCAGCTCGCGGGCCAGCGACATTGTCTACGCCATCAATGCCAAAACTCTGGACTGGAAATGGCGGCAAACCGGATATCGTCTGACCCTGGTCCGGGCCGCCGGTGATCGAATGCTGGCTGCCTCCATCGACGATGGCGTGCTGGTTGAGCCGCATGGCGTGGGATCTGAAACCAGCCAAAGGTGACGGGTCGCGGTCTCGCAAAATCTCCTCATTCCGAACGCGACCCTGCTCTCATTTCGAAATCATCGAAGAGCAGACAGGGCAGTCCGAGGCCGTCTCTAGGCTGTTGCCCTGACTTTGCTCTTGAAGAAGTCCAGCGACTTCACCAGTCCCTCGCGCAACGTTACCTTCGGCTCCCAGCCCAGAAGCGTGCGGGCCTTCGTGATGTCGGGGCGCCGTCTGGTCGGGTCGTCCTCGGGAAGAGCGTCGAAACGCAATTCGCTCTTCGATCCCGTGACCTCAAGCACGGCCTGCGCGCACTTTAGAATTGTGAACTCGTCAGGATTGCCGATGTTCACGGGCAGATGCTCCTCTGAGCGTGACAGGCGAGCGATTCCGTCGATGAGGTCATTCACGAAACAGAAGCTGCGCGTCTGGCTGCCATCGCCATACACGGTCAGCGGGTCACCGCGCAGAGCCTGCATCATCAGGTTTGAAATCACGCGGCCGTCGTCGGGATGAAGCCGCGGGCCGTACGTGTTGAAGATGCGGACGAGATGAGTGTTCACTCCGCGATACCGGTGATACGCCATCACCAGCGACTCGGCATAACGTTTCGCTTCGTCATACACTGAGCGCGGACCGACCGGATTCACGTTTCCCCAATAGGTTTCCGCCTGCGGGTGTTCCAGCGGGTCGCCATAACACTCCGACGTCGATGCGTGCAGGTATCCCGCCCCGTACTGCTGTGCGATTTTGAGTGTGTTCTCCGTGCCAACCGAACCCACTCGCAATGTCTCAATGGCCAGGCGCAGATACTCCGGCGGACTGGCCGGGGAAGCCATATTGAACACGTAGTCCACCGGACCCGGATCGAAGGTCTCGCAGATGTCGCGCTGTTCGAAGGTGAAGCGCCGCTCATTGGCCAGGTGCGCGATGTTGTCCAAATCCCCGGTGCAGAGATTATCCACGCCGAGAACACTGTGGCCCTCGCTCAATAAGCGATCTGTCAGGTGAGAACCAAGGAATCCGGCGGCGCCGGTGACCAGAATGCGCATCGTCATAAAGCCATGGCTCCATACATTCGGCCGCGTGACGCGACCCGTAGAGGATCAGTCATCTGAAGCTTTTCCATTGCAGCTTGTCTGCTCCCATTGAGGCGGATTGTCCAGGCGTCTGCCATGGAACCAGACAGAGAAACTCTCTTCTGTCGCTTCAATGTCTCCTAGCCTACGCGGTCACGGGGCCATGGGGCAAACCTCTCCCGCGCCTTGGGACTGCCAGGGACAAGGCACTCGCAAGATCGGAACATGAGCCCGCTACGACTTCTTCGGCGGAACTTTCATGCCGGCTTTCCTCGCCTTGGAAAGGCCAATGGCGATGGCCTGTTTCTTGCTCGTGACCTTCTTGCCGCTTCCTGACCTGAGCGTGCCTTCCTTCCTCTCCTTCATCTCGGTCTCAACGCTCTTACCGGCGGCAGGTGAGTATTTCCGGGCCGACAACTTCTTGCCGGCCGTCTTCTTCTTCGCGCTGCTCGAGTTCTTCTTTGCCGCCTTCTTGGTTGCCATCCTTTATCCTCCTCGAGAATCAGATGTCGCCTTGGTTAAGGCTGTTGTCTTGTTCTCGAGGAAGGTGCCGATGCCTCTCTATGTACTGCCTCATGTTCCGGCTTGTTGCAGCACTACACAACGCGCCGCACACCCGGCAGGCGGACCAGTGGATCGGCCACAATCCAGCATGAGGTGCAGGCGAGCATACCTGTCACGCAAAACTTGATCAGGGCGGGTGCGCTCCAGCCGTGCAGCAACAGAGCGATACCCACCAGGACCGGCGGATGGATGATGTAGACGGCATACGCGCGCCGATTGAGCCAGCTCCACAACACCGATGGTGCATTCATGTATTTGCGAAAGACCAGCAGCCATGCGGCGATCAGGCCCCAGGCCACAGACGGCTCCCAGAAGGCATAGAAGATGGCGGTCCATGAGAACCCACCGGAGAAATTCGTTTTCCCCGAGCCATTCAGCGCGTGCACCACGATGATGGCCACCGGCAACAAGGGCCAGCTAATCACGAGCCCAATGATCCAGGCTCGCGCATGTTTCCATTCCAACTGGCGCAGCCAGTCATGACGCCACGCCGCAATCCCAATGGCGAACAGGAAGATATAGCTCGCAAAATAGCCGAGTTGCAGGCCGATAATGTTGACGCCAGTTGGCACAACCTGACGGATCGCGAGAGCAGCCACACCTACGCCAATCGCGCTCACCAGCCACCACCCATAAGTCGGAACGGCTTTCGCTGTTCGTTCAACCTGCACCAGCCGAGCGCCCGCAACCGCACGCCATGCGCAATAGCCCATGCTGAAGATCAACAGGGCCTGGGCAAACCACAGCGGTCCATTGATGAACTGCTTGTGCTGCCAGAGCCATGCGATGGTCGGCCAGAATCCTTTGCCCTGCGCCGCATTCACAATGCCGGCGGTCAGCGGGCCCAGAACGAGGCCGAAGGCCAGCAGAGGCAGCCCAAGGCGCAGCAAACGGTCGCCAATGAAGCGCGCATAGCCTTTACGCTCCAGCGAACCCGGCGTAAAGTAGCCGGCCAGCAGAAAGAAGAAGCCCATGAAATAGGCTTGATTAGTTGTGCAGAACAGAGTCAGCAGCAGGCTCGAGTGCGCGCCCGACGGTTTCAGTTCGTAGTAGAACCACCCGCCTATGGCCCCATAAGTGATGGCGGTGTGGTGCAGGATGACCAGGGCTGTGATCGCGCTGCGCAGCCGATCGATATACAGGTCACGCTGAGCCATGACCCATCATACGTATGGCCGCGAAACAAAGTCCGCGGCCATACGATCTCAATGCAGAATTAATACTTCACGATAGCCGCGAAGGAATCAGGCTTGAGGCTGGCGCCGCCCACCAGGGCTCCGTCAATCTCTTCCTGGCCAATCAGCGAGGTGGCGTTGTCGGGCTTCACGCTGCCGCCGTAGAGGATGCGCACATTGGCGGCCACTTCCGCGCCCAGCAGCTTCGCCACTTGCGCGCGAATGATCTTGTGCGCGTCGACGGCGATCTCCGGCGTAGCGGTCTTGCCCGTGCCGATGGCCCACACGGGCTCATAGGCGATCACGATGGGCGCCGCGGCCTCAGGCGTAATCCCAACGAATGCGCCCGTCACCTGCGTCTTCAGCACCTCGGCCGTCTTGCCGGCTTCGCGCTCCGCCAGCACTTCGCCCACGCAGACAATCGGAACGACGCCGTGCTTGAGAGCTGTGTGCAGCTTCTTGTTCACAATCTCGTCGGTCTCGGCAAAATACTGGCGGCGCTCGGAGTGGCCGATCAGCGTGTGCGTTCCGCCCACGGCCTTGAGCTGGCCCAATGAAGTCTCGCCGGTGTACGCGCCCTCTTCGGCAAAGTGAATGTTCTGCGCGCCGACGGCAACGTTGGAGCCCTTGGCGGCTTCAATCACCGTGGGCAGCAGCACAGGCGACGGGAACAGGGCAATCTCATCGCGGTCGTGGCCCGCAACGAGCGGCAGAAAAGCATCGACAAACGCCTTGGCTTCCGCAGGCGTCTTGAACATCTTCCAATTGGCGGCAATCAGAGCTTTACGTGACATTTTCGGGGTTCCTCAACTCAATTTTAGAGGATGGAATTGTCGCGCAGGGTGACGACGGGCACAGAGCGGCCTGAATCTGCGCAAGAGCCCATTTCAATGAGCGAACCAATCAGTCTTCAGTCCTGGAAAGTTGTACCGACGATACATCGCGCGGGACTTCGCCCCTCATGAACGCCTCGCGATGTTCGGGATCGCCAAGGTCCATCTTGAAGTGGTGCCAGGTCTCATCCTGCAGCACAGCCATATTCCACGCGCCTGAAACCGTGTCGGAAAACTGCCAGACAATGTGGAAGCCCTCTTCATTCGTGAACCCTTCAAGATCGGCTTGAATGATTGCGCCTCCACCCTCCCACAGCGCCGTACGCAGCGCGTGCAGCGCGGCAGAGCCGTCCTCTGAATCCGCTCCCAACAGATGCTGCAACGAGAAGACTGTCTTGACTGAGGCCATGTATTCGTGGAGCCAGGCCACGCCGCTCTCCGGCATGGAGTCCAGCGTATCTTCGATCAGATCGGCAATTTCATCCTGACCCGCGGACCCGTCGAAGACCGGCTTGCGTTCGATCAATGCGATCTCGACTTCGTCATCGGTCGACAGCAAAAGCGACTCCCACTCCTCTTCATCGCCTACTTCGATGGTCAGTCTGCAACCGGGATGCTCCGACCGGATCACCTGCGCCAACTCGTCGAAAGCAGGGAACTCGTCTTCCTTTGACAGCACTCTCGTGTAATAAGCCAACGTTCATCTCCTGCTGGAGTGCCAGCGTCACTCGCATCAGAAGTATCTTAGCCCTTTCAGCGAGGTCGAAGGCCGTACCGGAGTAGTCGAAGGGATCGATCTTGAAGGCTCTCTGTTTGAAGCCGGGATTTCCCTTGGCGATCTGCGCTACAATATGACCATAGTCGGTGACTATGGGAGGAATTGGGATGTCAACTACCATCGCGGCGGGAGAGTTCAAGTCAAAGTGCTTGAAACTGTTGGACGAGGTTGCGGAGACGCGCCAGACGCTGGTCATTACCAAGCACGGCCGTCCGGTGGCCCAAGTTGTGCCGATGCCGCCTGCGGTGGATCCGTTTGGCGCTATGCGCGGTAGTGCCACGATCCTCGGAGACATCATTTCGCCTCTTGAGAACGAGTGGGAGGTGCTCAAGTGAGGCAGACGGACCCGGCTCGGAGTCCGCTACTTCTACTCGACACACATGTCCTGGTCTGGCTGGTGCTTGGAGAGCGAATGCTTCGAACGCAAGCCCGGGAAGCCATTCATGAGGCTTCGCGCCAGGACCGGATTCTGGTTTCGGCCATTACCGCTTGGGAGATTGGCGTTCTTGCAAGCAAGAAGCGTATCGATTTGCATCGGGATGCGATGGAGTGGGTGCGTGGCGTGCTATCGTTCGCTGGCGTGAGTCTCGTTCCGCTGGAGCCGGAGATCGCCGTTGCCAGCACCTGCCTGCCTTGGGAGATGCACGCCGACCCAGCGGACCGCATTCTTGTCGCTACGGCACGGCACTTGGGCGCAACGCTGGTTACCGCCGACCGGGCATTGCTGGAGTTCGCGAGGCAGGGGCACTTCAAGGGGATGGACGCGTCGGCTTAGCAGGCTGCGGAAAAACTAAATCCGGAGGGAGGCGGGGGTTTCAACCCCCGCAGAAAGCCAAAAAATCAATGCGGTCTTCAACCCGGATGCGACTTTAACTGACCACTGACCCCTCTCTTACTTATCCGTCAGCGCTTCCACCCCAGGGAGCTTCTTGCCTTCCAAGAACTCCAAGCTCGCTCCGCCGCCGGTGGAGATGTGGGTGATCTGGTCGGCGACGCCGGCCTGGTTGATGGCGGACACCGAATCGCCGCCGCCGATGATGGAGATAGCCGCCTTGTTTGCCGCGACAGCCTTGGCGATTGCGTTCGTTCCCACCGCAAACTTCGGAAACTCGAAGACGCCAGCCGGCCCATTCCACACGATGGTGCGCGCGGTCGAAACCACTTCTTCAATGGCCGCGATGGACTTCGGCCCGATGTCCAGGCCCTGCCAGTCGGCAGGGAAGTTCACCGACGTATCCCACGGCTGCGTGTTGGCATCCGGCGCGAACTTGTCGGCCAGAACGTTATCGACCGGCAGCAGCAGCCTTACGCCCTTGGCCTTGGCCTTGTCGAGCGCCTTTTTCGCCATATCGATCTTGTCTTCTTCCACAAGCGACTTCCCCGTGGTAACGCCCAGCGCGCGCTGGAAGGTATAAGCCATTCCGCCCACGATGACCAGCGTGTCGACCTTGTCCAGCAGGTTGTCGATCACGTCGATCTTGCCTGAAATCTTCGACCCGCCGATGATGGCCACAAACGGCTTCTCGGGCGATTCCAATGCCTTGCCGAGGTAGGTGATTTCCTTTTCCATCAGCAGGCCGGCCACGGCGGGCTTCACAAAGTGCGTGATGCCCTCAGTCGAAGCATGAGCGCGATGCGCGGAGCCGAAAGCGTCGTTCACGTAGACCTCGGCCAGCGAAGCCAGCGCCTTTGAGAAGACCGGATCGTTGGCTTCCTCTTCGGCGTGATAGCGCAGGTTTTCAAGCAGCAGCACCTGGCTCGATTCAAGCTGCCGGGCCATCTCGCTGGCGACCTCGCCAATGCAATCGGGAGCGAAGGCCACGTTGATTTTGGCGCCCATCTCCTTGTCAAGCAGCTCGCGGAGCCGGTCCACCACCGGGCGCAGCGAGTACTTTGGATTTGGCTTGCCCTTGGGGCGGCCCAGGTGCGAGGCCAAAATCACCTTGGCCTTGTGCTGCAGCGCGTACTTGATGGTGGGCAGCGTGGCAATAATGCGAGTGTCGTCGGTGATGGTTTGGCCGTCTTCAGTCAGCGGCACGTTGAAATCGACGCGGATGAAGACGCGCTTGTTGGCTAGTTCGATATCGCGAATGGAGAGCTTGGGCATGGGACTGTGCCTTCCTTGAAGTGCTGTTTCTAACCTGTGTCTGATGCGGGGATCACGGCGTCCATCTCGATCTCGACGCGCCATGCGGGGTTAAGCAGCTTGGCCACGACCACCATGGTCGCGGCAGGGCGGATGGCGCCAAAGTATTCGCCATGCACGCGGCCTACGGCTTCCCAGTCTTCGACGTGAGTTAGAAACATGCGGGTGCGGACGACGTCGTCGAGTGAAGCGCCGGCTTGAGCCAATGCTTCGGCAGCGATGGAGAAGATGCGACGGGTCTGGCCCGCGGCGTCTTCGTTTTCTGCACCAACTGGACCTGTGCCGGACAAAAGAACGGAGTTCCCCACGCGCACCGCGCGAGAGAAGCCGATGATCGGCTCGTACGGAGATCCGCCGCTGATGTTATGTCGCATAAGAGTGAAAGAGAAGTTCCGCACCGAAGCCGAGACTCCGGTGCGGATTGAAGCAGTGGCAATCAGTCGACCAGTGTCCGTTTAGCCAGCGCCTCCAACCAACCCATGGCACTGAAAACTGACAACTGATCACTGACAACTGTTCTTACAGCCCCTTCGCAGCCAGGAAGCCAATCAGGTCGACAACGCGGTTGGAATAGCCCCACTCGTTGTCATACCAGCTCAGCACCTTCACGCTGTTGCCGACCACCTTGGTCAGCGGGGCGTCGAGAATCGAGCTGCGCTTGTCGCCCTTGAAATCGGAGCTGACCAGCAGGTTGGTATCGTAGCCCAGGATGCCCTTCAGTTCGCCCTCAGAGGCGGCCTTGAAGGCGGCATTCAACGCTTCGACCGTGGTGGGCTTTTCGCTGATGAAGGTCAGATCGACGATGGAGACGTTGGGAGTTGGGACGCGGATCGCAAAGCCGTCCAGCTTGCCGGAGGTCTCGGGAATCACGAGCTTCAGGGCCTTGGCGGCGCCGGTGGAACTGGGAATCATGTTGATGGCGGCGGCGCGGGCGCGGCGCAGGTCCTTGTGCGGAAAGTCGAGGATGACCTGGTCGTTGGTGTAGCTGTGGATCGTGGTCATGATGCCGGAGACGAGGCCGCATGTTTCCAGGATGACCTTGACCACGGGCGCCAGGCAGTTGGTGGTGCAGCTGGCATTGGAGATGATGTTGTGCTTCGCCGGGTCATACTTCTTCTCATTGACGCCCAGCACCAGGGTGATGTCTTCGTTGCTGGCCGGGGCGGAGATGATGACCTTCTTCACCGTCGCACCCAGGTGCGCCTTGGCCTTGGTGCCATCGGTAAAGTGGCCGGTCGACTCGACCACGATCTGTGCGCCCACTGAAGCCCAGTCCAGCTTCGCTGGGTCGCGCTCGGCCCATACCTTGATCTTCTTGCCGTCGACGGTGATAAAGTCCTCGCCGGAGGTAATCTCGTTGGGGATGTTGCCCAGGATCGAGTCGTACTTCAGCAGGTGCGCCAGCGTCGCCGGGCTGGTCAAGTCGTTGACAGCGACAAAATCGATTTCGGGATTGCCAAGTGCGGCGCGCAAAACGTTGCGGCCAATGCGGCCGAAGCCGTTGATGCCAACCTTAACTGCCATGTGTCAATTTCTCCTTCATACGCGTTAAAACCGTGATTGGGGTTTGTGACGTTCGGCGGCTCAATCAGCCAGCAGGCAATTCCACCAAACCCATGATCCTATCATTCCTGTCAACGGGAACCAAATTGCCGGCTGGTTTCCGAGACCCGCGGGAATACAAAACGGCCCGCCGGTTCCCGTTCCCATAACGAGAACCGCTCAACGCTAGTTTGCTCGTCGGGGCGCGCGATCGTCTGTGACGAAGTGCACACTATTTGCAGCGGCTATGGGTGGTGTGTTATCCCGATAGTACGACGCAAGGGTTGATGACGGCATGAGAAGACGGTCCAAACACGCTCCCAATACTTCGGAATCCACAGGCAAAATCGGCCAGGAACTCCCATCGGATCAGCAGGCTCCGCTGGTGCCATTCTACCCGGATGAGCAGCCGGCGCAGGCCCAGCAAGCCCGCCCTCCGCGGGCCCAGGAAGCACGTCCCCAGGAAGCCCGGCGGGTCGAGTCTGACCGGAGGCCTGCGGAACCGCGCCCCGCCGCGCCCGTGCGCCCCGCCAGGCCCGAGCGCCCCGCACGTATGGAGTGGAGTGAGCCTGTCACGCCGGGCCGCTTTGAACTGGAGACCCAGCCGGAGATGCCCTCCGTGCCGTCGCCAGAGCCGTTGGTGGCCGATCGCTCGCCCCAGGCGCCCAAGGGATACGTGGTGCTGGCCATTGGGATGCCCGGATCGGGCAAAACCACGTGGTTTCGACGCCGCGGCGTCACGCCGCTGTCCAGCGACCTGTTGCGCAACATCCTCTTTGACGATGTGGAAGAGCAGCGTTACCAGGGACTGGTGTTTTCAACTCTGCGGTCGCTGTTGCGGGCGCGTTTGATTGCGCGCATGCCCTGGAACTACGTGGACGCGACCAACCTTTCCATTCACGAGCGCCGCCAGTGGATCAAGATGGCCAAGAGCTTTGGCTACGAGGTGCAGGCGGTCTTTTTCGATGTTCCGCTGGAGGTTTGCCTTGACCGCAATCGCCAGCGCGAGCGCGCCGTGAGCGAAGACGTAATGCGCAAGATGGCTGAGAAGCTGAAGCCCCCGGTGTTTGAAGAAGGCTTCGCCAAGATCACCGTGGTGCGTGTAAAGAGCGCAAGCTAGCCGGCTTTTAGCTTCTAGAGAGCGTCTTTACATGCTTCCCAAGCATTCAGTTATGTGAAGGCTACGGGCATTACCGTCTGCGGAAAACCTTTTGGTTTTGAAAGGGCACGGCTTCAGCCGTGCCGCTAGTGTCCTGTCCCAGAAGTGCGTTAAATAATGAGCTGTCATCCTGAGCGGAATTTGGCGCGCTTTTTGCGCCAAATGGAGTCGAAGGATCTGCGTTTCCGTCCGGCGACTTTTTCAATTTACTTTTGGGACGACATACTAGCGCGATACAAGATGCCCTGGGCTTTAGCGCCCAAGGGACGTTTTTTCGCAGCTGCAGCGCCAACTTGTTCACAGCATTTTCAGCGCCGCCGCACGAGTCGCCGCCGCACGAGTCCTCGTCTGGCTCACGAAGCTCTCATCCTCCGGCGAATCCAGCTTGATCGAACCAAGATTGACATCGACATTGGCGAGCGCGCCTTCAAGGGCGGCTCTTGCGAGGGCAATCGCGGTCGTCAGGTCCGAGCTCATGTTCGGGTTGCTGATCGGCCTCAGCCGGGTGGCAATCTGCTCCACCTCGACGGCTTTTTCGGCCACGCCGAGGGGCACGCGTGTTGCCTCCTGCAGCGCCGCGTTGATCAGCCGGCCGCCATCTTGGGATTCCTTCGCCGCCTTGTACGCCTTCATCACCAGGTTGTACGACTCGGCGTCGGCGTCGATTGCGCACTTCAGTTCTTCGCGTAGCAGCGTCAGCC
Source organism: Acidobacteriaceae bacterium (assembly GCA_003151435.1). GTDB lineage: Bacteria > Acidobacteriota > Terriglobia > Terriglobales > Acidobacteriaceae > Telmatobacter. The sequence continues at coordinate 61,758 of PLXP01000258.1, forward strand.
GGGCGATGGCTTCGCTCAGTTGGCTTTCGTACTGCGCGTACGCCTTTTTGCCGCGCGACATCGTCGCCACCATGCCGGCCAGCCCGGCTGCCATGGCTCCGCTGGCGGCGGCCGCGCTGCCTCCTCCGGGAGTCGCGGTTGGCGCGGCCAATTGCTCAATAAAAGGCTCCACCCCCGCGCGCAACCCGCCCACCGCCATCTTGCCGCTCATCACCGCGGCCAGGCGGTTCTCCAGGATGAGCGACGAGTCGAAGTTCTCCACTTGCAGGAACCACTCCGCGGCCTGTTCCAGCGCTTGCTTGGGAATCAGCCCGACGATCTCGCTCGATACGGGAACAACCCCGTAGCGCACCGCTTCGCGCTTCACAAATTCGAACACGCGGTGGATCGGCGTCTGCTCAAAGTCGGTCAGGTTCATCGAAACCTGCGCCATTCCGCGCACCAGAAACCCCGCTGCCTTGACGAAATGCAGGCCGCCCGACGAAAAGCGCACCGCCTTGGCAATCTTCCTGGCGATGCCAACGTCGGTCGTGTTGAGGAAGACGTTGTAGGCAATCAGAGGCTTGCGCGCCCCCACCACGGTGGCTCCGGCCGTCGGATGCACGCGCGACTCGCCAAAATCGGGCTTGCGGGTGGCGTGGGTGGCGATCTCGTCGCGAATCCCCTCGAACTGGCCGCGGCGAATGTTTTCCAGATTCTGCCGCTCGGGTGTTGTTGCGGCGGCTTCGTAGAGATAGACCGGAATATGGAAGCGCTTCGCGATTTCGGCGCCCACATTGCGGGCCATCGCAACGCAGTCTTCCAGGGTGACGCCCTCAATGGGGATAAAGGGAACCACGTCAGCCGCTCCCATGCGCGGATGCGCGCCCTCGTGGTGCGTGAGGTCGATCAACTCGGCAGCCTTGCCGACGCCGCGAATCGCGGCTTCCTCGATGGCCTCGCGCTCGCCGACGAGCGTAATCACGCAGCGGTTGTGGTCGGAATCCATCTCCCGGTCGAGGAGATAGACGCCGGGGATGATCATGGCTTCGACGATGGCATCGACTTTGGCTTCGTCGCGGCCTTCTGAGAAATTGGGAACGCATTCAACGAGAGTGGTGGGCACGAGAAGAAGCATAAAGAGCGTGTCAGCAAGTCAGCAAGTCAGCCGGGTGCCCCAGGTCCCGCTTTTGGGACCTGGGATCGCAGCGTCTGCCCCACCACAGGTGGTTGCAGAAAATTACCCTCCGGCCCTGCACAATGAAGAAAAGCGGCTAGACAGGCTGCGGAAAAACTCAAGATTGGCTGCGCTTTGAAAGGCCATAGAGCCAACGCGGTTGCGCAATGTTTTGAAAGGGCGCGGCTTTAGCCGCGCCGCTAAGTGCCACAAAATGAGCGGGGCTTTAGCCCCGGAAGAATGCTTTTCGCCGATTGAACGCGAAAACCAGCCTTTCTCCGCCGCCTATAAAGCCCGTACCCACATCCATCGTCAAGACCGCTACTCTGACCAGCCCACAAGGGAGAAACCTGCATGACCGAAGCCACCCAGCACAACCCAGCCCCAGAAGCGCCGCAAACAGCGAACATCGCCTCCACAAACCCTGCCGTAGCACGTTGCTTGAACGCCTGGGAACCCGTCTTCCGGGCGGAAATGAAGAAGTACAAATTCAGGCCGAGCGCTGCCCGCGAAGCAGGCCAGTTCTACCGGGACGCCATGCCTCCGCTCTCCGGCTATGACAACATCCGCGACTTCATCGCCTGCACTGCCCACGGCATCCTCATCGGCGCAATCGAGGTCGCGGACAGCAGCAAACTCCTTTATGCCGCCCAGGTTGCTCTCAGCACCATCCGCCACCAGCCCGCCCCGAAGGAACAGGCGTCGCCTGACCCCTCCCCCCTCCCTTAAGCCCTCCAAATCTTCTAAAAACATGGCTTAACCCAAACAAAATAAACGCGTTACATCAAACTCTTGCGTCAAAGTTCCAACCTTCAAGTGCTTTATAATGAGCAACTTGATGAATTGGGAATGCACTGAAAGCGGTGCATTTATCCCCTAAAATGGCCGTCATTTTGGGCGAATCGCTGCGAACTCGAACAATCCGCCTCTCTCTTTCCGCGTTGTCAGCATTCTTTTTGGTCGCCAAATCCGCTTCCGCTGCCCCCATTTATAGGAGATTCACTGCGCCAGTACGGAAATCGCCTGCGATTGCCGCTTAAGTACATGTGGGTTCACGGGTAGTATGCTGAGTAGCGACTTTCGCGGTCTTTCCCGCAGGAGAGAGTATGACTACGCCTACCATGGCTCCAACCATTCGCGCGCCGCGCGGCAGCCAGTTGCACTGCAAGGGCTGGCAGCAGGAAGCGGCGCTCCGCTGCCTGATGAACAATCTCGATCCTGAAGTGGCCGAGCGGCCTGCGGACCTGGTTGTGTATGGCGGCATCGGCAAGGCTGCGCGCAACTGGGAGTGCTACCACGCCATCGTCCGCGAACTCCAGCAGCTTGGCAATGAAGAGACGCTGCTGGTGCAGTCGGGCAAGCCGGTGGGCGTGTTTCCCACGCACGACCTGGCGCCGCGCGTCATCATCGCCAACTCCAACCTGGTGGGCAAGTGGGCCAACTGGGAGCACTTCAACGAACTCGACCGCAAGGGCCTCATGATGTACGGCCAGATGACGGCCGGGAGCTGGATCTACATCGGCACGCAGGGCATTTTGCAGGGGACGTTCCAGACCTTTGCCGCGCTGGCTGACCGCCACTTTGCCCATTCGGACGGATCAGGCTCGCTCAAGGGCAAGCTCGTGGTCACCGGCGGCATGGGCGGCATGGGTGGCGCGCAGCCGCTCTCGGTCACGCTGAACGGCGGAGTGGTGCTGGCCGTCGACGTGGATCGCAGTCGCATTCAGAGGCGCGTGGACACGCGCTATTGCGACACAGTGACCGAGGACCTGGATGAGGCCCTGAAGCTGTGCGAGACGGCGCTGGTTGAGGGCCGTGCGCTATCCGTGGGACTGGTGGGCAACTGCGCCGACGTGCTGCCGGAACTGGTGCGGCGCGGCGTGCAGGTGGACGTGGTGACGGACCAGACCGGCGCGCACGATCCGCTCAACGGCTATGTTCCGCAGGGCCTTACGTTGAGTGAGGCAGCGGAGTTGCGGCAGCGCGATCCTGCGGAGTATGTCCGCCGCTCGACGGCGTCGATGGTGGTGCATGTCAACGCAATGCTCGCGATGCAGCGCGCCGGCGCGGTGGCTTTCGACTACGGCAACAACATCCGCCGTTTCGCTTTCGATGCGGGCTGCGTGGATGCGTTTCTCATTCCAGGATTTGTGCCGGAGTACATTCGCCCGCTGTTTTGCACGGGCGCGGGGCCGTTTCGCTGGGTGGCGCTTTCAGGCGATCCGCGCGACATTGACCGCACCGACGAGTTGGCGCTGGAACTGTTCCCGGAGAACGAAATCCTCACGCGCTGGCTGCGGCTGGCGCGGGGAAAATTCGCTTTTCAGGGGCTGCCCGCGCGCATCTGCTGGCTGGGTTACGGTGAGCGCGCCCGCATGGGCCTTGCGATCAACGAGCTGGTGCGCAAGGGAGAAATCTCCGCGCCCATCGCCATTGGCCGCGACCATCTCGATACAGGTTCGGTGGCAAGTCCCTACCGCGAAACGGAAAAGATGCTCGACGGCTCGGATGCCGTTGCCGACTGGCCGATTTTGAACGCGTTGCTCAACACGGCTTCCGGCGCGAGCTGGGTCAGCTTTCATCATGGCGGCGGTGTGGGCATGGGCTATTCGCTGCACGCGGGCCAGGTGACGGTGGCTGACGGCACCGACAACGCGGCGCGCCGCCTTGCCCGCGTGCTCAACAACGATCCCGGCATCGGCGTTGCTCGCCATGCCGACGCAGGCTACGAACTGGCGCGGCAAACAGCGCGTGAAAAGGGAATTCACATCCCCATGGAGGAGAAGTAGGGATGCCCGGCTCGCTTGCAGTCGTCAACATTGGACAGCTCGTGACGCTTGCCGGACCAGCGCGTCCGCGTGTTGGAGCGGAACTCCGCGAGTTGGGGCTCATTACTGACGCCGCCCTGCTTGTGCAGGACGGGCTTGTTTGCGCGACCGGCACTTACAGGGAGCTTTGCACGCGCATCGCGCCGGACGCCATTGTGATCGACGCGCATCGCTGCTGCGTGATGCCCGGCCTTGTCGATGCGCACACGCACCTGGTGTTTGCGGGCAACCGTGCGGACGAGTTCGAGCAGCGCATCGCGGGCGCCACTTATCAGCAGATCGCCGCTGCGGGTGGCGGCATTTTGCGCACAGTCAACCTCACGCGCGCAGCTACTGAAGATACATTGCTCGCCTCCGCGCGCCGGCATTGCGACTGGATGCTGCGCGGCGGCACGACCACTGTCGAAGCGAAATCCGGTTATGGACTCGATCGCGAAACCGAGTTGCGCATGCTGCGCGTGCTTGCCCGCCTCCATAAAGAGGGACCGGTCCGCATCATTCCCACGCTGCTGGCCGCTCACACCGTTCCGCCGGAGCATGCGGGGCGCCGCAAAGAGTACGTGCGCTGGATCGCGGAAGAATTGATACCCGAAGTTGCCGCTGCTGGGCTGGCTCAGTTCTGCGATGCGTTCTGCGACGATCATGCCTTCACGGTGGAGGAGACGCGCACGGTGCTCACTGCCGCAAAGCGCCACGGAATGAACCTCCGCGTGCATGCCGAGCAGTTCCGTCCGGGCACCGGTGCGGCCTTGGCCGCGGAACTTGGCGCCGCAACCGCGGATCATCTTGAAACCGTGACGGACGAAACACTGCACCAGTTGCAGGCGGCAGGCGTGCAGCCGGTGCTGCTGCCCGGCTCGGTCTTCGCATTGGGGCGCACGAACTACCCGCCCGCACGCAAGATGGTTGAGATGGGCCTCAGCATTGTGCTGGCCACGGATTTCAATCCCGGCTCGTCGCCCGTCGCGTCCATGCCGTTCATGCTTTCGCTGGCGTGTTTGCACATGGGCCTCTCACCCGCGGAGGCTCTTGCAGCCGCAACCATCAACGCCGCCTTTAGCCTGGACCTCGGCAACCATGTGGGCTCGCTTGAAGCTGGCAAGCAGGCCGATTTTCTGGTTCACGAGTTTTGCGACTATCGCGAACTGGCCTACTTCATCGCCGCGCCCGCACGCCCTCGCGTCTTCATCGCGGGCAGGGAAGTAACGCCGTAATCGACGCCGACACTCTGCACAAATCATTTGTTGCGCGAAACAGAAGCAGACGATTGCCGCAGCAGCTCAGCGGCTTTATACCGTCCCACTAGGAATACGGCCACACCCGAGCCCACCATCAAGGCGGTTCCACCCGCGACCTTCATCACGGCCAGCAGCTTGTTCGGCTCGTCGGCTGCGGGGATTGCCGACAACAGGATAGTGACTGTGGTGCTTGCTAGGCCGATGGTCGCCAACCCGATCGCCACCACTTTGCCACCGGGAACGCGGCGCACCTCGGGCCCCGCGACCTGGCTCTGCAGGCGGATCATGGCGGCAAACAGAAACAGGTAGGGCAGGAAGTACGCGATGACGGCCATGCTCACCAGCACTTCATACGCGCCGCGCACGCTTGTACCAGCCTGCCCCAGAAAGGCCGCGCACATTCCAGCGAGCCCATAACAACCGATGGCCACCCACGGAGTGCGATAGCGCGGATGGATCTTTGCAAACACCGGTGGAAGGTAATGATGAATCCCGGCGACGAAGGGCAGCCGCGAAGTGGAGGAGAGATACGCAGCAGCGCCGCCCACCGCATTCAGGCCCACCAGCAGCGCAATCGGAGCCATGAGCCAGCCAATGCCCAGATGCTCGCTCAGCATGTGGATGCCATTCACAAAGCCATCCGGCCCACCGACAGCGGAGCTCGGAAGCGCCACTAAAAGTGCTGATGTCCCGGCGATATACCCGATGGCCAGCACGCTTCCGCCCACCAGAATTGCCCACGGAATAATCCGGCGAGGATTCTGGATTTCATCGCCCATCGCCGATCCCGCTTCGACGCCTCCGAACGCGAAGAAGACGCTGGACCAGAAGACCGCGTTGTTCAGCGTGAAATGGGGAATGAAACTGGCCGCGGCAAAGTGCGTTGCCGCTCCGTAGTGTGCGTATGAGAGAGCCGCCAGCAGCACCAGCGCGGCGAGCGGCAGCAGGCTGCCCAGTGCGCTCACATTGTTGAGCCACTTGCCCACGTTGATGCCGCGAATGTTGAGCAGCGTAATGATGGCCAGCCACACGACAGAGAAGGCGATGTAGTAAAGAGCGTTGCCTGCCAGCGCGCGGCCGTGCGCTCCGAATGCGAACAGTGTGGAGGCCGCGCCGAAGTAGAGCACGCCCGGAAAATAAGGCAGATTGCTCATCCAGTAGATCCAGGCGGCCAGGAATCCGGAGGCATCGCCGAACGCCTCGCGCGTCCAGATGTACAGGCCGCCTTCTTCAGGATGGCGCGACGACAACTCCATCACGCTGGCGGCAAGGGGAACGAAGAAGCAGGCCAGCGCTGCGACCCAGACGATGAGGATGCTTGGCCCCGCGGCCGCGGCCATTGCGGTCCAGCGCACGCTGAGTCCGCTGACCACGTAAAACAGCACGAGATCGCGAAAGCGGATACCTCGTTTGAGCGCGGGGACGGCGTCCATGTAGGGCGCAGCATAGCAGAGGCGCACAAGCTCTGAAAGCAAATTCTTGCCGACTACATCTTGCCGAGATCCTTGAGCACCGCCATCGCCGCATTGCGGCCGTTGATGCCGATCACGCTTCCTCCGGGATGCGTGCACGCGCCGCAGAGATAGAGGCCCGGCATGGGCGTGCGCGCCGTAAGCCGGTTGGCCCACATGTAGGGGGGCAGGCACTCGCCCTGAAAGATGTGACCGCCGGTGAGGCCCACCTTCTGCTCGATGTCGGGCGGCCCGAGCACCTGCGCATCGATCACCGCTGAGTCGATGTTGGAACAAAAGCGCCCCAGCGAATTCAGCGCCAGCTTGCGCACCTCTTCGCGGTGGCTGTCCCATGTGCCCTGCGCGAAGGCATACGGCACATACTGCGCAAACACGCTCATGATGTGTGTGCCGGGCGGCGTGACGGACGCATCGTGCACACTCTGGAAGTAGAGTTCGCACCACAGATACTCTGGCAGTTCACCGCGGCGCGCTGCTGCGAAACCGGCCTTCCACTCGTCTTTCGTGAGCGGCGCATTGATCTGGCCGTAGTGGTGCGGCGCGTTTGTGCCGGGACGCGCCGTGAAGTTGGGCAACTCGCGCAGATGCACGTTGAGCTTTACGGTGCAGCCCTCCATCGGGACCTGCTCGATGCGCGTACGCCAGGCGGAGTCGGCCGCATCGCCAAGCAGTCGCAGGGTCTGGCGTGGGTCGGCGTTGGAAATGATGGTGCGCGCCGCGATGCGTTCGCCGCCTTCGAGCCGCACACCTTCGCCGGGGATGATTTCGGCAACCGGCACACCCGAGACGACCGTGGCTCCCGCCTCGCGCGCTGCATCGCAGAAGTAGAAGGAGACCATGCCCATGCCGCCACGCACATAGCCCCACATGCCGGGCATTCCGCCCAGTCGCCCCGACGCGTGATGGAAACGGATCGACGCAGTGCCCGCGTCGAAGGGGCTGGCGTTGGTGCCGATCACTCCCTGGCCGAGGTAGGCGATTTGTAGCCGTTCATCTTCGAGGTAATTCTCGACGAACTCCGCCATCGACCAGTCGAAGAGCACGCTGCGAGCTTCGGCATCGTTGCCCAGGCGCTCTTCAATCTGCTCGCGAGTGGGCGCATCGCCCAGCCACAAATCATCCACGCCCGCGGGACGCAGAGCATCGCGCAGGCGGCGAATCACGTCGGACATCGCGTGCCAGCCGGTCACATCGCCGGGCGAGAGAGCGCGCACCTCGGCGGCGCAGCGCTCGTCGTCGTCCCAAAGCTGAATGCTGGACCCATCGAGGAAGGGAACAAAGAGGCCGTTCACCGCGGGGGTCCATTGAAAGCCGCGGCGCGGCAGGTCGAACTCCTCCACCACCAACGGGTGCAGCAGGCCGGCGAGATAGGCGCACGGAGACATGCGCACGCCGGGGAACGGCTCCTCAATGGTGCAGGCGCCGCCCACGCGCGCACGGCTCTCGATCACCAGCACCCGCAGGCCGGCACGCGCCAGGTACGCCGCGCATGCCAAGCCGTTGTGGCCGGCGCCAACGACGATCGCGTCCCATGCGGTGGCAGCCAACTCGCGAATGGGGACGGGAAGCCCGATTTCGCCCAGCATATCGGCAGTCGGTGAACTCATATTCGTACCAAGGTATCACTCCGGCAAACCTCTGCTCGAAATACCTGTGTTCCCGGTCACGTCTCGAAGTCCGCGTCCGCTTGGTATCATAAGGCGCGAAAAAATGAGCGGCCGGACGCGTTCCCAATCCGGCGAGGAGAGCCGAATGTCTGATACTGTTAGCGCGATTCCAACCAAGATACTCGTTCCAATTGACTTCAGCCCGTCATCCCACGCAGCCCTGGATGCGGCGACCGAGCTTGCTGAGAAGTTTCATGCCGAGCTCTACCTGTTGCATGTCATTCCCGAGTTTCCGGTCGTAGCATTGCCCGAGACCGTTTCAGAGGAAACCATCATTGAGGCAGCCAAGAAAGCGGCGGCTGAGCATTTTGAAGTGTCCCTGGCTGGACTCGTTGCCAAGGGCGTAAAAGCCACTACAAATATCGAAGTAGGAAGCGATGTGGCCGGGAGCATTCTGGAAGCAATCGACCGCGAGAAGATCGACTTGCTGGTCCTTACCACCCACGGACTTTCCGGCTGGTATCCGCAAGTGTTCGGGTCCATTGCCGAGAAGCTGGTGAAGCTGGCGCAATGCCCGCTGTTGCTGCTGCGCACGCCCAAGCCTGCAAGCAGCGCCAAGGTTCCGTTTGGCCGTTCGATGGAATGGTGGTAAGAACTGCCGAAGTGAAGTAACAACAATCAAGGCTGCAAGGAGCTGTGGGCGTTCAGCCCGCATTCCTTGCAGCCTTTGTTTTGAGTCACCCTTAACCAATGTCTCGGGTCCGGGCAGGTTCCAAAACAGAGCTGTCATCCTGAGCGAAGTTTGGCGCGTCTTGTGCGCCAATCGCAGTCGAAAGCCTGCCCTGAGCGGAGCCGAAGGGGATCTGCGGTTAGAACGTAAACCCGATTAACTGGCCCCGAATTATCCAAGGAATTTAAGACTCACAACGCTAGTTGTTCAGTTAAACAAGCGCCCGATGACGCTGTGTCAGCGGCTCGTCCTTCGTTGCCAGATATGTGTCGATTGCGGCGGCTGCCTTGCGGCCTTCTGAGATAGCCCACACGACCAGCGATTGTCCGCGGCGCATGTCGCCCGCTGCAAAAATGTTGTCCACCGAAGTTTTGTAGTCCGTGGTGGCGACGTTGCCGCGCTGATCCAAGGCCACGCCGAGCTGCTCAATCATGCCGGAGCGGACGGGCCCCAGAAAGCCCATCGCCAGCAAAACCAGATCGAAATCCAGAGTGAACTCGGAGCCCGGAATCGCCTCAAACTTCGGCGGCGGACCCACACGCACCGCATGCAACTGCTTCACGTTGCCCTCTTCGTCGCCGGTGAACTTGATGCTGTTGATGGCCCAGTCGCGAATGCCGCCCTCTTCGTGAGAGCTCTCTGTGCGCAATTGCAGCGGCCACAGCGGCCACGGAGTCGAGGCTGCACGCGTCTCGGGCGGCTTGGGCATGATCTCAAACTGATGCACGCTCTTTGGGCCCTGGCGCAGGCTGGTTCCAAGGCAATCGGCGCCCGTGTCGCCGCCGCCGATGATCAGCACGCGCTTGCCCTTGGCGCTAATTTCTGAAGCTGCATCAACGGTGTCGCCCTCGCAGCGGTGATTCTGTTGGGGCAGAAACTCCATGGCGAAGTGAATGCCCTTGAGTTCGCGTCCGGGAATGTTGAGGTCGCGCGGGTGTTCTGAGCCGCCGGCCAGCAGGATCGCGTCGTAATGGCCGGTAAGCGTCTCAACGGGCACATTGACGCCCACATGAGCATTGGTAAGAAACGTGACGCCCTCAGAGCGCATCTGCTGGATGCGGCGATCGATAACGTGCTTCTCGAGCTTGAAATTGGGAATGCCGTAGCGCAGCAGGCCTCCGATGCGGTCGTTCTTTTCGTACACGGTGACGGAGTGACCGGCGCGACGCAGTTGCTGCGCGGCGGCCATGCCCGACGGGCCGCTGCCCACCACTGCGACGCGCTTGCCGGTGTTCTGTTCGGGCGGTTCGGGGTGAATCCAGCCCTCATCCCACGCGCGTTCCACCACGCTGCGCTCGATGAGCTTGATGGAGACGGGAGGCTGATCGATGCCTAGCACGCACGCGGCCTCGCAAGGGGCGGGGCAGATGCGGCCGGTGAACTCGGGAAAGTTGTTGGTGGCATGCAGGCGGCGAATCGCCGGTTCCCAGCGGTTGTTGTAGGCCAGATCGTTCCAGTCGGGAATCAAGTTGTTGACCGGACAGCCGGTGTGGCAGAAGGGAACGCCGCAATCCANNGCGCCCTGCTCGCGCTGCTTCTCCTCGGGGAAGGGCTGGTAGATTTCGAACCAATCCTTCAGGCGCTCTTCCACCTTGCGGCGGGTTGGCTGTTCGCGTTCGATCTCAAGAAATCCGGTGACTTTACCCATGCTGCACCTCTGTTGCCCCTACCAGAGGCGACGAAGTTGAAGGAGAAATGTAGGCCGCCTCGACGCGGGCAACGCCCAGGACGCGCTTGTACTCGTGCGGAAAAACCTTGATGAAGTTTGCTTGTGCGTCGGCCCAGTGTTCCAGGATCCATGCGGCACGCGGGCTTCCGGTCAGATCGCGATGGCGCTCAAGCAGGCCGCGCACCAGCGCAACATCTTCATCGTTGACTAGGGGTTCGAGATCGACGCTGGTCTGGTTGCAGTGGCGCGTGGAGAAGTCGCCCGCGTCGTCGTAAACAAAAGCCCAGCCACCGCTCATGCCGGCGGCGAAGTTGCGGCCCGTAGCTCCGATGACCACCACCGTGCCGTTGGTCATGTATTCGCATCCGTGATCGCCCACGCCTTCAACGACCGCGGTGGCGCCGGAGTTGCGGACAGCAAATCGTTCGCCGGCGATTCCGTTGAAGAATGCTTCGCCGCTGGTGGCGCCGTAGAGCACCACGTTACCAACGAGGATGCTCTCCTCGGGCAGGAAGCTCGAGGTCTTGGGCGGGTACGCGATGATGCGTCCGCCGGAGAGTCCCTTGCCCACATAATCGTTGGAGTCGCCTTCGAGCTCGAGCGTCACCCCATTCGGCACAAAGGCTCCGAAGCTCTGGCCTGCAGAGCCCGTGAACTTGAAGTGAATGGTGCCGTCGGGCAAGCCGGCGGAGCCATAGCGGCGGGCGATTTCGCCGCCCAGCATCGCGCCCACGGTGCGGTGCACGTTGCGAATGGCGAAGCTGGCCTTGACGGGCGTCTTCGATTTCAGCGCGGGCGCCGCCTTCTCGATCAGCGCGTGGTCGAGCGCACCAGTCAGGCCGTGATCCTGCGCCTTCACGCGGCGGCGAGCGACACGCGCAGGCAGCGTGGGTGAGTACAGAATCGACGACAGATCGATGCCCTTCGCCTTCCAATGCGCGTCGGCAGTGGCGGCATCCAGCTTTTCAACGCGGCCCACCATCTCATCCACGGTGCGGAAGCCGAGCTTGGCCATGTGCTCACGAACCTGTTCGGCGATGAAAAAGAAGAAGTTGACTACGTGTTCTGGCTGGCCCTTGAACCGTGCGCGCAGCACCGGGTCCTGCGTGGCGATGCCCACAGAACAGGTGTTCAGGTGGCACTTGCGCATCATGATGCAGCCCATGGTGATCAGCGGCGTGGTGGCGAAGCCGAACTCTTCGGCGCCCAGCAGTGCGGCGATCACCACATCGCGGCCCGTCTGCAGCTTGCCGTCGGTCTGCACGCGGATGCGGCTGCGCAGGTCGTTGAGCAGCAGCACTTGTTGCGTCTCGGCAAGGCCCAGCTCCCACGGCAGCCCCGCGTGCTTGATTGAACTCAGCGGTGATGCGCCGGTTCCGCCGTTGTCGCCGGAGATGAGCACCACATCGGCATGTGCCTTGGAGACGCCGGCTGCAACAGTGCCGACGCCGGCCTCTGAAACCAGCTTGACCGCGATGCGGGCCTGCGGGTTCACGTTCTTCAGGTCGTAGATCAGTTGCGCGAGATCTTCGATGGAATAAATGTCGTGGTGCGGCGGCGGTGAGATGAGGCCTACGCCGGGAATCGAGTGGCGCGTTTTGGCGATGATCTCGTCGACCTTGTAGCCGGGCAACTGTCCGCCCTCGCCGGGCTTGGCTCCCTGCGCCATTTTGATCTGGAGTTCGTCGGCATTGACCAGGTAGTTCGTGGTGACGCCGAAGCGCCCGCTGGCTACCTGCTTTACAGCGCTGCGGCGCAGATCGCCGTTCGGATCGCGCTGGAAGCGCTCTTCGTCCTCGCCACCCTCGCCGGTGTTCGACATTCCGCCCAGCCGGTTCATGGCGATGGCCAGTGTCTCGTGCGCTTCCTTGCTGATGGAACCGAAGCTCATGGCGCCGGTGGTGAAGCGCTTCACGATCTCCTTCGCGGGCTCCACTTGTTCAATCGCGATAGGCTTGTCAGAATACTTCAACTTGAGCAGGCCACGCAGAGTACAAAGATGGCGGCTCTGATCGTCGAGCAGGTCGGTGTATTCCTGGAACGTGGTGGCGCTGTTTGCCCGTACCGCGTGCTGGAGTTTGCTGATGGTCAGCGGGTTCAGCAGGTGATATTCGCCGCCCTCGCGATATTGATAATGTCCGCCGACCACCAGTTCGGTTTCAGAATCGTGCAGTGGCTGGAACGCGTACGCGTGCTTGATCTGCGCCTCGCGCGCCAACACCTCGAGCCCCACGCCTTCGATGCGCGATGCGGTGCCGGAAAAATACGCATCGATCAGCCCCTTGTTTAACCCGACAGCTTCAAACACCTGTGCGCCGCGATAGCTCTGCAGCGTGCTGATGCCCATCTTGGAGAAGGTCTTCAGCAGTCCCTTGTTGATGGCCTTGATGAAGTTTTTCTCGGCGTGATGGGCGGTAACGTTGTGGGGCAGCAGGCCGCGGCGCTTCAAGTCGTGCAGCGTTTCGATGGCCAGGTATGGATTGACGGCGCTTGCGCCATAACCAATGAGCAGCGCAAAGTGCATCACCTCGCGCGGTTCGCCGCTTTCAATGATGAGCGCAACTTGAGTGCGGGTCTTCTCGCGGACCAGCCGATTATGCACCGCGGCCATGGCCAGCAGGCTGGGTATAGGCGCGTAGGTTGGATCGACGCCGCGATCGGAGAGAATCAGCAGCGTGTAGCCCGATTGCACGGCGTGCGCGGCGCGTGCGCTCAAATCTTCAAGGCTGCGGCGAAGACCCGCCTCGCCATCTGCGGCGCGGAACAGCGCAGGCAGCGTGGTGGCCAGCAGGTCGCCGGAGGAGACGCGGCGCAGCTTTTCCAGATCGCGATTGGTGAGAATCGGATGCGGCAGTTTGAGCGTGTGGCAGTTCTCCGGAGCCTCATCCAGAATGTTGCGCTCGGTGCCGATGTAGCTGATGAGCGACATCACCATCTCTTCGCGGATGGGATCGATGGGAGGATTCGTGACCTGCGCAAATAATTGCTTGAAGTAGTTGAAGAGCGGCTGCGGGCGGTCAGACAGGCAGGCCAGCGGCACATCGGTGCCCATCGAGCCGATTGGNNCCGTAGGCGCGCTGGCGGCGCAGCAGCGTTTCGGGATTGGAAGCGATCACGCGCGAGGGTTCGGGCAACTGGTCAAGCGTGACCTGCTGCTCCTGCAGCCATGTTGCATAGGGCTGGCGGCCCGCCAACTGCTTCTTGATTTCAGTATCGGAGATGATGCGCTTCTGGACGGTATCGACGAGGAACATGCGTCCGGGCTGCAGGCGGCCTTTCTTGCGAATGTCTTCCGCGGGTACGTCGAGCACTCCGGCTTCAGAGGCCAGCACCACCAGGTCGTCCTTGGTGACGATGTAGCGGCCGGGGCGCAGGCCGTTGCGGTCGAGCGTGGCGCCGATGACGCGTCCGTCGGTGAACGCGATGGCCGCGGGTCCGTCCCACGGTTCCATCAGCGATGCGTGGTACTCGTAGAAGGCGCGCTTGTCCTCGTCCATGTCGGGGTTGCCAGACCATGCTTCGGGAATGAGCATCGCCATCACGTGGGGCAGGGAACGGCCGGACTGGTAGAGGAACTCGACCGCATTATCCAGAGAACCTGAGTCGCTGCCGTCGGGCGTGATCACCGGGTAGAGCTTGTCGATCTGGTCGCCGTGCAGCGGACTATCCAGGATCGACTGCCGCGCGTTCATCCAGCTGATGTTGCCGCGGATGGTGTTGATCTCGCCGTTGTGCGCCACATAGCGGTAAGGGTGCGCCAGCTTCCAACTCGGGAAGGTGTTGGTGGAGAAGCGCTGGTGCACAAGGGCGAGCGCGCTGGTGACCAGGGGATTGGCGAGTTCGAAGTAGAACTTCTCAATCTGCGGAGCCAGCATCAGGCCCTTGTAAATGATGGTGCGACACGAGAACGAAGGCAGATAGAAATCGTCCTTGCCCTCGATGTCGGAAGCTACGATCTCATTTTCAGTGCGGCGGCGCACGCGATAGAGAAGCCGCTCGAAGCTCTCCTCTTCCATCCCTTGCGGACAGGCCACGAACAACTGCTCAATATAAGGTTGTGACGCGCGAGCTTCGCGGCCAATGGCATCGCCGTTGACAGGCGTATCGCGCCAGCCGATCACGGAAACGCCTTCTTCCTGGGCGATGCGTTCAATCACGCCTTCGCACTGCAGGCGGCTGTGCTTGTCGACAGGCAAGAAGACCATGGCCACGCCATACGCGCCGGGATCGGGCAACTGCATGCCCAGCTCGCCGCACTCGCGCGCAAAGAAGACGTGGGGAATCTGGATCAGGATTCCGGCACCGTCGCCGGTCTCCGGATCGCAGCCCGAGGCTCCACGATGCGTCAGATTGATCAGTACCTCGAGGCCCTTGCGGATGATGTCGTGGCTCTTCTCTCCGCGGATGCTGGCCACCAGACCCATCCCGCAGGCATCGTGCTCCTGGTGCGGATGATAGAGTCCCTGGCTTTGGGGTACACGAATACGGCGCTCCGATGTATGCATGGTTTCCTTCGCGATAAAAGCAGATGTGGCGGCGCTTGCAGCTCGCCGCCCGAAAGAGACTACGACCCCGCAGATGCTTGCGCGAGAGCCGTCGGGGCTTGTACTTTCCAGCTTGTCCAAGAAACGAGCAGGGCCGCTTCTAAAAAATGCTGTGGAACTCTCTACTATAACTGAAAATCGATTTGATTAAACGAGATTTTCATCTGCGATGGCGCGGCGAAATGCTGCTGCCGGCATTACAGCCGGCAGATCAGCAGTTCGCGCTCGTAGATCATCTCAGGGGGCAGATGGTCGTGCAGCTCGATGAAAAGTCCTTCGTGGGCAATCACTTCCTGCTTCCAGGCGGCGCGATCCACTTCCATCAGTTGATCGAAAGTCTCGCTGGGAAAGTCGAGTCCGGACCAGTCGAGATCGTCGTGCCGCGGCACCCAGCCGATGGCGGTTTCTTTGCCGCGGCCGTGGCCTTGCACGCGTTCCACAATCCACTTGAGCACCCGCATGTTCTCGCTGAAGCCGGGCCAGAGAAACTTGCCGTTGGCGTCTTTGCGGAACCAGTTCACGTGGAACACGCGCGGCGTCATGGCCAGCCCACGTTGCATCTTGAGCCAATGGCGAATGTAGTCGCCCATGTGGTAGCCGCAGAAGGGCAGCATGGCCATGGGATCGCGGCGCACCTTGCCGACGGCGCCGGTCGCGGCGGCAGTGGTCTCCGAACCCATGGTGGCGCCGATGTAGACCCCGCTGCTCCAGTTAAATGCCTGATACACAAGTGGCAGCGTGGTGGAGCGACGCCCGCCGAAGATGATGGCGCTGATAGGCACACCATCGGGTGACTCCCAGGCGGGGTCCATGGTGGCGCATTGCGAAGCCGGTGAGGTAAAGCGGCCATTGGCGTGCGCGGCTGTACGTCCCGTTTGCTTGCCGATGGCAGGTGTCCAGGGCTCGCCGTGCCAATCCAGGCATTCTGTCGGCGGCTTGTCGGTCATGCCTTCCCACCAGACGCCGCCGTCAGGCGTAAGGGCCACATTGGTAAAGATGGAGTTGCGCGACAGCGTCTCCATCGCTGTGGGATTGGTTTTGACGCCGGTGCCGGGAGCGACGCCGAAAAAACCGGCTTCGGGATTGATGGCGCGCAGGTTACCGTTGGCGTCGGGCCTTATCCACGCAATGTCATCGCCAACCGTCCACACCTTCCAGCCAGGCATCGATTTTGGCGGAATCAACATGGCGAAGTTGGTCTTGCCGCACGCCGACGGAAAAGCCGCCGCAACGTAGGTCTTTTGCCCGGTGGGATCTTCCACGCCGAGGATAAGCATGTGCTCCGCCATCCAGCCTTCGTCGCGCGCAATGTTCGATGCGATCCTCAAAGCAAAGCACTTCTTGCTCAAAAGAGCATTGCCGCCGTAGCCAGAGCCGTAGGACCAGATCTCGCGGGTCTCGGGAAAATGCACGATGTATTTGGTGTCGTTGCACGGCCAGGGAACGTCCGTCTCGCCGGGCTTGAGCGGCATGCCCACGGAGTGAACGCAGGGCACCACGCGCTTCTCGTCCTTGTCGATTTCGGCAAAAACAGGCGCGCCGATGCGAGCCATGATGCGCATGTTCACAACCACATACGGCGAGTCGGTGAGTTCGACGCCGATGCCCGACATGGCCGATCCGATGGGGCCCATGCTGAAGGGCAGCACATACATCGTGCGCCCGCGCATGCAGCCCTTGAACAGTTGCTTGAGGCGGCGGCGCATCACAAACGGATCTTCCCAGTTGTTGGTGGGGCCGGCCCCGTCCTTTGACAGAGAGCAGATAAACGTCCGGTCTTCCACGCGGGCCACATCGCTGGGGGCGGAACGCGCGTAGTAGCATCCAGGCCAGAGTTCCTGATTCAGGCGGGTGAACGTGCCGGCGGCCACCAGGCGATCGCAGAGGAAGTCGTACTCGTCCTGCGATCCGTCAACCCAGTGAATGGCGTCGGGCCGGCAAAGATCGGCCATCTTCTCCACCCACCGGATCAGGTGCCTGTTGGTGGTTAGAACTCTGCTGCCTTGAAGGCGTTCGGTGGTTGAGACGGACAATTTCATGCGGAAGGAGGGCTCCTCTCCTGCATTCTAACTGCAAATCGCTGGACTGATGGCCTGGAATGGATAGGATAAGTCTTTTGCATCGAGACGACAAATCGGGCGAGGCACCGCATCGGCCCGGATGACGTTTTTACCCGGCGCTTCATCCAAACGCCCGCCCTCGGCCGCGCCGCGGAATAGCGCGGATGCAGGTGCCGGCTGAAGAGCCGAAAAACCGCAAGCCTGACGATGGCATCTCACGGTACGGGATCTATCCCATCGCGGCGAGGCGTCTTCGATGCTCCGAATTGCACTGAATCCTTCACGCAATGTCCTGATCACTGGAGGCGCAGGGTTGATCGGCGCCAACCTGGCCGCCCATCTGCTGGCTACAACGGACTCGCGCATCACCGTGTTTGACAATCTCTCTCGCCCTGGAGCGGAAGCAAACGTGGCATGGCTGACGACGCTCGCCAATGCGGGCCGATTGACTTTTCTGCGCGGAGACATTCGCAGTTCGGTGGGTGTGATGCAAGCTGCACGGATGGCTTGCGAGATCTATCACCTGGCGGCGCGGTGTGCGCCACCGAGCGGAACGGAATCGCAATCGGAGTTCGATGTCAACGTCACGGGCACCATCAATGTTCTTGAAGCCGCGCGCCGATGGGGCAGAAAGCCATTGGTGTTGTTTGCCTCCACCAGCAATGTCTACGGCCCGTTGAATGCGATTGCATTGACTGAAACAGACGCCCGCTACACTCCGGTGGATCCTGAGTTCCAGGGTGTATCGGAGCAGGCAACGCTCGATTGCCAAACTGCGGTCGGTTGCACAAAACGCATCGCCGAGCGGTATGTGCAGAAATATGCGCGGAACTACTGCTTGCCGACGATTGTGTTTCGCCTTGACACGACTGGCGGGCCTCGTCAGTTTCCCGTGGGCGCCGCAGGTTGGGTGGGCAGGTTTGTGGACTCGGTCCTGGCAGACCGGCCCATCGCCATCGACGGAGACGGCTTGCACGTCCGCGATGTGCTGCACGTTGCCGACCTGGTAGCGGCCATGGAAGCTGCGCAGGCTTACATCAATGTCGTCAAGGGGAAGATCTATAACATCGGTGGTGGCATGAGCCGCTCCATCTCGGTCAACGAGATGGTGTCTCTGGTTGAACGCGTTTGTCACCATCCTGCCAAGGTCTTTTACACGCGACTCAACTCAGAGGGCCGACCGTTCTACGTCTCCGATAGCTCAAGCTTCAGCACAGACACAGGCTGGATGCCGCGCCGCACTTTGGAAGAAACAGTCCGCGATGTCGCCGCGTCGTGGTATGCGCATCGTCTCGAACGGGCCACTCGGCATTCCCCAAAGGATGTCGGATCATTCAGGCAAGCCGCGTAGGGTCGACTTAACGCAGGTGATAACGAGTGCAGGTTGAAGTGAGTAACTGATATAGGTTGACAGAATCCCCGCGCCCCAACTGCGGGGATTTCATTTTGGGTGTTCTTGCGCGGTGTTGCGTAACAGGGCTGCATCTAATACTACAGTTGCAGATGGCGATTGCGGAGGGAGCAGGGGGTTTTAACCCCCTGAAAACACGCCCAAATCTCGGGGCCTTTAGGCCCGGATCGAAGCCTTCGGAGCAAATACAACTGTAGTACTAAGCCGACAGGGAAGCAGCAGGAGAGGCTATGAATCGGTTGAAAGGGCGAGTGGCCATTGTGACCGGGGCCAGCTCGGGCATCGCAAAGCGGCTGGGTTGCGAAGACGCGAAGGTGATGGTGGACGATGCTGCGTATGTGAGCGGCTCGACGTTCGTCATCGATGGCGGACTCATGCGCAACGATCGAGAGCAATAGTGGCGGCCAGAATTGAAGACTACGCTCTGATCGGCGATTGCGAGACTGCTGCGATCGTCGATAACAACGGCTCCATCGACTGGCTCTGCTGGCCCGATTTCTCGTCGGAAGCGTGTTTCGCATCGCTGCTGGGGACCGAAGAGAACGGCCATTGGACAATCTGCCCGGCGGATGGAAAGTGGACGACGACGAGGAAATATCGCGACCACACGCTGATTCTCGAAACCACATTCGAACAGGCCGATGGGGCCATTCGGCTAATCGACTTCATGCCCATCCGCGAACGGTTCTCGGATGTGGTGCGCATCGTGGAGGGCGTTCGCGGAAAGCTGGCGCTGCGCATGGAGCTTGTCTTGCGCTTTGACTACGGCCGGACTGTACCGTGGGTGACCCATATCGATAACGGGGTGCGCGCCATCGCTGGCCCTAACCTGGCAGTGCTGCACACAAACGTCCCCGTGCACGGCGAAAATCTGAAGACCGTGGCGGAATTCAATGTCAGCCAAGGTGAGCGTGTGGGTTTCACGCTGACCTATGGAACGTCTTACAGTCCCGATCCCGAGCCAATCGACGCGGAACAAGCGCTGAAGGATACTGAAAACTTCTGGGAGCCTTGGGCGGCCCAGCTGAAATACGAAGGCAAGTACCGCGATGCCGTGGAGAGGTCGCTCATCACGCTGAAAGCCATGACATTTCGCCCCACGGGAGGTGTGGTCGCAGCCGTGACGACGTCGCTGCCTGAGTCCATTGGCGGCGTGCGCAACTGGGACTATCGCTACTGCTGGCTGCGCGACACCACGTTCACCCTTCTGGCGCTTACCAACGGCGGCTATTTCGACGAAGCCGAAGCGTGGCAGAATTGGTTGCTGCGTGCTCTCGCCGGCAGTCCGGACCAGGTGCAGATCATGTATGGCGTGAAAGGTGAGCGGCAACTTTTGGAGTGGGAGAATAGCTGGCTTCCGGGTTACGAGAACTCCCGCCCGGTTCGCATCGGCAATGCCGCGGCCATGCAGGTACAGCTTGATATATACGGTGAAATGCTCGATTGCTTTTTCCACTCCCAAAACAGGATGGGCCGTCATGCCGAAGAGGACTTCAGGGTGCTCGCCCTGCTGCTTGACCATCTTGAAACCATCTGGCAGGATACCGACGAGGGCATTTGGGAAACGCGCGGCGGACCGCAGCAATTTACATACTCCAAGATGATGGCCTGGGTTGCGTTCGACCGTGCTGTGAAGTTGGCTGAGCAACACGACTATAAGGCTCCCGTCGAGAAGTGGAAGGGAATTCGAGACACACTTCACAACGAAATTTGCGCCATGGCCTTCAACAAAGAGAAGAATGCCTTTGCGCAGGCGTACGGGTCAGACCAGCTTGATGCCGGGTTGCTGCTGATGCCAACGGTGGGCTTTCTGCCCGGTGCCGATCCACGGGTCAAATCCACGGTCGAGGCGATCGAACGGGAACTGATGCCCGACGGTCTTGTGCTGCGCTATGACACTTCAAACTCATCTTCTACAGTTTGGG
>PLXP01000228.1 GCA_003151435.1 Acidobacteriaceae bacterium
ATGTCGCCGAAGAAGACTTCCTGCTCCTTGATGTCGCGAATGGTCTTATTACCGGTTTCGGGATCCTTGTCGTAAATGGTAAGGCGGACTGTAACCTTCAGCGGGGCGGAGAACGTCATGCCGCGCTCTTCGCACTCCTGCTGGTCGTACTTCAGTTGCAGGCTGACCGGGTCGCCGCACTTGTTACAGAAGTCGGGCGTGTTCTTGTTGTAGTGGCCGCACTTGGGGCAGAGCACATCCCCGGGAAGGAACGGGTCGGTGATGACCATCGATCCGCAGCTTGTGCAGGCGGTGCGCAGGTGATGGAGGCCCTTGAGGTGGCCGCACTTGCACTCCCAGTTACCGATGGAGAAGTCCACAAAATCCAACTGCGAGATGCCGCGGAAGTCGGTAATGGGGAACACGGAAACAAACACGGACTGCAGCCCTGAGTCGTCACGCTCGTTGGGCAATTTGTCCATCTGCAGGAAACGCTCGTAGGAGCGGCGCTGAACTTCGATCAGGTTAGGAATCTGGGTTGCTGTAGGAATCTTTGAAAAATCGAGCCGGCTCCGAATCGCGCGCTTCTCGTTGGGCATGCTTCACTCCTGAGGCTCTTCATTCCGGCCGGTGCCGCCAATTGGGGCTCAAGCTGGGCCAGCGCTCGAGTCTCGAAGCGCCAGCGGATTACGGTAAGTAAGACGATGATCCAGACTGGCACACCGCGAAAAGCCAGTCCCACCCGCGTGCTCCGGTCAGCCATGCGCCATTCGCAAGCACCGGGTATTCCATGCCAAGCGCGGTTCCTGCTTTCGCGTCGAGAATTCAGCTAGAGGCATTGCCGACCCATCGGGAAGTGCGCTAGACTGCGCACTATCAGGAGAAGGACGCACGCAGATTCAGGACTGCTGAGAAGAATCGTGTGCGTAAAAGGCAGGTTTCAGGCCAAAAAGCCCGTACCCGCCAAGGCAGGAGACACAAAAGGCCCGCAAGGACGCAATGCCTCACGAGCGCGGCCCGTTGCCTGTGCTCCCATCCGGATTCTCAATCCCTGCTCTCGCCGATTTCAATGCTCGCTTCTGCCGTTCGCCCGCCAGCCAACGTCGCTCGTCAACAGGATTCCGCCTAACCCATTGACCCTATGGCACTTATGATCGCGCTCTGCTCGTCGCCGAAGTGCTTGGCTTGACTCCGGCCAACCAACGCTTGTGCCATCCCGCTTTTCACAAAAAACAGCGCGGCTCGCTTTCGTCCCGTTCCATCAGGAATCAGAAACGGGACGAAAAGACGCGCATCAGCTATCATAGCGCGTCAGAGCCTCGCCTGCAAGTTCGCAACCGTATTGACCGGAGGCTACTTGATTTCGATCGTAGCGACGCCTTCGAACTTCTTCCGGATGGCTTCGGCTTCATCCTTGGTCGCGCTTTCCTTGATCGCCTTGGGGGCGCCGTCGACCAGGTCCTTGGCTTCCTTCAGGCCGAGCGAAGTGACTTCGCGAACCGCCTTGATGGTGTTGATCTTGTTGGCGCCGGCATCCTTGAGGATGACCTGGAACTCGGTCTTTTCCTCAACCACCGGAGCCGCAGCGCCGCCGCCACCAGCCACAGCCACGGGGGCCGCTGCCGCTGCCGAAACGCCAAGCCGCTCTTCCAACTTCTTTACCAGGGCCGCCGCTTCCAGCAGGCTCAGGCTTACAATCTGTTCTTCCAACTGCGTCAGATCCGCCATGTTTTTCTCCAATCAGAACTGTTTGAATTGATGACACCGGCCGCAAACCAGGCTGAAAGTTTCCGATGCGCCCAGACCCGCGCCCTTCCTGCCCGCTTTGTCGCCTAAACTCTGGAACTAAACTTCGTTCGCCGCCCCAGGCTCCGGAACCTCGCTCGGTGCCGCGGGGGGAACTTCGCTCACTACATCGGGAGCGGAAACTTCGCTTGCCACGGCGGGTGCTGCTACTTCGGCTATCGCCGCGGGTGCTGGCTCTTCCGCTACCGCTACAGGAACTGGAACTGGAACTTCGCTGGGCGTCGCAGTGGCCGGAGTGTTGCTGACTGCCGCTGCGGGCGGAGCAACCTTGATTGCCGCTGCGGGAGCTGCGGAGAACTTTTCTTTTTCCACGCCCTGGTTGATGACCACCGCCAGGTCGCGGCCCGTGGCATTGATGACGGTTGCCAACCGCTGCGCCGGGGAGTTGATGAGGAACAGGAGCTTGGCAAAGAGTTCTTCCTTGCCCGGCATGGTCGCCAGCGCCTTAACCTCTTCCACACTCAGCAGTTCGCCGTCCACGATGCCGAGCTTGAACTGGAACTCCGCGTTCTCGCCTGCCCACTTGGCGAAGCCCTTGGCCAGCGCCACCGGATCGCCCGAGGTAAACGCGACCGAGTTCACGCCCTTCAGGCCCTTCAGCGCCGACTCCACCTTGGTGCCCTGGGCCGAGACGGCCGCGAGCTTGTTCTTCACCACGCGATATTGGCCGCCAGCTTCGCGAATGACCTTGCGCAACGCAAAGTCCTTGGCCACGGTCAGCTTGGCAAAAGTGCCAATGATTGCGGTTGTCGAGGTCTCCAGTTCCTTAGCCAGCAACTGGACCTTCTCCGTCTTTTTTGCTCTTGAAATCGCCATCGTCCTGCTCCCCTCAGCGGGTCGCGCCGCTTACCGGCGCCGTCTAATTGAATGCTGTTGTCCTGTTCACACTTCAGTGTCACGGGCTCTCATTTCGACTGAGAACTGACAACTGATCCCTGACAACTGTCTTTTAGTGCTTGCCGACCGCGTCCGCAACCGCGGAATCCAGCGGTACACCAGGGCCCATGGTTGAGCTGATCGTCAGGCTCTTGATGTACTTGCCCTTGGCAGCCGAAGGCTTGGCGCGCACGATGGAGGAAATCACTGTCGTGGCGTTCTCCACCAGCTTTTCAGGCGGGAAGCTCAGCTTGCCCACCGGCACGTGCACCAGGCTGGTCTTGTCGGCGCGGAACTCCACCTTGCCGGCCTTGATCTCTTTCACCGCCGCAGCCACATTGAGGGTCACGGTTCCGGTCTTGGGGTTCGGCATCAGGCCCTTGGGGCCGAGCACCTTGCCCAGGCGTCCGACAACCTTCATCATGTCCGGCGTGGCGATCAGCGCGTCAAAAGCAGTCCAGTTTTCTTTCTGGATCTTCTCGACCATCTCTTCTCCGCCCACGAAGTCGGCGCCAGCTTCCTGGGCTTCCTTCTGGCGGTCGCCGGAGGCGATCACGGCGACTATCTTGGTCTTGCCCAATCCATGGGGCAAAACCACCGTGCCGCGAACCATCTGGTCGGCATGACGCGTATCGACACCCAACCGGAGGGTCAGGTCGACGGTTTCATCAAACTTTGCGTATTTCACCTTCTGCAGCAGGCCGACGGCCTCGGGCAGTGGATAGGCGGGCTGAGTGACAGCCGCGCGCGCCTTCGCAATATTCTTGCTGACTTTTGTTGCCATTGTTCCCTCGTCTCCCACCGCTCTTGCCAGCCCCGCTTTGCGGAGAACCACCTGCCGTGGGGGCAACTTACCGTCGCCTCATCCAGTTGGCCGGGGTCCAAAAGCCGTGGTGCTATTGACGGTCCGGATAACCTCTCCGGACACATCTTCGAATGTTACTGGAGTGGCAACCGAAATGCAAGGCTCGGCCCTGATAAAAACTGCGGAACCGGCCCGGAAATCCCCCGGTTGAGACCTATTGCTCAAAAGACCATCTAACCAACGTGCCGTTGCGAGCAGCTTGAGCGTTGAAGCACAAGGTTTCATAGCAAACGCAACAAATACGACCAATTTGGGTCTATTTCAACGGGAACGATGAATACGAGTCAGGCGAGCCGGTTCGGCGAAAAGCTGCACCGCAGCAGAAACGCCTCAATAAAGGGAGCTTGGGATCATGAGAATGCTTAAGACAGTAATAAGTTTGGCCGCTGGAGCGTTGCTGATGGCAGCGCCGGCGTTTTCGCAGAATGAGAACCATGGCCAGGGACAGGCAGTGGTCACAGTGCTGCCGTCGCATGGCGGAGAGGCGCCCACGAACCTTTCGCAGCAGGATTTCAACGTCAAGGTCAATGGCAAACTGTCAACCATCACCAACTGGACTCCTCTTCGCGGGGCGAACGACCGGCTGGAACTGGTGGTGCTGATCGACGACTCCGCGCGCTCAAGCCTGGGCACGCAAATGACTGAGATCGCAGATTTCGTGAAAACCCTGCCGCCCAACAGCAAAGTGGCGATCGCCTACATGCAAAACGGAATGGCCAAGCTGACCGGCCCGCTCACTCCGGACCATGCCCAGGCGCTTCGCGGACTTCGCTTGACCGTGGGCGAGCCCGGCGGAAGCGCCAGCCCCTACTTCTGCCTGTCTGACCTGGCCAAGCGCTGGCCCTCGGAGGACCGTGACGCGCGGCGTGAAGTGGTGATGATCACCGATGGCGTGGACTACTACAACCCGCACTACGATCCTGAGGACCCTTATGTGCAGAGTGCAATCACTGACTCGGTGCGTGCGGGCCTGGTGGTTTACTCCATCTATTGGCAGAACCGCGGGCGTTTCGACAGTTCGATGTATGAAACGAACGCCGGCCAGAACCTGCTGCTGCAGGTGACGGCGGCGACGGGCGGCAACAGCTATTGGGAGGGATACGGCAACCCGGTTTCGTTCGAGCCGTATTTCAAGGATCTCGATCGCCGTCTGCAGAACCAGTACGAGTTGAGCTTCACTTCTGCTCTGAACGGCAAGCCCGGCGTTGAAGACATGAAGCTGAAGGTCAGCGGCATCTCAGGCAAGGTGGCAGCTCCCCAGCAGGTGCTTGTGAACCGCGCGATGTAAGGGTTCGTATTCGATAAGAAAAGCGCGTCGCCTTCCAAAAGGCGACGCGCTTTTTTGTTTTCGGGGAGTTCGCGGACGCCGCCCCCAGTCGGAAAGAATTGGAAAAGCCCGGCATCGACGTGTAACGTGTTGATATTCGCAACCGTTCGTGTTGAAAGTCTTGTGCTCCCAAAAAATCTCCGCGGATAGAGGTCTATGAAACCCTCGAAGCTGGCCTTTGCTCTTCTTGCATTTTTCGGCGGCATCTTTGCCGCAAACGCTCAGACACTGAACGGCAATTATGCTCGCGATCCCAAACAGCCCGTCGATCAGCCCTACACCGACGCCATTCACAAATACACCACCGACCCGTCCTTCATCTCTCCGCTGGTGGATTACCTGCCAGCGTCGAAGACCGTCCCGACGCCGGCGAAGGTGCTGGGCGACGTCTCCGGCGCGCCCGACATGCTGCCCTACGCGGAAGATGTCTACAAGTACTTCCGCCTGCTCGAGGCGAGCAGTCCGCGCGTGAAGGTGTTCACCATCGGCCACTCGGAAGAGGGTCGCGAGATGATTGCCGCGGCCATCGCCGATCCCGAATTGTTGGCCGGCGCGAAGGAAAACGATGCGCGGCTGGCCAAGCTGGCGGACCCGCGCACCATCGGCTTCGACGATGCGAAGGCGCGCGAACTGGTCGATCGCTCCTATCCTGTCTACTACATTACCGGCACCATTCATTCGCCGGAGACCGGTGCACCAACGGCGCTGATGGAGCTTGCCTATCGCTTGGCCGTCGATGACGCACCTTACATCAAGTTCATCCGCTCGCACATGATTGTGCTGATCACCCCGGTGGTTGAAGTGGATGGCCGCGACCGCATGGTGGATGTGTACAAGTGGCACAAGGCCAACCCCGGAAAGGACTGGCCGCACCTGCTCTACTGGGGCCACTACGTGGCGCATGACAACAATCGCGACGCCATGGGCATGACGCTGGACCTGACCCGCAACGTGCTCGATACCTATCTTGGCTGGCACGCGCAGGTGCTGCACGACTTGCATGAATCGGTGCCGTTTCTCTACGACAACACGGTGGGCGACGGCCCGTACAACGCATGGGTCGATCCGACGCTGGCGGACGAGTGGGCGGAACTGGGCTGGAACAACGTGGCGCAGATGCAGAGCCTGGGCATGCCCGGGGTCTTTACCCATGGCGACTTCGATACGTGGAGCCCCGGCTATCTGATGTTTCTTGCGGGCATGCACAACGGCATCAGCAGGCTCTACGAGACGTTCGGCAATGGCGGCGCCGACACCGAGAAGCGCATTCTCAAGCCGGAGGAGTATTCGCGGACGTGGTACCGGCAAAACCCGCCGCTGCCCATCGTCAACTGGTCGCAGCGCAATAACAACAACTACGAACAGAGCGCGCTGCTCACGACCATTTCGTACTTCTCGCACAACACGCATCACTTTCTTGAGAACTACTACCTGAAGAGCAAGCATGCGATTCAGAAGCCGACGCTGGAGGGACCGTCGGCATATGTGATCGCCAACGATGAAGCCCACACCAACCGCGTAGTTGAATTGGTGAAGGTTTTGAAGCGCCAGCACGTCGAGGTGCAGCAGCTTTCCGCGGCGACAACGTGCGCAGTGCCCGCGGAAAAGCGCGAAGACAAGCCGAAGCAGGAGACCTTTGCGGCAGGCAGCATCGTGGTGCGCATGGATCAGCCCTATTCGCGCATCGCCGATGCCCTGCTCGATCGGCAGTTCTGGGCGCCCGACGATCCGCAGAAGCATCCCTACGACGACACAGGCTGGTCGTTCAGCGAACTCTTCAATCTGAAGGTCACGCGCATTACCGACGCGGCGATGCTGAAGGCCGGCATGACGGCCGTCGATGATCCTGCGACGCTCGCCGGCAAAGTCGCGGGCGCAGGTACAGTGCTGGCTGTTGCGAACACTGGCCAGACTTCGCTGCTGGCGCTTGTATACAAGCTCAAGGGAGCGAGAATTGAGACGGCCGAGAAGCCCTTCGATGCCGACGGCCATCATTTCGCAGCCGGTTCGCTGCTCATCACGGGAGTGGCGGAGGATCGCGCCGCCGGCATATTGCACGATCTTGCGCTCGACGGCACACGGCTCAGTGCGGCTCCATCTGTGGCGACCCACACCGTCACCGCGCCGCGCATTGCCTTCATGCACACTTGGCTGGCCACGCAGACTGAAGGCTGGTGGCGCTATGCATTCGACGCGACCGGCGTGCCCTTCGACTACATCAGCACACAAACCGTGGCGAAAGAAGACGACCTGCGCGCGAAATACGATGTGATCATCTTCGCGCCAGTGGGACGGGCGTCGGCGCAGGACATCATCAACGGCATGCCGATGTGGAACAACGCGATGCCGTGGCAGAAATCGGACCTCACGCCCAACCTCGGCCGCATCGACTCGACGGCCGACATCCGCCCAGGGCTTGGCTACGATGGCCTGGCGCATCTCAAGAAGTTCGTCGAGCAGGGCGGCCTGCTGATCACCTGCGAAGACACAGCGCAGTTCGCGATCGACACCGGCCTCGCACCCGGCGTAAGCGTGGCTCCCTCTGCCGACGCAAGGGTTGTCGGCTCGGTGCTGAATACGGTCTTCGTGGCGCGTGACAACCCGATCGCGTTTGGCTACGACTTGAATGTGCCGGTAATCAGCGACAACGGAATGGTATTCAGCGTCAGCAACACCTTGGGTCGCGCTGGCGGACGCGTCCTGATGGACCCCTATGCGGAACGGCCCACAGGCCGCGGCACCGTGGAGGATGGAGACGAACCGCAGGGGCGCAAAATTACCCAGGCGGAGCCCCTGGAAAAGCAGCAGCCGTGGGAGCCCCGCAAGTTGAACGAAGAACAGATGCGCAACAATCCCCAGGTGATTCCCGATCAATACCGGCCCGACGTGATCCTGCGCTTCTCCGATGCGAAGACGCTGCTGCTGTCAGGCCTGCTCGACAAGGGCGGCTCCATTGCCGAGCACGCGGTAGTCATCAACGCGCATTTGGGGCAAGGCAATGTGCTGCTGTTCGGAAACAACCCGATTTATCGCGGCGAAACCATCGGCACCTACCCGCTGGTGTTCAATGCGATCTTGAACTTCGACCACCTGGCGCATGCGAGCGCGACCCCGGACAAACGCTGAAATTTCTGCGGAGATTCGCGGGCAGGCGCGCGCGTCCCAGGTTTCGATTTTTGGGGGTCTGGGCCGGGATGCCCCTTTTGAGACAACTGGAATTCGGCGTTTAGTCTTTCGCCTCCAAGGTCTTTTGTGTCATGCTTGGTCGCATGGGAAGCAAAGACAAAGGCAAAAAGGAAGTCAAGAAAGCGCCCAAACCGAAGCCAAAACCGGAACCCGGCCGCAAACGCGAAGGGTTCACGCCAGCCCCGCCGAAGTAAGGCAGCAAAAAGCCGCTCACACATCGTGAGCGGCTTTTTTGCGTCCGCTGGAAACAAGAGCGCACCGAATTGCCGAACGGTTATCGAACCGCAGGCTTTCTACGCCCAAGCACAAAGGCCCTCCGCGGGGGAGGACCTTTGGTTTGGAGCTTGAGAGCCGTTGTTACGCGACGACTTCGATGCCCATAGAGCGGGCCGTGCCCTTGATGCTCTTGATCGCCTTCTCGACAGACGAGGCGTTCAGGTCGGGCATCTTCTGGGTGGCGATTTCGCGCACCTGGGCTTCGGTCACTTTGCCCACCTTGTCTTTGTTCGGCGTACCAGCGCCCTTGGCCACGCCGGCTGCCTTCTTCAGCAGAACGGCTGCAGGAGGCGTCTTGGTGACGAAAGAGAAGCTGCGGTCGGCATAGACGGTGATGACGACCGGAATAACCAGCCCTTCCATCTCCTTGTTCTGCGTGCGCGCGTTGAACTGCTTGCAGAACTCCATGATGTTGACCTGCGCCTGACCGAGCGCGGGACCCACCGGGGGAGCGGGCGTGGCCTTGGCTGCCACAATCTGCAGCTTGACGTATGTGGATACTTTCTTCGGAGGTGCCATTTTGGTTCCTTCGGAACCAGCCTCTAGCTCCTAGCTTCTAGCCTTCAGCTGGTAATTCCCTTTATTCAATTTTGGTGTTGCGCCCAAGCGTTTGCCTGCAACCGGCGGCTGCTAGTGGCCGAACCGGCTAGAAGCTGAAAGCTAGTAGCTAGAGGCAGCAACTACTCAATCTTTTCCACTTTGCCGAACTCCATCTCGACCGGAGTGGAGCGTCCGAAGATGGTCACCANNACGCCGTTGAAGTTGGCGAACGGGCCGTCCGTGATGCGGACCTGCTCGCTCTTTTCAAACTTGATCTTCATCCGAGGCTTGTCTTTCGAGGTCTCCGAACGGAAGAGAATTCCGCTCACTTCTTCCTCAGAAAGCGCCACCGGCTTGTCGCCCGTGC